>JAYROM010000059.1:0-22760 GCA_041911695.1 Aeromonadaceae bacterium
CAGCCCTCAAGGCAGCCAGTCCAGTACAGACCGCGGCCCCGACCACCCCGCGCGGAGACCAGCCATGAGTGATACGGCGACCCCCTTGATTCGGCATCTGCTGGAGCTGCGCCGCCGTCTGCTGTGGTCGCTCGGCGTGGTGGCTGTGCTGTTCCTGCTGTTGCTGCCGTGGGCCAACGGCCTCTATCACCAGCTGGCCCTGCCACTGCTGCGCAGCCTGCCCAGTGGCGGCCAGATGATCGCCACTGACATCACCACGCCATTCATGATTCCGATCAAGCTGACCTTTCATGTGGCGCTATTTATCTCTATTCCCTGGCTACTGTGGCAGTTATGGGCGTTTGTCGCCCCCGGCCTCTATCTGCATGAGCGCAAGCTGATCCTGCCGCTGGTGGTGAGCAGTGCCGGTCTGTTCTATCTGGGCATGGCCTTCGCCTACTGGGTGGTCTGTCCGCTGCTGTTTGCCTTTCTGGTGGCCACCGCGCCGCAAGGGGTAACGCTGGCCACCGACATCGCCAGCTACCTCAGCTTTATCATGAGCACCTTCTTCGCGTTCGGCATGGCGTTCGAGGTCCCGGTGGCAATCTGCGTGCTGTGCTGGGCCGGCCTGACCACCCCGGCGCAATTGGTCACTTTCCGCCGCTGGTTTATCGTCGCGGCGTTTATCATCGCCATGCTGCTCACTCCGCCGGATGTCTTGTCGCAGGTGATGCTGGCCATCCCGCTCTGCCTGCTCTACGAGCTGGGCATCGTGCTGGGCCGCCACTATGAACGCCGCCGTGCCCAACTGGCCGCCGCCGCTGATGCTGCAGCATGCAACAAGGAGCCCACAGCGCATGATTGATATCGGCCTGAACCTGACCAGCAGCCAGTTTGATCACGACCGTCTCGAGGTGATGCAGCGCGCGCTGGCTGCCGGCGTCGAGGCGGTGATCCTGACCGGTACCGATCTCCCTGGCAGTGCCGAGGCCGCCGCACTGGCCACCCACTGGCCGGGACAAGCCTTTGCCACCGCCGGCATCCACCCGCACGATGCCCGGCACTGGAACGAACAGAGCGCCGCCACCCTGCGTCAACTGGCCAGCCAGCCGCAGGTGGTGGCGATTGGCGAGTGCGGGCTCGACTTCAACCGCGACTTCTCACCGCGCCCGGATCAAGAACATGCGTTTAGTGCCCAACTGGCGCTGGCCGCCGAGCTTGGCCTGCCGGTGTTTATGCACTGTCGTGACGCCCATGCGCGCTTTGTTGCCCTGCTGCGCCCCTGGCTACCTCGCCTGCGCGGCGCCGTGCTGCACTGTTTTACCGGCACCGCCGACGAACTCGACGAGTGCCTCGCCCTCGGCCTGCATACTGGTATCACCGGCTGGGTGTGCGATGAGCGCCGCGGGCAAGACTTGCGCGCCCTGGTGCCGCGCATTCCCGCTGGCCGACTGATGATCGAGACCGATGCCCCCTATCTGTTACCGCGGGATTTGACCCCGCGCCCGACCTCCCGGCGTAACGAGCCGGCCTATCTGCCCCATATCGCCGCCACCGTCGCCGCCCTGCGTGGCGAGTCGCTGCCGGCGCTGCTTGCCCATACCCGGGCGACCAGTCGGGCCTTCTTCCAGCTTGATGAGGTGTTGTCATGACGCAGTTTGTTCCTGCTCCGTTTCCTGCCCGCCGCCTGCGCCGTCTACGGCGCCACGACTTCAGCCGTCGTCTGGTGCGCGAGCATGTCCTGACCGTCGACGATCTGATCTATCCGGTGTTCGTACTGGAGGGGAGTCAACGTCGTGAAGCAGTGGCCAGCATGCCCGGCGTCGAGCGACTGAGCCTCGACCTGCTGCTCGACGAGGCGGCCGAACTGGTCGCGCTCGGTATCCCGGCGATCGCGCTGTTTCCGGTGATCCCGGCCGAGCAGAAGAGCCTGGATGCCGCTGGCGCCTGGGATGCCGAGGGGCTGGTGCCACGCACGGTGCGCGCCCTCAAACAGGCTTTCCCGCAACTCGGCGTGATCACCGATGTCGCGCTCGACCCCTACACCACTCATGGTCAGGACGGCATCATTGATGACCAGGGCTATGTGCTCAACGATCTGACCACCCGCACCCTGGTCAAACAGGCACTGTCACACGCGCTGGCCGGGGCCGATGTGGTCGCCCCATCCGACATGATGGATGGCCGCATTGGCGCCATCCGTGATGCGCTGGAGCAGCATGGTCTGGTCAACACCCAGATCATGGCCTACTCCGCCAAGTACGCCTCGCACTACTACGGCCCGTTCCGCGACGCCGTCGGCTCGGCCGGCAACCTCGGGCGTAGCAGCAAGGAGACCTATCAGATGGATCCGGGCAACGGCAATGAAGCGCTGCATGAGGTCGGGCTGGATATCGCCGAAGGCGCTGACATGGTGATGGTCAAACCGGGGATGCCCTATCTGGATGTGGTTTACCGTGTCAAACAGCAGTTCGGTGTGCCGACCTTCGCCTACCAGGTGAGCGGCGAATACGCCATGCATATGGCGGCCATCCAGAACGGCTGGCTGAAAGAACGCGAATGCATCATGGAGTCGCTGCTCTGCTTCAAGCGTGCCGGTGCCGACGGCATCCTCACCTACTTCGCCAAGCGGGTAGCGGGCTGGTTGCAAGCCGAACGCTAATTCGCGCCCTCGCCTCATCGCTGACGCCACCCACTGCGGTGGCGTTTCCCCCGCCCCATCGTCCTACCTTAAGGTTGGGTTAAGCTGATGCTGGTTTAGTGCGCGATCGCCGTGGCATACTCCGCGGCCTGTCTGTGTCCCCCGTCTATGGATGACCGTCGTGAATAAGACCCGTTTTTCTTTGGGTGCCATCAAGCTGATCGTGCTGCTGGCCCTGTTTTTCGTACTGGCTGGCAACCAGCAATTCTGGCATCGCACGCTGGCGTTCTTTGCCAGTGACAGCACCACCCTGTGGCGCATGGGCGCTTCGATCGGTCTGGTCACCACCAGTCTGATGACCCTTATCCTCAGCCTGGTACTATGGCCCTATGTTGGCAAACCGCTGTTGATCCTGCTGCTGATGTGCAACGCCGGGGCCGCCTATTTTATGAACTCCTACGGCATCTATATCGACCGCGATATGGTGCAGAACGTGTTCGAGACGGATCCGGCCGAAGCGGCAGAACTGTTCAACCTCAAGCTGGCCGCCTGGATCGGGTTGGCGGGGATCCTGCCGTCAGTACTGGTCTGGCGCCTGCCAATCCGCTATGGCCGCTGGCCGCGCGCCCTGCTCTATCGTGCCGGGCTGATCCTGGCCGCGCTGGCGGTGATCGGCGCCAATGCCGGGCTGTTCTTCCAGGACTACGCCTCCTACTTCCGCAATCAGCGCGAGGTCCGCCGTCTGTTCACCCCGGCCAACGTGGTCTATGCCACCGGTGATTACGTCAATCACAGCTGGTTCCGCAAGCCGTCAGTCCTTGAACCGGTGGGCACCGATGCCACCCGCGATGCCAAGGCGAGCGCTGGCCAGCCACCGCTGCTGCTGGTCATCGTGGTCGGTGAGACCGCACGTGCCGCCAACTTCGGCCTGGACGGCTACAGCCGACAAACCACACCCGAGCTCGCCGCACGCGACGTGATCAACTTCCCCAAGGCCACCTCCTGCGGCACGGCCACTGCCACCTCGGTGCCGTGCATGTTCTCGCCAATGAGCCGCGAGCAGTACAAGAGCAGCCAGCATATGGAAGGGCTGCTGGATATCGTGCAGCGCGTCGGGCTCCCGGTGCTGTGGCGTGACAACAACTCCGGCTGCAAGGGCACCTGTGACCGGGTACCCAACGAAGATCTGAGCAAGGCCAAGGACCCGCAACTGTGCCGGGATGGCGAGTGTTTCGATGAGATCCTGCTGCAAGGGCTGGAGAAACGGCTGGCCGACAAGCCGGGCAACCTGGTGCTGGTGCTGCACCAGAAGGGCAACCACGGTCCAGCCTACTACCTGCGCTACCCACCAGCGTTCGAGAAGTTCACCCCGGTATGCCGTACCAACAAGCTGCAGGAGTGCCAGCGCGAGCAGATCGTCAATGCCTATGACAACGCCTTGCTCTATACCGACCACTTCCTCGGCAAGACCATCGATCTGCTGAAAGCGCAGACCGGCTATCGTACCGCGCTGTGGTATATGTCGGATCACGGCGAATCGCTGGGTGAGAATAACCTCTACCTGCACGGCGCACCGTATGCCCTCGCCCCTGAATACCAGACCCATATTCCGATGGTGCAGTGGATCTCGCCGGCCTTTGCCCAAAGCACCGGCCTGAACCTCGACTGCCTGCGCCAGCAGGCGGCCAGCCAGCCGGCCAGCCACGACAACCTGTTCCACTCGGTACTCGGCCTGCTGGATATCCATACCCAGGTCTACGACCCGGCACTGGATCTGTTCCGTACCTGCCGCAGCGGGCACTGATCGTCATCAGACGTGGCGGCGCCGTCGCCACGTCTGCTCCTCCATCCCGCGGCCCGCTCGCCATTCCGCCACCTGGTACTGGTCGTCCCCTCGCACCCGGTGCGCCTCATGACCGCTAGTGGGCAAAAACAGACTCTTTTGCTGCCACCCTGTGCATTCAAAGCGATTATCTTCTGTTCTGACTGGATTTTAAGCAAAATTGCGGTAACTCTAGCTAGGTGATGGCCATCGCGATACCCGGCATGCCATAAAAAACAACTGCCTATGGCGAGCGAGCGCCCCCAGACATACGCTTAACCTGATAAGCGATTGGCCACAAGGATGACCGGAGGTGTCAGCATGACCACCGACAGGCCCGAGCCCTGCATACTGGTAGTGGAGGATGACCCCACCACGCGTTTAATGCTGCGCGCCTGTCTGGAAGCCTGCCACCTGCAGGTGATTGAGTGTGTCAATCTGGATGAGGCCCGCCGCGCTTTTGCCCACCAACGCCCGGATCTGGTGATTCTGGATGTGATGCTGCCAGACGGCAATGGGCTCGATCTCTGTCGTGCCTGGCGACAGATGCCGGGCGGAGAGACCCTGCCAATCATGGTCGCCACCGGGCTGAACGACCTGAATGCCGTGCGCGCCGCCTATGACGCCGGCACCACCGATTTCATCACCAAACCGATCCATTGGGGCATGATTGGTTATCGCGTGCAGTGTTTGTTGCGCGCCCACGCCACCCTGTTGGCGCTGGAGCAGAGCGAGGCCCGCAACCGGACCATGATGGATCAATTGCGCTTGGCCGCACGGGTTTTTGAGGCCAGCCATGAGGGGATTCTGATCACCGACCACCAGCACCATATCGTGTCAGTCAATCCGCGTTTCGAGCAGATGAGTGGTTACAGTGTCGCCGAGTTGCAACAGACCACCCCCTGGCTACTCGGCGCCGGACAGGAGCACGCCAGCCTGTACCGCAACCTGCTGGCGGTGCTCTACGAAACCGGCGCCTGGGAAGGGGAGCTCACCGACCGACGACGCAATGGCGACTACTATCCAGCCTGGGTATCCATCAGCCTGGTACGTGACGCAGGCGGCGAGGTGCAGTATCTGATCATCAGTGTGTCCGACATGACCGAACGCAAACGGCAGGATGCACGTATCGAATATCTGGCCTTCCACGATGCGCTGACCGGTCTGCCCAACCGTCGCCTGCTGCTCGACCGGGTACAGGTCGCGATCAGCCAGGCCCAGCGCGACAACGACCGTCTGGCACTGCTGTTTATTGACCTTGACCATTTCAAGCACATCAACGACACCCTCGGCCATCAGATGGGCGATCAACTGCTGCGCGAGGTCGGCCTGCGGTTGCGCCAGTGGGTGCGCGGGGGGGACACGGTCAGCCGAGTCGGTGGCGACGAATTCATCATTCTCTGCCCAGGCTGCCAGAGCATGGAGGACGCCGCCTTGCTCGCCGAGAAACTGCTGCAAGCGCTCGGCCAGCCCTACCAGCTGGAGGACAAGCAGCTAGTGGTCACCGCCAGTATCGGCATCTCGCTCTATCCGGATAACGGCACCGACGCCAACACTCTGATCGGCAATGCCGATTCGGCGATGTATCTGGCCAAGGAGCATTCGCGTAACAACTGTCAGTTCTACTCGCCAGAGCTCAATCAGCGCAATCTGGAGCGCCTGCAGATGGAGCAGCATCTGCACCGTGCGCTCGACAACGGTGAATTCGAGCTGTTCTTCCAGCCCAAGGTGAATGCCACCAGCGGACAGTTGGCCGGCGCTGAGGTGCTGATGCGCTGGCGCGATCCGTCACTGGGATTGGTCTTGCCGGGACGCTTTATTCCGCTGGCCGAGGAGACCGGACAGATCCAGCAACTCAATAGCTGGTTACTGCAGGAGACCTGTGCGCATCTGGCCCGTTGGCGCCGTCTTGGTTTGCCGCAGATCCCGCTGTCGATCAACCTCTCCCGCCACCAGTTGCAGCAGCGCGATTTTATCTCCCAGCTGCATGCGATGCTGGTCCAGCATCAACTCACCCCGGCGGATATCGAACTCGAACTGACCGAACAGATGCTCAGCCCGGACATCCCGCGTCTGCAGGGGGTGTTGACCCAACTGCACCAAGCCGGCTCGCACCTGACGATTGACGATTTCGGGACCGGCTTCTCCAACCTGAACGGACTGCGTCACCTGCCGCTGCGCGCGCTGAAGATCCACCAGTCCTTCGTCCATGAGCTGGGCGAGGAGCAGAGTGCGCTGGCGGTGATCGATGCGATGATTGCGCTGGCCCATGCGCTCGGCATGCAGACCATTGCCGAAGGGGTCGAGACCGAACCTCAGCGCGCCATCTTGCAACGGCATCGCTGTGATGTCATTCAAGGCTATCTGGTGGCGGCGCCGATGGATGAACGCGACTTTCTGGCCTGGTGTCGGAACTACCAGCCTGCGCCCGTGGCAGAGAGCCACGAGACCGATCACTAACCCTTAACGCACGCAGCCGACCATCGGGCGAGGTCGCCCGTGCAACAGGGTCGACGTCAGACGGGTAACTCTTCGACTTGCGTCTGCCAGCCGAGACCGGTCTGCCGCTCTGCCTCCGCCTGCAGTTCGGAAGCCCGCAGATAGTGCACCTGCTTCCAGCCGGACGGCAGCGAAATCAGCAACCCGTCCTCGTCATCAGCCTGCACCGTCAAGCGAAACGCCGGCACTGTGCCTTCGGTACGGCGCATGCACAGGATGATGGCGATTCGCAGCAAGCGCACCAGGCGACAAGCCTGGGCTTGCGAAACCGCATTTTGCCGCTCCAGCACATCGAGGTGGAAATCGTCACGCTGGTTGAGCACCAGCGCCGACAACAGTTGCTTCTGCGCCGGAGTAAAACCGGGCATATCGATGTTGTCGATGATGTAGGCGGCATGCTGTGGCGCCTTCTTGTATTCAATACACAGCCCCAGCTCGTAGAGCATCGCCGCCCAGCGCAGCATCGGCCGGCCATACAGCTCGCTCAGGTGCCAGGGACCCTGCACCTGGGCAAACGCCTGCAAGGCAACATCTCGTACCCGTTCCGCCTGATCGCGATCCAGCTGGTAGCGGGTGATCAGGCTATCGGCAGTCCGTTCACGGGCGTCACAGTCGCGCTTGCGCCCGACCATGCCGTAGATCAGCCCTTCGCGCAGTGCGCCACCGGCTAACGTCATGGTATCGATATGCAGGCACTCGAACACCGCAATCAGGATGGCGAGGCCGGACGGAAACACGGTCAACCGCTCTGGCGCCAAGCCTTGCAGTACCAGTTGATCCATCTGGCCACACTGCATCGCCTGCTCGCGCAGCTCATGCAGCTTGCTTAAGGTCACGCGTTCGCTACGCCCCTGGGCGACCATGATCTCCTGCAACGCCTGTACCGTGCCTGAGGCACCGACACAGGTGGTCCAGCCGAGCGCGGTATAGTGGGCGGCGACCGGTGCCAGCACCGCCTTGGCGGCGTCAATGGCAGCGGTAAAGTTGGCCTCGTTGAGCAACCCATCGCGGAAGTGGCGTTTCAGCCAGGTGACACAGCCCATATGCAGGCTGTTGAGCAGCTTGGCCTCGCTCTGCTCGCCGATCACCATCTCGGTACTGGCACCGCCGATGTCAATCACCAGACGCTTGCCTTCACCGCTGGAGGTCCAGGAGACCCCCTGATAGATGGTGCGCGCCTCGTCCTCGCCGCTGATCACCTCGATATGGTGACCCAGAATGCGTTCGGCCTCGCGCAGAAAGTCGTCGACATTGGTCGCCAGACGGAGGGTGGCAGTGCCAACGATACGGGTATTCTCTTTGGGCACATCCTGCAGCTGTTCGGCGAACAGACGCAGGCAATCCCAGCCACGGGCCATCGCCTCCTGGCTGAGTCGGTTTTCGTGATCCAGCCCCGCCGCCAGCCGCACCTTGCGTTTGACGCGGGCCACGGTGCGAATCGCACCGGCGACCTCGCGCACCACCAGCATATGAAAGCTGTTGGAGCCGAGGTCAATCGCAGCGTAGAGCGGGGATGGATTCACCATGGCGCTCCGTCAATCAAGCCTTTTTGGGCGGACGACGACGGCCACCGGCCGGTGCGCGATCACGCAGCGGACGGTTCACTCCGGCGCGGTGACGATGGATATGGCGCGGGGCGCGGATATCCTCAAGCAGCGACTGGCGGTCATACTTGCTCACTGGCACCGGATGACGGATGTACTCTTCGATCGCCGGCAGGTTGAAGGCATAATCCTCACAGGCGAAGCTGATCGAATGGCCACTCTTGCCGGCACGACCGGTACGGCCGATGCGATGCACATAGTCCTCGCAATCATCCGGCAGATCGTAGTTGAACACATGGGTCACATCCGGGATGTGCAGGCCACGCGCCGCCACGTCGGTCGCCACCAGGATGTCGAGTTGACCCTTGGTGAAATCCTCAAGGATTTTCAGGCGCTTCTTCTGCGGCACGTCGCCGGTCAGCAGACCGACACGATGGCCATCGGCCTCCAGCCAGGCGTGGACGTCCTCACAACTGTGCTTGGTATTGGCAAACACAATCGCCTTGTCCGGCCACTCCTCTTCCATCAGGGTCAGCAGCAGTCGCATCTTGTCGTCATTCGACGGATAGAACAGCTCTTCCTTGATGCGCTGGCCGGTCATCTGCTCCGGCTCAATCTGCACATGCTCCGGCTGGTTCATGTGTTCGTAGGCCAGCTCCTGCACGCGCAGCGACAGGGTGGCGGAGAACAGCATGTTCAAACGACGGGCCGGGGCCGGCATGCGGCGGAACAGATAGCGGATATCCTTGATAAAGCCCAGATCGAACATACGATCGGCCTCATCAAGCACCACCACCTGGATCCGCGACAGGTCAACGATGCCCTGCTTGACGTAATCAATGATGCGACCAGTGGTACCGATCAATACATCGACACCGGCCTCCAGCGCCGCCAGCTGCTTGTCGTAGCCTTCGCCGCCATAGGCGAGGCCCAGACGGATGCCGGTGGTCGCCGCCATGGCTTCCGCATCCTTATGGATCTGGATCGCCAGTTCGCGGGTCGGCGCCATCACCAGCGCACGGATCTGCTTGGTCTGGCGTTCTTCCGCATCAGGATGGGTCAACAGATGGTTAAACAGGCCGGCGAGGAAGGCGATGGTCTTGCCGGTCCCGGTCTGTGCCTGGCCAGCGATATCTTTACCGGCTTTGAGGATCGGTAAGGAGAGCGCCTGGATCGGCGTGCAATAATGGAATCCCTTGGCTTCAAGACCTGCCAGCACCGGGGGCTCAAGGCCCATCAGGGCGAATTTTTGTTCAGTTAAGTGTGTTTTGCTCATGGTGGACAGGGTATCAGGTTGGGCTTGCAATATAAAACAGGATCATTTCAAATAGGGCAACAGTTTGCCCTTTATTTACATCTGTTGGTGCTATTTTCCAACAAATGATCAACATGAGACTGGAGTGGTAGATGAGTGACAAGATTGTTCAGCTGACCGATGCCAGCTTCGAAGCAGACGTGCTCAAGGCCCAGGGCCCGGTACTGGTCGACTTCTGGGCTGAATGGTGCGGCCCGTGCAAAATGATTGCACCGATCCTCGATGAAGTAGCAGGCGAATACGCCGGCAAGTTGAAGGTGGCCAAGCTCAACATCGATCAGAACGCCGAGACCGCGCCAAAATACGGCATCCGCGGTATCCCGACCCTGCTGCTGTTCAAGAACGGCGGCGTCGCGGCAACCAAGGTCGGCGCCCTGTCCAAGAGCCAGCTCAAGGACTTCCTGGACGCCAATCTGTAATACCGTTAAGGAGCGCCTCGAGGCGCTCCTTCTGTTTATGTCCACGCCAGCGTGGACGCTGTGCCGAATCGGTGCTAACTTATGCAACGTAGCCGGTAAGATAACCAGGCTAACCTATTCAGCGCAGAGGCTCGCCCACCGGCCGGCGTCAGCAAGCACTCCGCAACCCTCTCGCCTTTCGACTTCTTTCCTTTGATACCTGTTCACCACCATGAATCTGACTGAATTAAAGAATACCCCTGTCTCCGAGCTGGTCCAGCTTGGCGAATCCATGGGACTGGAAAACCTGGCCCGTCTGCACAAGAAGGACATCATCTTCGCGATCCTCAAGGCCCACGCCAAGAGCGGTGAAGACATCTTCGGTGACGGCGTATTGGAAATTCTGCAGGATGGCTTCGGGTTCCTGCGCAGCGCTGACAGCTCCTATCTGGCCGGTCCGGACGATATCTACGTCTCGCCGAGCCAGGTACGCCGCTTCAACCTGCGTACCGGTGACACCATCTCCGGCAAGATTCGTCCGCCGAAGGAAGGCGAGCGCTACTTCGCGCTGCTCAAGGTGGACACCGTCAACTACGACCGCCCGGAAAACGCCCGTAACAAGATCCTGTTTGAAAACCTGACCCCACTGCACCCGACCAAGCGTCTGCGTCTGGAGCGTGGTAACGGCTCGACCGAGGATATCACCGCCCGCGTACTGGATCTGGCCTCGCCGATCGGTAAGGGTCAGCGTGGTCTGATCGTCGCACCGCCGAAGGCCGGTAAGACCATCCTGCTGCAAAACATCGCGCAGAGCATCACCAGCAACCACCCGGAATGCGAATTGATCGTCCTGCTGATCGACGAACGTCCGGAAGAAGTGACCGAAATGCAGCGCATGGTCAAGGGCGAAGTCGTCGCTTCCACCTTCGATGAACCGGCCACCCGTCACGTACAGGTCGCGGAAATGGTCATCGAAAAGGCCAAGCGCCTGGTCGAACACAAGAAAGACGTGGTGATCCTGCTCGACTCGATCACTCGTCTGGCGCGTGCCTACAACACCGTGATCCCGTCGTCGGGCAAGGTGCTGACCGGTGGTGTGGACGCCAACGCCCTGCACCGTCCGAAGCGCTTCTTCGGCGCGGCACGTAACGTGGAAGAGGGTGGTTCACTGACCATCATCGCCACCGCACTGATCGATACCGGCTCCAAGATGGATGAAGTCATCTACGAAGAGTTCAAGGGTACCGGTAACATGGAACTGCACCTGTCGCGCAAGATTGCCGAGAAGCGTGTCTACCCGGCGATCGACATCACCCGCTCCGGCACCCGTCGCGAAGAGCTGCTGGCGCCGCAAGACGAGCTGCAGAAGATGTGGATCCTGCGCAAGATTATTCACCCGATGGGCGAAATCGAGGCGATGGAGTTCCTGATCGACAAGCTGTCGATGACCAAGACCAACGACGAGTTCTTCGACGCCATGAAGCGTCAGCAGAAGTAATGACGTCCCCCTGTGCGCCGCTTGCCGGCGCCAGATCGACAAAACCGGCCAGCTGGCCGGTTTTTTATTGTCTGTCCGCGCACGACCGGCGGCTTACGCCTTGGCGGTAGCGCGACGCAGCGCCTGAGCGAGGAAGGCACCGAAGTCATGGCCGTGGTGCTCGAGCATCTTCGGGAACATCGAGATCGGCGTCATTCCCGGGAAGGTGTTGATCTCGTTGAGCAGGATTTCGCCCTCGTCGGTGAGGAAGAAGTCGATACGCGACAAATCCTTGAGCTTGAGGTGGGTAAACGCCTTCAGCGCCAACGCACGGATAGTCTCTACCTGCTCAGCACTCAGATCCGTCACATCCAGGCGGGTGGTCGAGTGGCTGCCACTGCTGTACTTCTCGTCATAGGTGTAGAAGGCGCCGCCCGGGGTGCAGATTTCACCCGGACAGGTGGCCACCAACTGGTCACCATACTGATAGGTCGCCACTTCCAGCTCGCGCGGTTTGACCGCTTTCTCGACCAGTACCTGATCGGAATAGCCAAACGCCTGATGGATGGCATCTGACAGCAGCGCCGGATCGCTGACATGGTAGCAACCGACCGACGAACCCTGGCTCGCCGCCTTGACGAACACCGCCCCCCACTGGCGCATCGCCTGGTGGGCCTCGGCATGGGCTGCGCTGTCATCCGCCGACAGGAACACATACGGGGTATTCGGGATGCCCAGCGCGCTCAGCCACAGCTTGGTGCTGATCTTGTTGAAGCACAGCTTGCTGCTCTCCGCATCACAGCCCAGATAGGGCAAACCGGCCAGATCGAGCAGTGACTGAATATCACCGGTCTCGCCCGGGAACCCGTGGATACACGGCACCACATAGTCGACGGTCCAGGCTTCGCTACCGATGTGCAGCACCCGATCCAGCCCCAGCTGGCAGTGCTGACCATCCGCCGCCTGCCAGTGGTCGGCAAACAGCTCGACTCGCACCAGCTCGACGTCCGGCAGGGCGCGCAGTTGCTGTTCAAGAAAATTGGCACTCAGCAGCGAAATAGCATGCTCGCTGCCACCGCCGCCGCACATCAGGAGCACATGAAGCTTGTTCATCAGAGGATTCCTTGTATCCGAAGTCGCTGGCCATGCATCGGTCGCAACGAAAAAAACCCTCGCAGTCTACCAACCCGTCGGCGGCAGGGACAAGGGTCGACGGTGGCCGTTTGCGCCCCCGCCCCCTTTTCTCTATGCTGGAGCCCCAGTTGACGCGTCCATGAGGTCTCGCATGTCCCGAATTCGCCTGTTACTCGCCTGCATCGCTGCCTTATGGCTGGCCGGCTGCGTGACCGTCACCCCGCAGGTGAAAAAGGACCCGCCGGCACCAACGCCGGTCGGTGAACATGCCAACCTGGATCAGGCGCGAGTACAACGCCAGATTGAGCGCCTGCAAAGCGGTGACAACACTACGCTGGAACAGATCCTGAACGACCCGAGCATCTATCCGCCGCCGGTGCTCTACGCATTGGCCGATACCCTGTATCAGCAGGGCGAGGTGGCGCCCGCCATGTTCTGGTTCTATACCGCCCAGCTGCGCGCGCGCTCGGATGCCAACAAGTCACTCGATTCGACCACAGCAGACGGGGTGACCACACTGGCCGCGCAATACAGCAAGGATATTCCGCGTTATGCGATTGCCCATCTGGATGAGTTTCAGCCGGTGATGGCGCATGTCTTGGAGTGGGACAAGATCAGCCACCGCATGTATGACCCGCGCTGGGTTGCCCTGCTCGGCAAGGCCGCCTTCACCAATCCGCATATCGAATTCCAGCCGGCATCCAAATGGCCGGCCATCGATCTGCAAACCCGAGAAGGCTTCCAGCGCGGTTACGAGAATATGCTGCGCCAGTTGGGCGGGCAGCCCTAGCCACGCCGGCGCCAAAACAAAGGCACCCGTAGGTGCCTTATGGTCAGTCCGCGTCGTGGTCGATCCGCCCGCCTTCACGCATTCAGGATGCGCGCCTGATAGCCATCGGCGATCGCCTGATAGACGCTACGGCCGCACAGCAGATGGGTGGCCTTGGCCAACTCCACCGTCATGCCAGATGCGGCAATCAGCTCCGCCGCCCGGCCCATCGACCCTTCTATGCCGACCGGTTTGGGCGCACGGATCATCTCCGGCAAGCCAGCACCGATAAATCCCATGATGATGGCTTTTTCATTATTGCGGGTGATATCCGCCAATTGTGCCTGCAGGTGGGCCACACCCGCTGCGGTATTACTATGCATTCCTTCTGCTCCCCCATGCAAAACTTAAAACACGGGTTCATAATAAACGGTTACATTTTCCGGTTATGTGATCATTTCCGCATCTGCCGTGATTTGAACCACGCATGGTGATCCCCCATACAGTCCAGCGATGGATGCGGTGGTGGGTACGCTGGGCGTGCGGCAACAGGCTGGCTATACTGCTGCCATCCCCTGTCGTCATGCCTGTGGGTGGCGCGCGTCACCCCGTCTCAAGGACCCGGAATGAAGTACCAGGATCTGCGTGATTTTCTCGCCATGCTCGAGCAGCGTGGCCAGCTCAAGCGAATCAGCCAAGAGATTGACCCCTATCTGGAGATGACCGAGATCGCCGATCGCACCCTGCGAGCCGGCGGCCCGGCCCTGCTGTTTGAACGCCCCAAAGGCCATACCATCCCGGTGCTGGCCAACCTGTTCGGCACCCCGGAGCGCGTGGCGCTGGGCATGGGCCAGGAGCAGGTCAGCCATCTGCGCCAAGTCGGCGAATGGCTGGCCATGCTGCGTGAACCCGAGCCGCCCAAAGGGCTGCGCGATATGATGGAAAAACTGCCGGTGTTCAAGCAGGTGCTGAACATGCCGGTGAAAACCTTGCGCCAGGCCCCTTGTCAGGAGGTGGTGCTGCAAGGTGATGCCGTCGATCTGACCCGCTTGCCCATCCAGCATTGCTGGCCGGGCGATGTGGCCCCGCTGCTCAGTTGGGGGTTGACCATCACCCGCGGCCCCTACAAGAAGCGGCAGAACCTCGGCATCTATCGCCAGCAGTTGCTGGGCAAGAACCAGTTGATCATGCGCTGGCTGGATCACCGAGGTGGTGCCCTCGACCTACGCGAATTCCAGGAGCTACACCCCGGCGAGCGCTTCCCGGTGGTGGTGGCGATTGGTGCCGATCCGGCCACCCTGCTCGGCGCGGTGACACCGGTGCCGGATACCCTCTCCGAGTACGCCTTTGCTGGCCTGCTGCGCGGCAGTCGCACCGAAGTGGTCAAGGCGGTGAGTTGTGATCTCGAGGTGCCGGCCAGCGCCGAGATCGTGCTTGAGGGCTATATTGGCCCCGGCGAGCTGGCACCGGAAGGGCCCTATGGCGACCACACCGGCTACTACAACGAGGTCGACAGCTTCCCGGTATTTACCGTCACCCATATGACGATGCGCCGCGATCCGATCTACCACTCGACCTATACCGGCCGACCGCCGGATGAACCGGCGATGCTCGGTGTCGCCCTCAACGAGGTGTTCGTGCCACTGCTGCAAAAGCAGTTCCCGGAGATCGTCGACTTCTATCTGCCGCCGGAGGGCTGCTCCTACCGCATGGCGGTGGTGACGATGAAGAAACGCTATCCCGGTCATGCCAAGCGGGTCATGCTCGGCGTTTGGAGCTTCCTGCGGCAGTTCATGTATACCAAGTTCGTGATCGTATGTGACGAAGATGTTAACGCGCGCGACTGGAATGACGTAATATGGGCCATCACTACGCGGATGGATCCAGCGCGCGATACGACGCTGCTGGAGAATACCCCGATCGACTATCTGGACTTTGCCTCGCCGGTCTCCGGCCTCGGCTCCAAGATGGGACTGGATGCCACCAACAAGTGGCCCGGGGAGACCCAGCGCGAGTGGGGACGCCCCATCGTGATGAGCGACACCGTCAAACAGCGGGTTGACGCCCTGTGGGACAGTCTGGGAATTTTCGACACGCGGCCTGATGGCCCCAAGGAACCGTAATGCAACGACTCGTATGCCGTCTGGAGAGCCTGCATGAATGTGCTGAGCATATCTGGCATATCCGCCTCGCCCCTGAACACGATGTCACCTTCCGTGCTGGGCAATACCTGCAGGTGGTGATGAGCGAACAGGACAAACGTCCGTTCAGTATCGCCAATGCCCCGACGCGCCCGGGTCTGGAGTTGCAGATCGGCGCCACGCCGGGCAATGCCTATCCGGGACAGGTGCTGGAGCGGCTGCGCACCGAGGGGCAGCTCACTGTCGAACTGCCGCTCGGCAATGCCTGGCTACGCGACGACAGCCCACGGCCGATCCTGTTGATTGCCGGCGGTACCGGCTACTCCTATGCCCGTGCCCTGCTACAGGCGCTGATCGACAGCGGTAATAGCCGGCCGGTCTGGCTGTACTGGGGGGTGCGCCACGAGAGCCAGTTGTATGAAGGGCAAGAGGTGCAGGCCTGGTGCAATGAGGTCGACTTCCTGCACTATGTGCCGGTAGTACAGACCCCGGAGACAGGTTGGAGCGGTCGCAGTGGTTTGGTCCACGAGGCGGTGCTGCAGGATTTCGCCAGCCTGGACCAGTACGATATCTATGTCGCCGGTCGCTTCGAGATGGCCGCCGTGGTACGTGAATCACTGCGCCTGCGCGGTGTCAGTGACCAGCAGCTGTTCGGCGATGCCTTCCAGTATCTGAAGGGCTGATACGACAGCGGGGGCCTCATCGCCCCCGCTATCCTGCCCAGCATCACCGCACGCCGTGTTATTCGCTACGCGGGGTGCCCTGTTCCAGTTGTTGCTCCAGCTTGGCCAGTTTGGCCTCGAGCTCACCCAGCTTCTCGCGGGTACGCAGCAACACCTTGGTCTGGACCTCAAACTCTTCACGGCTGACCATATCCAGTCGGTTCAACTGCGCCTGCAGCACCTGACGCACCTTGCGGTCAGCCTCTTCGCCCAGCGAACGCAGTCCCGGCGGCAGTGCGTTGTGGACCTGACGGGCCATCTCTTCAATTTTCTTCGGATCAATCATCGGAGTCTCCTTGCGTTGTCCTCATTGTGCCCGAGCCCGGGGCCGGGTGCCAGCACAGGGATCACGCCCTGCCCCCGACCTGGTTCAACGTTGCCGCTGTTGATGGCTGCGAATACAGTCGAGGAAGTCGTCCCCATAGCGCTCCAGCTTGCGGTGGCCGACACCGCTCACGGTCAGCAACTCGTCGTCATCACGCGGTTGCAGCCGGGCCATCTCCACCAGGGTGGCATCGTTAAATACCACGTAGGGCGGCACCTCATCCTCTTCGGCAATCTGCTTGCGCAGCCGACGCAGCGCCTGGAACAGGCCGATATCGTAATCTGCCCCCGCCGCCTCATCATGATCGCGACCGCGCCCCTTGCGCTGGGTCAGCACCTGCAGACGCGGTACCGCCAGCTTGAGCCGCTGCTCACCGCGCAATACCGGGCGCGCCGCCTCGGTCAGCTGCAGGGTCAGATGGCGGGTAATGTTCTGTGCCAGCAGGCCGCGATGGATCAGCTGGCGGATCACCGACAGCCAGTACTCGTGGGTCTGTGCCTTGCCGATGCCATAGGTCGACAGCTTGTCGTGGCCCTGTTCGCGAATACGCTGGTTCTGCGCGCCGCGCAGCACCTCAATCACGTAGCCGGTACCAAAGCGCTGGCCAACGCGATAGACGCAAGACAGCGCCATCTGCGCATCCTCGCTGCCATCATAGGTGCGTGGTGGGTCGAGACAGACATCGCAGTTGCCGCACGGTTTGCTCTGGTACTCGCCAAAATAGTTGAGCAGCACCTGACGGCGACAGGTCTGCGCCTCGGCAAACGCCGCCATAAGATTGAGCTTGTACAGCTCGACGCGGCGTTGCTCCTCGTTACTCCCCTCGCTGCTCTCCAGCAAACGGCGCAAGCGCTCGGTATCGGCCGGATCGTAGAGCAGTAGCGCTTCCGCCGGCAGGCCATCTCGGCCGGCACGGCCGGTCTCCTGATAGTAGGATTCGATATTCTTCGGCAGGTCATAGTGCACCACGAAGCGCACATTGGGCTTATCAATGCCCATGCCGAATGCCACCGTGGCCACCACCACATCGAGATCGTCACGGATAAAGGCCTCTTGCACCCGGCTGCGCTCTTCGCGGGCCAACCCGGCGTGGTAGCAGGCGGCGCGAATGCCGCGACCACTGAGCAGGCGGGCCACCTCTTCGGTACGTGAGCGGCTGGTGCAATAGACGATGCCGCACTGCCCTTTCTGATCAGCCAGCCAAGCCAGCAACTGGTCATTCGGTCGGTACTTGTCAACCAGGGTGTAGCGGATATTGGGGCGATCAAAGCTGGCCAGATGGGTAAACGGCTCATGCAGCCCCAGCCGGGAGAGGATGTCCTGGCGGGTCGCCTCGTCGGCGGTGGCTGTCAGCGCCACCAGCGGTACCTGTGGGAACTGCTGCTTGAGACAGCCAAGTTGGGCATATTCCGGGCGGAAGTCATGCCCCCACTGCGAAATGCAGTGCGCTTCGTCGATAGCAAACAGCGCCAGACGCAGGTCGGCCAGCCGGTTGAGAAAATCCGGCAGCAGCAAGCGCTCCGGCGACACATACAGCAACTTGAGGTCGCCCTGGCGCAATTCGGCATACAGCGCCTGCGACTCCTCGCGTGACAGGCCAGAGTGCAACCCAGCCGCCGCCACGCCGTTGGCACGCAGCGCGTCGACCTGATCCTTCATCAGCGCAATCAGCGGCGACACCACCACAGCGAGGCCGGGGCGCACCAGTGCCGGGATCTGGTAGCACAATGACTTGCCACCACCAGTGGGCATGATCACCAGCCCGTCGTGACCGGCCACCACCTGCTCGACAATCGCCTGCTGGCCGGGACGGAATTGCGGATAGCCGAACACCTCCCGCAACACTTGCAACGGAGTGGGCATCGATCCCGGCGTTACCGCAGTCGCGGTCAGCGCAGCCGGTTGCTCCACCGCAGGCTCATCGACCTCGGCGCGCGCAAAAGGAAAGAATGACAACATAGGCGCGTATTGTAGACCAGTCAGCCCAGCAGGCAACTGCGCGATCCAAGATGCAGATTGCGGATTTTTTCCTCGTTGCCATGCTGCATTGGCTATAATTTAATCGATATTGACCATTATCAACATCCAGACCCCGCATTCAGGGACGAGGCGCCATACTGAAATAGAGAGGAGGCGTGGCGCATGGCTATCTTATCTGTCCGTCAGTGGTCGACACCGCAGTGCGACCACCTGCTCAGTCGGTTGCGTTGCCTGAATCAGACAATTCGCGATGCCGGGCTCAAACTATGGCTGCAGCGTGAGCTGGAGGGCTATGACCCGCTATCGTCCCTGCCTTGGTATCGCGTGCTTGAGTGCCGTCAGCGCGGCCTGTTTCGTGACCGCCGCACCGGTCGCCAGCACACTTGTCATATCAATGAGGGGGCGATCGCGCAGCGCGATCTGGGTGCAGTGCGCTTCCTGTTGTTGCGCAGCCCGCTGGCCAGCTATCTGCACGGTCATCCGCTGGAGCTTGAGCGTTGGCCAGCGGCCCTGCTCGACCAGTATCATGCCCAGCTGATCCCCGAGATGACCTGTCTGTGCGCCTGGAAGGAGCCGCTGTTACCAGTGCGCGAGACCCTGATCCGTGGCGTGGACCATGTCCTCGATGAGTATGCGCCGACCCTCAGTCACCAGCTGGTCGAATGCCATCGCTCGCTACGCGCCATCCAGCATCGCCATTGGCAGATCTAACCGCTTTCTCATCTCGTCAACAGGGCCGGAGAGGAATTAACCTGCTGTTAAGGTTTCAACAAGGGTCGGGCATGGCATAATACGGCTCCCATTTTTCCGTGATCCCGACCACCCCCATGAGCGATATTATCAACAGCATCATCCTCGGTATTGTCGAAGGCATTACCGAATTCCTGCCGGTCTCCAGTACTGGCCATCTGATTGTCACCCAAGAGCTGCTCAACTTTAAGGGCAGCGACACCTTCGAGATTGTCATCCAGCTGGGTGGCGTGCTGGCGGTGTTGTGGTTCTATTTCCACAAGCTGTGGGAACAGGCCCGTCTGGTCAGCCATGACAAGGCAGTACAGCGTTTCTGGTTAGGGGTGATTGTCGCCTTCCTGCCGGCGGCCTTTGTCGGCCTGGCGCTGCACAAATACATCACCGCTTACCTGTTCAACGGCACTACGGTCGCGATCAGCCTGATTGTCGGCGGGATCGTCATGTGGTGGATCGAAGGCTTGCCGGTGCGTGAACAGGCCACCAGCCGTCTGGAAGATATGTCGTTGCGCCAGTGCCTGCTGGTCGGTTGCGCCCAGTTGTGTGCCTTGATCCCCGGGGTCAGCCGCAGCGCCTCGACCATCATGGGCGGCATGCTGGTCGGCCTGAACCGTACCACCGCCACCAGCTTCAGCTTCTTCCTGTCGATTCCGACCCTAGGTGCCGCCAGTTTCTACTCGCTGCTCAAAGATCTGCAGGGGGTCGGTGAACATGGGGCACTGAACATCGGTATCGGCCTGTTCACCTCGTTTATCGTCAGTCTGCTGTCGATTGGCTGGCTGTTGCGCTACATCAGCAACCACAGCTTCCGTGGTTTTGCCATCTATCGTATCTTCGCCGGCATCGTCATTTTGCTGCTGACCTGGACCGGCTTCCTGCACGTCGGTGCCGCCTAAGTCCCGCCTGTCGCGGTAGCTGCATCGGCTACCGCGACTGTCTATCCTGACAGGCCATTGCCATCTACACTTTAAGCTAGGTTTCTGCTGCGAGTGTCATCATGGCCACCATTCCCGCTTCCGCCCAGCCAGTCGAACGTGCGCTGCTCGCAGCCAGTCGCGCGCTGTTGACACTCCCGCTTTCGGCCGAAGGGGACGAACACCCGCTGCTACAGGCCTTGGCCGACACACTGCGGCGCTGTCTGCCGCTCACCGCCCTGGTATTACGCACCTGTCATGGCAGCCAGCCATGCCACCTGGCGCTGCCGATCCCCGGTAGCGCCACACCGGAGGTTGACACGCTGATTGCCGAACGCGATCAGCTGTCGGCAACCGAGGGCTGGTGTCAGGCCCGCATCACCCATGGTCCCTTGCAGGGCGTGCTGGCACGTACCGAGCCTCGCCAGGTCGCCGCGCTGCAATATCTGCTGGATATCTACGCCCTGCACGCCTCACACCTGCAGGCCGACCAGCAACTGACGCTGGCCAACTCGCCGTTGATCAACCGCATTCCATTCTGGCAGGAGAAGCTCGACAGCTTTACCCGACTGCTACGCCTCGCCAGCAGCCTGCCGTCGCGTCAACTGTTTGCCCAGCTCGAATCCACCTTACGTTTCTGGATGAGTGCGCAGACCGTGTTGCTGATCCAGCGTCGAGAACAAGGGCCGGCGGTGATGTTTGGCCAGACGCCGGACCCGGATACCTCGGTCGAGCTCAGCCGACTGTTGCAACCGCAACCGGTACAGTTCGAGCATGGCTGTCTGTTTTGGTACAGCTTTCCGCTGATGCTGCATCGTCAGCACCATGCCAGCTTGGCCCTGGCCGTGCCACGGCCGCTGGTCAGTGAAGATCATCACCTGATGCTGTTTATTGCCGAGCAAGGCGGTGTGCTGGCCGAGTTGTATGCGCTGCGCCATCAGCAAACGCTCGCGCCGCCCGCCCAGCAGCATCCACCGCTGCAGCGGCTGCAACGCATCAATCTGCGCCTGCAACGTCAGCTGCGTCAGCGCGATGAGATCAACCGCCTGTTGCAGCAAGATGCGCAAAAGGACCCGCTGACCGGATTGGCTAACCGCGCCCTGTTCCTGCACCGGCTAGACCATGCCATCAAGCACTACCAGCGCTACCCGCAGGATGGCTTTGCCATTCTGATGCTCGAGCTGGTGTCACTGCATCAGATCAATGACCAGCTCGGCGACACCCAGGGCGACCTGCTGCTGCGCAGCGTGGCCCAACTGCTGCGGCTGAGTACACGGCAGAACGATCTGGTGGCGCGGCTGAGCGGCAATGAATTCATCATGCTGCTGGATGCCAGCGCAAGCACCGATGCCATCACCCCGGTGATCAGCCGCCTGCTCGCCCATCTGTCGCACCCCCTGCAGCTCAATGGCCAGGAGGTGTTGCTGCATGCCAACCTCGGTATCGCCACCGTCTCACCGGATATCCACGATCCGGCGCAGCTGCTACGCCAGGTGGATTTGGCCACCTATCAGGCACGGCGCCGCGGCCTGAACCAGGCGGTGTTCTATTCCGAGTTGTGTGACGTGCCGGATCGGCTGTCACCGGAGCAGACCCTGCAACAGGCGATTGATGCCAAACGCATCCTGCCCTATGTGCAGCCGATCTACCGCATCGCCGATGGCCGGGTACGCCAGTTAGAGATCATGGCGCGACTGATCGACGACGCCGGCCAGGTACAAGATGCCGTGACCTTTATTCCGCTGGCCGAGCAAAGCGAGCTGATTGTGCAGATTGACCACATGATGTTGCATCATGCCTGCGGGCTGCTGGAGGGGCTGTTGGCCCCACTGGTGCAGCAATATGACCTGCGCATCAGCATCAATCTGTCCGGCAAGCATCTGGCCTCCAGCGAGACGGTGCAGGCGCTGCTGGCGATTATCCAGCAGCATGGCACCACGCCACAGCGCCTGATTTTTGAGTTTCGCGAACGCGATCTGATGCGCCGCGACAGCCGCACGCTGACCTTGCTGCATGAGTTGCGCGCGCGCGGAGTAGGGATTGCTGTCGATGATTTTGGTACCGGTTTCGGCTCACTCAACGCGTTGTTCCACTATCCGGTCGACTTCATCAAGATTGATGACAGCTTTACCCAACGCCTGCTCCATGCGCCGCGCGACCGTGCGCTGGTGCGCGCCATCCTCGAGATCAGCCGGGATTTGGGGATGCAGGTGATCGCCGAAGGGGTGGAAGAGGCGGCGCAGCTGCAACAGTTACAACAACTGCACTGCGATCTGGCGCAAGGCAACTTCTATGCGGCGCCGTTGCCGCCGGATGCCATGCTCGTCCTGCTGCGTGGTGGCAAGGCGCCGGC
>JAYROM010000060.1:0-3511 GCA_041911695.1 Aeromonadaceae bacterium
CACATCGTTCATCCAGGTCGCGGCCATCACTGCATCCGACCACCCGCCACGCAGCAGCACCTCAATCGCCTCTTTATCCTGTCGGGCACGCAGGGTGATCTGGTCGCTGCACTGCGCGATGGCCTCACCCAACCCCTCGGCATCCGGATGCAGTAACCATTGATAGAGCTGTTGCTGCAACGCCAGTTGTCGCCCCTGGAGGAGCTGGTAACGCAGTCTGACCTCGGCATGCTCGCTCTCGAGACCGACCATCAAGCTAGGTTGTAGCTGGCGCGCTTGGCGCACCGCCTCCACCAGACTACGGGCAATCGCGACCAGCGCCTCGATACGCGCACTTTGTGCCAGCTCGTGGTTACCCTTATACCAGGCGACAAAAGTCAGCATCTCACCAAACAGCGGCTTGATATGTTGCTCGTAAGCCGGCGGTAGCAGGGGTAACCGGCTATCCCCTGCGGGTAACGTCGATGTCGCCGCCTGTGGCGGTTGCCATTGCCGAGCGGGATCACCGCCTAATAGATGGCGGGCAAGGACACACTGGGTATGGTGGAACAGGCGTAATACCTCGCGCAGCATCGCCTGTTGCGCGGTGGCCGGATGCACCGCCACCACCCGGCTCAAATAACGTGCCTGGGGCGAACGCGGTTGTGGTGTTGGGGCCGGCCACCAGCGATTGAGCCAGCGCATCGCCTGTTGGCGCAGTGGTAATAACCAGGCCACCGCCAGCAGATTGAACAGGGTGTGATAGAGCGCCAGGCTGAGTGTCGACTGGGCCCCCAACCCGCACGCACCAGCCAGGCTCTCATTGACCCAACGCAAGGGAATAAAGAGCAGCAGGCACCACAGTGCGGTAGACAATTTGAACAGGGTATCCAGCAAGGCCAGTTGTCGTCCGCTGTGGGCGGCATGCCAAGCTCCAAGCAACACCGGCGACGTGGCCCCGACATTGATGCCAAGCACCAGCGCCAAGGCATTGTCGTAATCGAGTTGTCCAGCCTGTAAGGCCGCCATAATCAGCAGCAGGGCGGCATGGCTCGACTGCAAGGCGGCCGCCAGCGCCACGCCGCCCAGAAAATAGACCACCATCCCTGTCATGCCAGGCAAGGTATAGCGGGTCAGGCTCATCAAATCAGCCAGATGGCTAAACCCCTGGCGGATATAGTCGATGCCGAGGAACATGAAACCAATCCCGGCCAGCGCCATCCCACCGCCGCGCAGTCCCCAGCGCGGCAGCGAAATCAGCAGCATGCCCGTGACCAGCAAGGGCATGGCCAGTTGCCCCGGGCTGGCATGCAACCCCAGCGTGGCAATCAGCCAGCCCCCTGAGGTGGTCCCGAGACTGGCGCCGGCCATAATGCCAATCCCGGCCATGACATCGAGCATGCGTGCCGACAGAAATGACAGGGTCAGCAGGGCCACCAGCGCACTCGACTGTGTGAAGACGGTGGAGAAAAAACCGGTGGCAAATGCCCGTGGCAGGGTCGCCGTCAGCCCACGTAACCCCTGCTGCCACCGCGCCGAGGCCAGTTGTCCGAACCCCTGCTCCATAAAGAACATCCCGAACAGGAACAGGGCGATACCCGCAGCCACCGCGGTCACCCCGGGGTGGCGCACCAGCGTCCAGATAAGACTTAGACAAAGTAGCGGTAACCAGAGCGAACGCCACCGCGCCAGGCTCTGTCCGGCCACATCCAGTGAGCCGGAGACCCACCAGCGCCCCCGACGACGGATCAGTGGTTCTGCCGCCATGCTCTTCTCCTGACCATTGACACCGATGACGTATCTCCGCTCGCCCATTAACCATAGCTGGAGATAGCCAATAATTGCTGTGATCTGCCTCGGCGGGATTCAGTGTGGCGAGTCATGATTCTGTCATCAATGCGCCATGAAATTGCCATGCCGACTGCCTATCTTGGCGACGCTCGTCAGCAGTTCGCATGGGAGGTTGAAAGTGGTAAAGGTTTTTCGTCTGTGGGCACCGAAGCAGATAGCACGGTATGTCAAAACATTTTATCGCGGCAGTTTTATGGTCGCTGAGATGGGGCTGTTCAGCTTTGACAACGGTCTAGTCAGTTATGAGGAGATGCTGGACCCACAGCAACGCCAATCCGCCGCCACCATCAACCGGTTCGTCCGCGATCTGACCGGTTATCGACCTTAACCAGGCGCCCCTAAACATCAGGCGCAACCTCTGTCGCGCCTGATAGCAAAGAGCTGGTTTGCCGTCCCTTATTGTCGCGGGCCATCCTCAATCTTCATCACGACACCATTTTGTAACGTCACATACTGGATGAACTTGCCGTGGCCCATCTCGTAGGTCCAGC
Source organism: Aeromonadaceae bacterium (assembly GCA_041911695.1). Lineage (GTDB taxonomy): Bacteria > Pseudomonadota > Gammaproteobacteria > Enterobacterales > Aeromonadaceae > Pseudaeromonas. The sequence continues at coordinate 2,322 of JAYROM010000060.1, forward strand.
GCTCGCCAGCCGACACCTGAGTCAGTTCATTCTTCTCACTCATGGCCGTGGCCACCAAGGGTTCAACCAACAGCGGCTTGCCACACTTCAATAACAAGGTCGCGCTGGAATCCCCATCCGACACCAGCGCACTGCCACAGCGAATACTATTCGCCAATGCCGCTTGACTCACCATGAATCCCATCAGGCATATCAGGGCCCCGCGACCCACTATCCCCATTTTTACACGTTGACTTACCATTCTTATTATCCTCATTGCTCCGGCGACCGGATAGCTTGAGCATGACACACTGCAAGCCAATCTCAAGCACCGGCTACTTTGGCCGATAGCCATGACACAGAGTGGCGTCAGCCTCCTCTGCTTCTGCTAGACTCGACGCCAGTCAGCCGGTCTATCTGTAATAAGTGAGTGCCTATGAAAATGCCGTACGATAAAGCCTCCACGCAGGTCTCCCCGAATACCACCAGTGCTCATGACATTCCGCCGCATCTGGCCCGCCATCCTGGCGGAGCGGCCGCCTCGCACCTGCGCATTCCCCATCTGGTCACCGCAGCCGGACTGGCCGGCTGTGCACTGCTCATTGGCGTGTTGCTCACTCAGGTGACGGGCTGGTTAACCTGGGCCCAAGGCCAAAACAGTGTTCAGTTACCGGATGGTCGGGCTCGGCTCGGGCAAGTTTACCGTGAGCAGCTGATATCTACCCTGCATGTGCAACGGGTGAGTGACAATACGGTGCTGTTGCATGTCGAAGCGGCGCCGATGGCGCTCTACCCCAAGGCGGTCGAGCAGACACTGCAAGATATTCGTCGCCTCAATGATCAAGCTCAGGCCAGTCAGGGTGACAGCTTCACCCCGGTCCGCTATGAATCAGCCATGTGGAATGATGATATCCGGGTACAGGTGCGCACCGAGGTGATCTACACCAGCCAGTACCAGCAAAACCTGCATGTGCCGATCCTGTCGCAGGATACCATCGTCAAAAAGAGCGATGCTTCGATTCAGAAACTGCTCGACAGCTTCAAGGACTATGGTGCACGTGCCACCGAACAATATCGCCAGAATTACAGCTTTATTTCGGGCCGCTGAACCGCGGCCACCGAGCCTCATTGGCAGTGAAACTGGCTCATTCGAAGAGTCATTGCCTCACTCGAAGAGTAATTGCCTCACTCGAAGAGTAATTGATAGTTCA
>JAYROM010000061.1:0-8932 GCA_041911695.1 Aeromonadaceae bacterium
CTGTTTCGGGTGGACCAAATGATACGTCAGTGGGAGAGATCGCACTAAAAACTGGGAATAACGCCTGAAATGGCGAAGAAACAGTCTAAATAGGCTGATTCAAGGCATTTACGGGAGAAAAAACGGCTCAAACAGGAAAAAATGAAATGACTGAGTCAGCCGAGAAGAATTTCCCCGCTTATTCGCACCTTCCCTAACCCGAATCCTGAATGCAAGCTCACAAACAACCTTCAAACGCACGCAGCAGAAAAAAAGCAAAAATAGGCCCCGGAGGGGGCTGTACTTATATATTTGAAATGTCATGGCACTTATCTTTAGGAATATTGCCTGCGCGTCAAAACTCTGACAAGCCTTTTTTCCATGCCTTACAAGGACGGATCACAATCCTGTCAACTGACAGTGCTGGCACATCACACAAGTGATCTGGATCACATTTTTAAGGTGGGTGTTATCGCTAACCTGAAGGTGAGCCAAAAAGAAAGAACCATGATGAAGGGGGTTCACATGATGATCGACATTACCAGCAAGGCCATTGAAGTCACCCCAGCCATTCGCGAACGGATCGACTCGCGCTTTGCCAAACTGGAGCGCCTACAGGTGCCTCTTATCACCCCCCAAGTAATAGTCACGAAGGAAGGACTCGAATTTGTCATCGAAGCACATGTCGGCATCCCGAACGGGCAACTGTTTGCCGAAGCCCGACATGAAGACCTTTATGCTGCGGTGACGCAACTAGGTCAAAAACTGGAACGTCAGCTGACACGTTATGCCAGCAAACCCGACGCCCACCGTGCGGCCCGTTCCGGCAAGGAACAGTGCCGGGCTGGTGAAATCAACCCGGCAGGAGAACGTGCCACGATTGCGATGTAATCGGCACACCCAATCACCCGATTCCCTGTAACACCAGTTATGATCAAAGGCTCCTGGGGGAGCCTTTTTACGTTGCATGCCGGCAGACCCGTGCCATCCCTTGTGCTTACCGGCTTGATTGGCCCCGCAGCCCGCTGTTCACTACACTCAAACTTGCATCTTGCCGGGGTTTCACGTATTGCTATAGCACTTAAATACCGGATACCGATGATGTTGACCCAGCGATTCACCCGATTTAGCGCGTTTTTCTTCTTCCGTCTGTCCTGACCGGAGGCGGCGCGTTTGTTGGTGTTTCAGCGTCAACCATCGCCAGCCTCCCCCTCGGGAGGTTTTTTTTTGCCAGCGCATCACCCAGGCGCAATACAGGGAGTACAACATGGCCACACTGGATGCCATCCGCGAAGAGATCACAGCGCTGGACAGCAAGTTGCTGCAACTGCTGGCCCGGCGTAAACAGCTGAGCATTGATGTTGCACGCAGCAAACAGGCTGACCATCGCCCGATCCGCGATCAACAACGGGAACAGCAGCTACTGGAACATCTGGTGCAACAAGGCAGTGAACTCGGCCTGTCGGCGCGCTATATCTATCAGATCTACCGCCTGATCATCGAAGACTCGGTACTCAGCCAGCAGGCCTTTATCCAGGCTCAGCTCAATGGCAGTACCGATGAGGGGGCAAGCATCGCCTTCCTCGGCCCGGTCGGATCCTACTCCAGTCTGGCTGCGCGCAAATATCTGGGCCGGCATGTCGGTTCACTGCACGAACACAGTTGCAGCCGGTTTGCCGATGTCATCCAGGCCGTTGAAGAGGGGCAAGTGCAATTTGGTGTGCTGCCGATCGAGAATACCAGCTCCGGCAGCATCAATGAGGTCTACGACCTGATGCAGCACACCAGCCTGTCGATTGTCGGCGAGTTGACGCTGCCGATTGAACACTGTCTGCTGGCGGCGGTCCCCTGTACCGAAGCCGACATCACCACCATCTATGCCCATCCGCAGCCGATTCAACAGTGCTCCAACTATCTGCAACAAAAGATGGCTGACGCGCGGTTGGAGTATTGCGACTCCTCTTCCGCCGCAATGGATAAGGTGCGCGAACTGGCCTCTCCGCATGCAGCTGCGCTCGGCAGTGAAGCCGGTGGTGCCCTGTTTGGCCTGACGCCAGTCGCCAGTAAACTGGCTAACCAGCAGGACAACATCACCCGCTTCATCGTGGTCGCCCGCAAAGCGGTCGATGTCGCGTTGCAGATCCCGGCCAAGACCACCCTGATCCTCTCCACCGCCCAACAAGCCGGTTCACTGGTCGAGGCCTTGCTGGTACTGCGTAAGCACAACATCAACATGACCAAGCTGGAGTCACGCCCGATCCAAGGCAATCCATGGGAAGAGATGTTCTATCTGGACGTCGCGGCCAACCTGAAGGCGCCGGCGATGCAGGATGCCCTGCATGAGTTGAACGACTTGGTGCGCGCGCTGAAAATTCTCGGCTGCTACCCGAGTGAGGATGTTCGCCCTACCGCCCTGCCGGAGTACCTGATAGGTCAGCAGCCATAACCACCGCTGATACGCCATCCCGGGGATAATCAACGCACAGCAAATGACCCGCACTTAGCGCAATGCTGATCAGATAAAGCAGGGCGAGCTCCCAGTGAACCAACCGTTGGCGGCAGGGATGCCGCCATCGAGCCCCCAAGGATGGGTTGACGGCGTGTTGGTGAAAGGGAACCGACCTGCATTTCTCTTAAGTGAACAGCATTGCGCACTTAGCGGGTCATTTTATTGATACACAGTCATCTCATCAGCGAAGGTCAGATCGATTCGTGATGTCGACTGTCGTGGGCTTGCGCCAACAGCAACTTGCTCTCACGCAGGAACTGTCCGGCATAGTCACCAAAGAACTCGGCCACTTGATGGAAATGGGCAATAAATGCCTCACGATCGCCCGCCTCCAGCAAGGAAATTGCCTCACCCATCCGCTGGTGATAACGACGAATCATCTGCACATTGCGCGGTGCCGCGAGGATGATATCGGCATACAGTGCCGGATCCTGGGCAAACAGACGACCCACCATTGCCAGCTCCAACCGGTAGATCGGCGAGCTCAAGGCCAGCAAGCGCTTGAGATCAGCCTTCTCCTGGCTGAGATGCCAACCATAGGCAAAACTGGTAAAGTGACGCAGTGCCTGGATCAGGCTCATCGACTCATCATGCTCATCAGCGGTGACATGGTGCACCCGCACCCCCCAGATGCGCATCTGCTCCAGCAGCCACTGCCATGCGGCTTCACGGCGACCGGCACAACAGACCACCACCTGCTTGGCCAGACTGGAGACATCCGGCCCAAACATCGGATGTAGTCCAACCACAGGGCCGGCATGCGTCGCCAGCATATGGGCCAGCGGTTTGCTCTTGATACTGGTCAGGTCGACCAGGATGCAGTCGTCAGGCAAGCCATGCAGGCGATCAATCACCTCACAGGTCACATCAATGGGCACTGCCACCACCACCATGCCGGCATTGGCCAGCAAGGCATCGGCACGCGGCCAGTCCTCGGTCTCCAAAATATCGACCTGGTAACCCGACAACCGGAACATGTGGACAAACAGTCCACCCAGCTGGCCTGCCCCCCCTACGACCACAATCGGTCGCAGTTGTGGATTGACACATTTAAAGCCGGAGTCATTCTCGCTGCTGTAGGATTCGCGCATGACTCGCCGCAAAACATCCTCAATCAGGTCTGCAGGCACCCCCAGCTTGACCGCCTCTTCCCGGCGACGAGCCAGCATGGCCGCTTCACGGTCCGGGGCATAGATCGGCAATCCGTGCCGGCTTTTGACTTCACCCACCTCGGCCACCAGCGCCAGTCGTTTGGCCAATAGCCCTAACAACTGCTGGTCAACCTCGTCGATTTTGTCACGCAGTTCGCTTAACGCTTCGCTCATGCTTTTCAATCCAGAAAAAAGGCCCCGTTATCATCGGGGCCTATTATGCGTTGCAACCCTTAGCCCCGTCGAGCGTTGGCCAGTTCACTGTGGCAGCGCGCCAGCAGGGTCGCCGTGGTATCCCAGTCGATGCAGGCATCGGTAATCGAGACGCCATAACGCATCTGGCTGCGGGGCTGCTCGCTGGACTGGTTGCCCGCCCCCAGGTTGGATTCCAGCATGATGCCAATGATCGACTGGTTGCCATCCTGGATCTGATGCAACACATTTTGAGCCACCAGCGGTTGCAGATCATGATTCTTGCTTGAGTTGCCATGGCTGCAATCCACCACCAGACGGGCCGGCAGATGGGCCTTCTGCAGCGCCTGCTCCGCCAGTGCCACATTCACCGAGTCGTAGTTCGGGTGCTTGCCACCTCGCAGGATGACATGACCATCCGGGTTGCCCTGGGTCTGCAGCAACGCCACCTGGCCCTGTTGGTTGATGCCCATAAAGGCATGCGATGCCGCAGCAGACTTCAGCGCATTGATCGCAGTGTCGAGGTTGCCATCAGTACCGTTCTTGAAACCGACCGGCATGGAGAGACCGGACGCCATTTCACGGTGAGTCTGGGATTCGGTGGTCCGCGCACCGATCGCCGACCAGGAGAACAGATCGGCCAAGTACTGCGGACTGATCGGATCCAGCGCTTCGGTCGCCAGCGGCAGACGCAGTTCGGTCAGCCAGGTCAGCAGTTCACGTGCACGGGTCAACCCCAGCTCGATATCGAAGGTACCATCCAGATTCGGGTCATTGATGAACCCCTTCCAGCCGACCGTGGTGCGCGGCTTTTCGAAATAGACGCGCATGACAATAAACAGTCGATCCGAATAGGCGTCATGTAACGCCTTCAGGCGAGTGGCATACTCCTTGGCCGCATCCATGTCATGAATGGAGCAGGGGCCACAAATCACCAGCAAACGCGGATCGCGCTGCTGGACAATGTCCGCAATCGTCTGCCGGGAGGCTGCCACAAACGCCAGCGCCTCTTCCGAGACCGGGACACGTTCTTTGAGCTCTACCGGGGTCATCAGAACACGTTCTGACTGGATATGGACATTATTCAGACTGTCTTTGTGCATTGAGCGTTCCAACCTTGTAAACTTAAGTTTACGCACTCAGTTAAATCAGTTTTACAACGACTATTGACATGCGCAACGAATCAAACTAGGCATCACCTTACCAAGCTCAAGCCGATTTGCAAGCACTGTTTATCGGTCGCCACCGGCCTGGAATCCAGACTGGCGCGCCACACGGAAGCAAAAAAAGCAAAACCCCGCACCGGCGGGGTTTTGAATGCAGTCCATCGCGTCACCACAATAACGGTGGTTAACCGGTCGCTATTTATCGATCTCATCCATGTACTGATGCAGTTCGGCATCCGACGGATCACCTTTGCCCGTCGCCGACGGGGCCTTTTTGGCTGACCCCCTCTGCACCTTGCCCTCTTCATACTGCAGGTAGAAGTCCTTGGCACTGACATACGGATCAAGCGAATTGTCGAGCACCGACTCCTGATCGATGACCCGGGCACGCTTGCTGAACCCATCCACAGCGGCAATCCCGACGCGGGTCCACAGACTCAGGTTGGCGTACGGGAAGTAGAGGCCATCAATAGTGCTGCCAATCAAGCCACGCATGGTGGTCGGCCCGTAGAACGGCACCATGATATAGGCACCTTGCTCCATTTGCGCCTTGCCCAGCACGGTGCTCATGCTCATGGGGCGCTGATCAACCCCCATATAATGGGCCACATCAAAGAAACCCAGCAGACCAACTGTTGAGTTAACGGCAAAGCGGAACACGCTGGCGCCGGAGTCGCCAACCCGACCAACCAACAGGTTGTTGACGAAATAGTTCGCCTCATTGATGTTGGAGGTCACGTTGCCAATGCCGGTGCGAACCGGGGCAGGTACCCAACGGACATAGCCATGTACCGCAGGGCGTAACGCATAGTGATCCAGGTAGTCATAGTTCAGACTCCAGGACTTACGGTTGATTGGCTCGTAAGGGTCTCTGGCGCCACCAGGCCCTACCGCGGTGTCTGCCCACAATGGGGTACTCGCCAGCAGCGTGCAGGAGAGCAACACTGTTTTCAGGATGTTCATCTGTGCTAGTCCTTGTTTTTATTTTACATCCCTGGCGCCAAACGGAATCCGCGCGGGATATGACTGGTTTGATTATACCCTAAGCCTTGACAAATTGTGACCAGCTTCACCGTTCGATCCCCCACCGCGCCTTGGTCATTTATTCGGTATCCCAAGACGTTACACCCGATAAGGGAAGAGAATGGGTTTTTCTCGTCCAGCTGGTAAAGTTAAGCAGAGCGTTCGCGATTGGAGGTTGTCTTGTCTTCTGCCGTGTCACCGGATACTCCGGCTTTACCCCCTTCAAATACCCCGCCCCGTCAGCTCGGAGAGGACGGCGGTAGCAATGCGGGCGCACTGGATAGCGGCCAAGCCGCCACTGCCGCAAACACAGCAGCCGCGTCAACGAGCACAACGTCGCAGACGATGCCGCCCACCGCCACGAACGCGGCACAGCAACTGTTGCGGGAGTTCGCCCAGCAAATTGGCGGTCTGCAAGGCCAGCTCCCGCCCAGTGCGCAAGATAGCCAGCAACAGCTATTGCGGCAGTTGGCGGATTGGCTGAGCCAGCCAACCGGCCAAGGCACGCCTACGCTTGCCAGCGATACACGTCAACTGCTGACAAACTGGCTGACAAGCCAGAGCGCGCAACAATATCCGCAGCAACCCACGAACCCGGTCGCCAATGCCAACAACAGCCAGCCCCCAGCAACATTGGGCAGCTGGCTGAACCAGCTTGGCACCTTGCTGCCGCCCGCCTCGCCGCTGGTGCGCAGCCTGTTGTTGTGGGCAACCCAGATCTCGTTATCCAGTGCCGGAGAGACAACCCAGCGGCCATTGCCAACGAATGTCAGCAATCTACCGGCACCATTAAGCTGGCCATCACAACCGGCCAGTAACCGCGAGCAGCTGGCATTGGACAACGCGCTGGCCAGCACCTTGCGACTCCTCCGTAGCTGGCCGACAACGGACACTGAAGTCAGCCGCCATACCGCCGCGTCAGCAACCAAGGTGCCAGCGGATGCCAGCGTTGGCCAACACAGCCCCCCCCACCTCACCGACAGATAGCGAGACAGCCCCGACTACCTACCGCCGCCCGTTTCCCAATCCGGCGCTGCTGAAAGCAGACGGTAGTGAGCCTGGCATCGCAGCCCAAGCCAAACCCGGAGACGGGAAAGCCAGCGCGATGGAAGGCAATGCCGCCACCGCACAGACCAATAAATTGCCAGCAGGCATAACGCTGCAGGTCGATGCGGCCAGCACACGCTCAACCACCACAAACGAGGAGGAAGCTCCGGACCTGGCGCCAAACGTTGCACGTACCGTCTCACCCAACCCGGTGCGCCCCACGGCGGCAAGTCAAACGCCGGTCGCGGCCATCGCAGAGCCGGGGGCGTCACCAAGCACTAATACGCCTGTGGCTGGAGAACGCCCCGCCATCGGATTAGCTGCGACGCCCCCAGCCGCCGCCAACCTCAGCGCACAACCCCTACCCCCTTTACAGCAGCCGATGCCGTTAGGGGATTTTTTGCACCAACTGAGTGGACTGCTGGCACGACGCAATCTGCCAGAACTGCTCAGGCCAGCGTTGCAACAGATCGACAAGGTGTTTACCACCCCCTTGACCCAGCCGACACAGATGGAGGAGTGGTTCAGCTTTTTGCGCCAACCATTGTTGGGGGATAGCGGGCAGAGCAAGGCGCTGCTGCAGTGGGGTATTGCCCTACTCACCTATCGATTACAGCAACAAACCGCCCCCACCTCGACACTTGGCAATTTACCGCCCGCCAACTTGGCAAAAGAGGAGACCAGTCCCGGCCAATGGGCACATCGGGCCACACAGCAACTGCTGCAGCAAGCCGAGCGCCTCACCCCCTCGCCGCCGGAAACGCCGCCCTGGATGCTGCCGCAAATACCTTTGCCCCCGCATTATTCCGGCGGGCGTGGTGGCCAGTTGGCATTGCGCCGCCAAACCGGCGAGGCGGGGAGAACACAGTGGGTCATCAGCTTCAGTCTGGAGCCAGAACAGCTGGGGCCAATCCGCATCAAGGCGTTTCTGGACTTGCCAGAGATCCGGCTACAGACGGTCGCTGAACGTGCCCAGACCGTCGAGAAAATGCGTCAGCAATTGCCGATATTAGAAAACCGCCTCCGCGAATTGGGCCTTCAGCCAGCCCCGAGTCAGTGCCGACAAGACAAGGTCGTGATGGCCGAAGCCCCCACGGTCCCGACCGCGCCTGATGGTTTATCAGTAAGGATTTAATAACGTGAGCCAATCCACGCCACAAGAAGCCATCGGCCTGACCTATGATGGTGAACAAGCCCCTCACATCGCCTGTCATCTGCGTGGTGAGGATGTCTCACGCTTCCTGTCCATGGCAGAAGAGGCCGGCATCTATGTGCATCACGACCCCGTGCTGCTCGAGCGTTTAGCTGCCTTGCCTGAAGGAGAGACGATCCCCCCCGCCCTCTACGTCATCATTGCCGAGATTCTGGCCTGGTCATGGCTGCTGCAAGGACGTTATCCCAGCCATTGGCGTCGCCCTGATGGTACCCAGGCCATTGAGGAAAAAGCCTGAGTTAAGGTACGAAGCTAGCAGGGTACGAAGATAGAAAGGTACGAAGATAGAAAGGTACGAAGATAGGAAGGCAAGAATATAGAGGTACGTGAGTGGGACAACCGCTGCCTTAACTGCAGCCACAAAACACCAAGGAGAGCCAGGCTCTCCTTGGGTTATCACATGAATGTTGGTGGGGGCCGACAGACAAACCCGTCGGCATCGTCAGGGCTTGCTGCCGCGTAACGATATCAATAGCTCAGCTTCCGCTTTGGGGATCTCGCATTCTGCCATCACCTCCTCCACGCCCGCCCCGAGCTCCACCATTCTGGCGGCCCGGCTGTATAACCGACTGTCCGGATCCTGGAGCACCAACTCTTGTTGACGTTCCGCCAGGGAGAGAATCCCCTTCTCCAGTTCGGAAAGACGCTGACC
>JAYROM010000062.1:0-22697 GCA_041911695.1 Aeromonadaceae bacterium
ACGGTTTTGGCGTTAATCAGGGTACCGGCCACCAGAATCCCGGCGTCAAACATGCCCTTGGCAAAACTGTAGCCCAACTGGTTCTGATGGAACTCGATGGCTTGCAGCATGCCCTGGCCACGGACAGCCACGATCAGGTCGGGAAAGTCTTCCGCCAGATCTTGCAGACCGGACAACAGATAGTCTCCGACGCGTGCAGCCTGTTCTGGCAGTTGCTCTTCCAGCAGCACATTGATGGTGGCCAGACCAGCAGCGCAAGCCAGCGGGTTACCGCCAAAGGTGGTGGTATGCAGGAACGGATTTTCAAACAGTACCGAGAAGACCTTCTCGCTGGCCAGCGTCGCGGAGATCGGCATCACGCCACCGCCGAGGGCCTTGGCCAGGCAGAGGATATCCGGTACGACACCGCTGTGTTCGCAGGCAAACATCTTACCGGTACGGCCCATGCCGGTTTGGACTTCGTCAATGATCAGCAGGGCGCCGACCTCATCACACAGTTTGCGTACGCCTGGCAGATAGTCAGCCGGCGGAATAATTACGCCACCTTCACCCTGGATCGGTTCCAGAATGACTGCGGCCACGCCATCACCGGCATTTAGGTTGGCATAGAGCGCATCACGCATCGCTTCCAAATCACCAAACGGCACATGGCGGAAGCCGGGAACCAGCGGGGCAAACGGCTTGCGAAACACCGCTTTGGAGGTGGCGGACAAGGCGCCCAGGCTCTTGCCGTGGAAACCACCGTTGGTGGCAATGAACGCGGTTTTACCATGCGGGCTTTGATAAGCCTTGGCCAGTTTGATAGCGGCTTCTACAGATTCAGTACCGCTGTTACCAAAGAAACAGTACTGCAGGTCTCCGGGTGCCAGATTGGCCAACGTCTTGGCAAGCAGGGCGCGCAGGGGGTCCAGGAGTTCCTGGCTATGCAACGGTTGCTTGGCAAGCTGCTGTTCTACAGCCTTGATCACCTTAGGGTGACGATGGCCGACGTTGAAGATACCGAAGCCACCCAAGCAGTCCAGGTATTCTTTGCCATTGATATCGATGAGTGTGTTCGGGCCGGTAGCGCGCCATTCGATGGCGGCGAACTGACCACCAGCGGTGACAGATTTGCGGTATTCGAGGAAGCCGGGGTTAACGTGGTGACGGAAGCCGCTGAGTGTTTGTTCGTTTAACCAGCGTACATCCTCGGTAGTAAGGTCAGACTTACCAATCAATTCAAGAGCCTGGCGCGAGAGTTCCAGGGCATGTGCTTTGTCCGTATGCATATATACCTTCCCGGGCCTGGCCCGATTATGTGCCTGTATTTAATCTAGTAGAGCGCACAAAATATCGCAAGTGTTTGATTTAAAAGAAAAACGCACCATAAAGGGGAGGTGACTGATTATGCACTGGGCAGTGAATGACTCATTCGAGCGTGAACAAAAAACAATCAGGTAGGAAAATAGGCCGCGCTGGGGGCGCGGCGCTATATAAGGGGGTTAAATGATATTTTGTCTGTAAATTATGCTGTGAATTTGACTATTTCACAGCGAGAGATCTGGTCTTACCAGTTATGTTGATAAAGTGATTGGTTATGCAAAAAATGACCAAAAATAATGTCAGGTTACTTGTTAGATTGTGGCTGGGAGCCCCGAATTTGCAGCAAAACGACGCGAAATTAGCCTTAATCGGAACCCAAGCATGATGGCTGCACCAGAAAGCCCCACGATAAAGCCGATCCAGAAGCCGACCGGCCCCATTTTGGGGCAAATCAGGTCGGTTAACCCCAGAATAATGCCGGTTGGCATGCCGAGCAGCCAATAAGCCACCATGGTGATGTAGAAAATGAACTTGGTATCCTTGTATCCACGTAGGGCCCCTGAGCAGATCACTTGGATGGTATCCGGCACCTGGTAGAGCGCAGCCAGTTGCATCAGATGGGCGGCCATCATCTGTACCAGCGGATCAGAGGTGTATTGTGCTGCAATCCAGTGACGACCGAATACGGTCACCGCAGCGGTGAGAAATACCAATGACAAGCCAACGCCCAGACCTGTCAGTGCCGCAAGACGAGCCTGTTTCCCTTGGTGTTCACCAACCGCATGCCCGACACGGATGGTGACTGCGATGCCCAATGACAGCGGCAACATAAAGATCAGCGAAGAGAAGTTCAGGGCTACCTGGTGACTGGCAACAATCTGTGGTCCCAGTGGGGCCAGCAGCAGCGCCACTACGGTAAACAGGGTCACCTCGCAGAACAGGGCCAGCGCAATAGGCAGACCGAGGCGGAAAATACGGTTGATCCGAGACCACTGAGGTCGATCCCAGCATTGGAACAGACGGGTAGCGGAATAGGGGGCAGCCTTACGCACATACACCAGCATGGCCAGCAACATACACCAGAAGACACTGGCGGAGGCGACCCCGCAGCCGACGCCGCCTAATGCTGGCATCCCGAATTTGCCATAGATAAAGACATAGTTGAGCGGAATGTTCAGTAACAGCCCCATGAAGCTGATAAACATTGTGGGAATGGTATGCGACAAGCCTTCGGTGTAGTTGCGCAGGATCTGGTAACAGACGTAGGCCGGTACACCCCACGCCATGGCATGCAGATATCCCTGGGTTTTGCTGACCAGCAGGGGATCAACATCCATAAACTGCATCAGCATCGGGCTGAGATACAGCATCAACATCGCCGGGGGAATAGTGCACAGACCAAGCCACAAGCCTTGGTTGATTTCGTGGGGGATCTCGGCGGTTTTCCTTGCGCCATTCAATTGGGCAACGATCGGCGTGATCGCCATGATAATGCCCTGCACCAGCAGGATAATCGGTAACCAGAAACTACTGGCCACCGAGATAGCCGCCAAATCGGTGGCACTGACCTGACCAGCCATGATGGTGTCGAGTAGGGTCATGGCGGTTTGCGCCACCTGAGCGACCAATACCGGTGTAGCCAGTTGGATTAGACGACGACTCTCATACAGAAAGGAGGACACAAGAACCTCAATCGGGGATTTTCACAGAAGACGAAGGGCGGCACCCGAGAGGGCGCCGGAGATGCGCATTAATCGTCGTTAAAGTCGCTGATCAGCAAGTTGGCGGCGGCAAATGCGGCCTTGTTACGCACATCTTCTGGCAGCCGCTCATCGCCGGCCACTTCATCGAGTGCCCGAACCGCAGCGGTGATCGCCTGAGGGATATACCCCTGGTCTCCACTACCAATCAGGCTGTAGGCTTCGCGAACTTTTTCGCAGCAACTCAGGTATTTCATGCCAATCCTCCAGTCTATTTTGAGGGCATACTATACCTGCAACGCGGCACTGGCGTCACTCGTCGCTCACCAACGGCTCAGAATATCTGTTCGTCGTCCGCATCCACGTAGAGTTGGAGGCGATTGTGCATCTCGTCACAGTGCAAGCGCAGATGGATCGGGTTACAGCAGGCTTGGCACTCCTCGTAATACTCCTGATCTCCTTGGCTGGCATCCAGCTCAACGGCAGTATGGAACCCGCAATGCGGGCAGACGATAGTTCGGTTCATATAGTCACGCATAAACGCCTCCTGACACCTGTCAATACCTCGGACGTTGTTCATCTCAAGTATGGTGGGTGAGGAGACGTCTTGCTGTGAGATGGCGGACTATTCGTGCATTTCTTTAGATCCTTCGCAGATTAGCCAGCCATCAGGCGTTGTAGTGCCGAGACGGCCTGTTCACGGAAGGGTTCGCCGAATTGATTGAAATGATTCAATCGATGGTAAAGGTTGTAAAGGTCTCGCCGCCCTGCATAGCCGCGGTCCAGCGGCCAGATATGTTCATAACCAGCATAAAAGCCAGCAGGGAAGCGTTCGAACAGTTCGGTCATTGCCAGGTCGATCTCGCGATCACCGCAATAGCTGGCCGGATCAAACAGGATGCCCTGCTTATTACAGAACCCGACATTGCCGCGCCATAAGTCACCATGTAACGGCGAGGGCTCAGGCTGATGATCCTGCAGTTGACGAGATACCAACTCGACGATGTCCTTGATATGGAAGTGGTCATCCAACAGCCGCTTTTCCCGGAGCAGGGTTAATTGCCAACCGATACGCTGTTCGGCAAAGAAACGGTGCCATTGCTTATGCCAGCGGTTCGGCTGCAGGGTGGTGCCGACCCAAGTGTCTTCAGCCCAACCATACATGGCTTGATCTACACAACGATGTAAACAGGCCAGCGCCATTCCCAAGTGATACCAGTCATCTGGCTGACCATCCGTTAATGTCAGATAGGGCAGCACGAGAAAAGCTTCATCGGCACAGTGTCCTGTCATCACCGGTTCTGGAGACAGGCCGGGTTGGAGATGATTCAGACGCTGCAGGGCGCGAAATTCTGCCTGGAACTGTTCAAGGGCTGGTCGAGGTCTGATTTTGATGAACCACTCCTCTGTGCCGTCAGTCAGACGATGCTTGCGATCATCATCCTCACCAGACAGTGGCGTATGAACCAGATTGGATAACGGGTGTTGCAGGTGCTCTGATAACTGTTGTGCAATGCTTTGCCACATACATCAGTACCTCCGCCTATGGGACCAGATTGAGTATAGCGGCCTATGTCAGAACAGCGCGATCGGGATCGCAATTACGCTGGTCAGGGGCTGTCTTTTTCATTAGACTGCCGAGTCACATGTCCGACAGTAGCGGACATCAGGTTAATTCTTTTCGGAATTCAATGTTCTTGCACAAGTGGCACTTGGTAGGTGTCACCACTGTAATAAGGAATACATCATGCCCGTAATTACACTCCCCGATGGTAGTCAGCGCGTATTTGATCGTCCGGTATCCGTTATGGATGTCGCGCTGGATATCGGTCCTGGCCTGGCCAAGGCGTGCATCGCCGGCCGTATCGACGGTGAACTGGTCGATGCATGCGAAGTGATTGCACAGGATGCAGCACTGGCCATTATCACCGCCAAGGATGACGATGGGGTAGATATTATTCGCCACTCCTGTGCCCATTTGTTGGGACATGCCATCAAGCAATTGTGGCCGCAGACAAAAATGGCGATCGGCCCGGTGATCGATAACGGCTTCTATTATGACGTCGACCTGGATCACACGCTGACCGAGGAAGACCTGCAGGCGCTTGAAGCGCGTATGCAGGCGCTGGTACAGAAGAATTACGACGTCATCAAGCGCAAGGTCAGCTGGCAAGAGGCCCGCGATGTCTTTGAAGCGCGTGGTGAAACTTACAAGATGGCAATCCTGGATGAAAACGTCTCCCGTGACGACACGCCGGGTCTCTACCATCACGAAGAATACATCGATATGTGCCGCGGCCCGCACGTCCCGAACATGCGCTTCTGCCATCACTTCAAGTTGCAGAAGATGTCCGGTGCCTACTGGCGTGGCGATTCCAAGAACAAGATGTTGCAGCGTATTTATGGCACTGCCTGGGCGGACAAGAAGCAGCTGTCTGCCTATCTGCAACGTCTGGAAGAGGCCGCCAAGCGCGACCACCGTAAGATTGGCAAGCAACTCGACCTGTATCACATGCAGGAAGAGGCGCCAGGCATGGTGTTCTGGCACAACGACGGATGGACCATCTTCCGTGAACTGGAAACCTTTATCCGTCAGAAGCTCAAGCAGTACGACTATCAGGAAGTGAAGGGTCCGTTCATGATGGACCGCGTGCTGTGGGAACGTTCTGGTCACTGGGACAAGTATGCCGATGCGATGTTCACCACCAGCTCGGAAAACCGCGAATACGCCATCAAACCGATGAACTGTCCGGGCCATGTGCAGATTTTCAACCAGGGGTTGAAGTCCTATCGTGACCTGCCGTTGCGTATGGCCGAGTTCGGTAGCTGCCACCGTAACGAGCCGTCCGGCTCGCTGCATGGTCTGATGCGAGTGCGTGGTTTCACCCAGGATGATGCGCACATCTTCTGTGCCGAAGATCAGATCCAGGCGGAAGTCAGCGGCTGTATCAAGATGGTGTATGACACCTACAGCACCTTCGGTTTCCAGAATATCGCTGTCAAGCTGTCGACCCGTCCGGAAAAGCGTATCGGTAGCGATGAAATGTGGGATCGCGCTGAACACGGTCTGGAAGCCGCATTGCAGGCCAATGGTCTGGAATATGAGCTGCAGCCGGGCGAGGGTGCCTTCTACGGCCCGAAGATTGAATTTACCCTGCATGATTGTCTGGATCGTGCGTGGCAGTGTGGTACTATCCAGCTCGATTTTGCCCTGCCAGGCCGTCTTGGCGCCACTTATGTGGGCGAAGACAACGAACGTCATGTGCCGGTGATGATTCACCGTGCCATTCTCGGCTCCATCGAACGTTTCATCGGTATCCTGACTGAAGAGTATGCTGGGTTCTTCCCGGCATGGCTGTCTCCGGTACAGGTCGTGGTATCCAATATCACCGATTCCCAGGCCGATTATGTGCAGGATGTGGTCGCTCAGCTCAATGCTGCCGGTTTCCGTGCGAAAGCGGACTTGAGAAATGAGAAGATTGGCTTTAAAATCCGCGAGCATACGTTGAAGCGGGTACCGTTTATGCTTGTTTGCGGCGACAAAGAGGTCGAGGCAGGCGAGGTAGCAGTGCGTACTCGCAAGGGAACAGATCTCGGCAAGTTCAGGGTTGAAGACTTCATTGCTGCCCTACAGGAAGAGATCCGGACTCGTGGACAGAAGAGAGTGGAGGAATAAGCTATCAACAGCGCTAAGAAAACGGGCAAGCAACCGCCCCGCACCCGCATCAATGGTGAAATCCGTTGCAAAGAGGTTCGTCTGGTTGGAGCGGACGGCGAAGCCGTTGGTGTAGTAACTATCGAAGAAGCTCTGGACACGGCCGTCAAAGCAGGTGTGGATCTGGTAGAAATCAGTCCGAACGCTGAACCCCCGGTATGCCGGGTGATGGATTACGGTAAGTTCCTCTACGAGAAGAGCAAGACCCAGAAAGAGCAGAAAAAGAAGCAAAAACAGGTCCAGATTAAGGAAATCAAATTCCGTCCTGGAACTGATGAAGGCGACTATCAGGTAAAACTGCGCAACCTGATTCGCTTTCTGGAAGAGGGCGACAAGGCCAAAGTCACACTGCGTTTCCGCGGTCGTGAAATGGCACATCAGGACCTCGGCCTGAACGTTTTGGATCGTGTCAAAAACGATCTGGAAGAGCTGGCCGTAGTGGAGTCCTTCCCGAAAGTGGAAGGTCGCCAAGCTGTCATGATGCTTGCGCCGAAGAAGAAGTAAACAGGCACACAAGTAAACGGGACCTGCCGGCTCGTCTGGCGGGTTCTTTTTCGCCTGTTTTACATACATGGCAACAATGCGGAGTTATTTATGCCAAAGATGAAAAACGACAAGGGCGCCTGGAAGCGTTTTAAGAAAACCGCTAATGGTTTCAAGCGCAAGCAGGCCAACCTGCGTCATATCCTGACGAAGAAGAGCACCAAGCGTAAGCGTCACCTTCGCGCTATGAGTATGATCCACAAGAGCGATATGCTGCGCGTTGTCAGCATGCTGCCGTACGCATAAAGAGGAGAGTGACAAATGCCAAGAGTTAAACGTGGTGTGACCGCTCGTGCTCGTCACAAGAAAGTAATGAATGCTGCCAAGGGTTACTACGGTGCCCGTTCGCGCGTCTATCGTGTAGCCGTGCAGGCCGTTACCAAGGCTGGCCAGTATGCTTACCGTGACCGTCGTCAGAAGAAGCGTCAGTTCCGTCAGCTGTGGATTGCCCGTATCAACGCGGCAGCCCGTCAGAACGGTCTGTCCTACAGCCGTTTCATCAACGGTCTGAAGAAGGCTTCTATCGAAATCGATCGTAAGATCCTGGCGGATATCGCTGTTCACGACAAGGGCACTTTCACTGCTCTGGTTGAGAAGGCAAAGGCCGCTTTGGCCTAAGCGAGATCTCGCTAAAAGGGAGGCATCAGCCTCCCTTTTTTATTGCAATCAATATTGTGAAGCACGCCTTAGAGTGTGATATTAACAGCTTGGGATTATTCAGGTTTTCATAAATCGTGAGACTGATTACCGCATTCTTTCTCCTGCTGTGCTTTTCCTGCCATAGCCAGGCACTTCAGACAGTGACGATCAAGGATCGTCATACCAACCAGGATATCAGCCAGGTTCTGGAGTATCTGCAGACGCCGGAAGATGCGGTGTGGCCGTGGGAAGTGGCCAACATGCCAGGATGGCAAGTAACACAGGATGATTTTCCATCGTTTGGTATCGATGCGCATACCTATTGGTTTCGTTTTAGCCTGGTAAACCAATCCGGTGAATTGCAGCTGGTGATGCTGGATATCCAGCATGCCTTACTTAACCAGTTGGATGTCTATTTGCTACATAACGGCCGCCTGCAACGTGTCTGGAACACAGGGCTGGAGCGTGGTGTTGGCACCAAACCCTATCCCTCCAAATATTTTACCTTGCCGTTGAGTCTGGATGCGGATGATGCCTTTGATGTCTATATCCGGGCGCAATCCTCGTCCTATATGCAGATGCCGGTGGTGATTCAGGATATCCGCCACTTTGCTGTGCATCAGTCATTCGGCAAGATGCAAATGGGGTTGATGAGTGGCTCGTTTATTCTGGTGGGTATCTATACCCTGATGATGTACGGGCTGATTCGTGAGCGTCGTTTCCTGTACTACGCCATGTTCAGTTTAAGCCTGGTAACCACCACCTGGATCCTGAAGGGTTACGCCACGCTGTATGACATTTTCCCGGGTTGGCTGAGTGCGGTACGTCTGTTGCTCTGTTCGGGCAACCTGCTGCTTGCCGGCTTGGTACTGTCAACGCTAGATATGTTCCGCGTCTGGCTACCGCCTAAAATGCGGACCTTGTGTCGTCTGATGTTATGGGGAGCGATCGGTGCCGCTGTGCTGGTCTGGTTGTTGCCGCAAGTGATCAGCATCTACCTGACGTTCGCCTGTTATGTGATGGTGTCGCTCAGTGCGGTGGCCTTCTGTTATTACTTCCTGCATCGCGGCAGTTGGCTACAACGCCTGTACTGCTACGCTTGGCTGGGCTTTATGCTTGGCTGTCTCACCCTGTTTGCCAGCCGCTTTAACTGGCTGCACGAACTCTGGATCAGCGAATACCTGTTGTCGGTGTTCTCTGTGCTGGCGGCAACGCTGCTCTGCTTCTCGCTGGCCTATCGCACCTATATCGAGAAGAAGGGGCGCATGCGCGCCCGTCGTCAGGCATCAGAAGGGTTGAAGCGCTATTTCGAGCTGTACCACAGCGCCAAAGAGGGGCTGTTCACCTCGACGCTGGAAGGTCAGTTGCTGGCGGCCAATCCAGCCTATTGTCAGATGTTTGGCTATGACGACATCCAGACCATGGCCACCACGGTAGGCCGTATCACCAATACGTTGTATGTGAACCCGAAGGATCGCGATGATCTGCTGGCGCGTCTGTTTACCAATGGCGAAGAGGCGGTGCGTAGTGACGTTGAGATGCGCCGCAAGGATGGCTCGACCTTCTGGGCGCGCATCTCACTGCGTATTTCGCGGCGGCAGGGTAAGAACCGTTCCATGCTGCTTGAAGGCATTTTGGTCGACATCACTGAAAGCAAGCAGTACCAGGCCAAACTCGAGTATTTGGCCAACCATGATGAAGCGACCGGACTGAAAAACCGCCGTTATCTGATCCAGGCGCTGGAAGATCTGTTCCATCGCCGCCAGACCACACCAGGCACCGATTATCTGTGCTTTATCGATATCGACCACTTCAAGGTGATCAACGAGGGGGGCGGTCATCTGGCCGGTGACGAGTTCCTGCGCCAGATCGCCAATCACATCAACAAGCTGAAGAAGGATTCGTTCCTGCTGACCCGACTTAGTGGCGATGAATTTGCCATGGTGATGGAGAACACCTATATCGATGAGGTGATCCAGTACACCGAACGCTGGCGCAAGGCGATTCAGGAGCTGAAGTTTGTCTGGAGTGGCAAGATGTATTCGGTCACTGCCAGCTTGGGGGTGGTGCCGATTCAGACCGGCTGTAATGATGCCTCCGCGCTGATGGCGCTGACCGATGCCGCGTGCTCGACCGCCAAGCGTCAGGGGCGTAACCGCATCCATGTCTATTCCGAATTCAGCCCGGAAATGCGCATGTACCAGGAAGAGGTCGCTTGGGTGGCGCGCATCCATCAGGCACTGGCCGATCGCAGTTTTGCATTGGCCCGCCAGCTGGTGATTCCGGCCAGTCAGGCCTGTACTCCTGCCACCGATCAAACCGGTTTGAAATACGAGATTCTGTTGCGCCTGCGCGCCGAGGACGGCACGCTGATCCGTCCGGGGCAGTTTATTGGTGCCGCCGAACGGTTTGGCCTGATGCCGCAGATCGATCTGTGGGTGGTCGAAAACCTGATGTTCTGGTATGCGGCGCATCCCGAAGAGTTGGCACAACTGGAGATGGTGTCGATCAACCTGTCCGGCGAAACGGTCAGCTCACCGAAGATGCATCGCAAGATCCGTCGTTTGTTCGAAGCGGCCAACTTCCCGTGGACCCGGGTCTGTTTCGAGATCACCGAATCGCAGGCAATTGCCCATCTGGGGGCGACCCAGGTCTTTATCGATACCTTCCGTGCCCTGGGTTGCCGGTTTGCGTTGGATGATTTCGGGAGCGGGTTTTCTTCGTATGGCCACCTCAAAGAGCTGTCTATTGATCTGTTGAAGATTGATGGCCAGTTTATCCGTCATATGGATAGCAGTGAAACCGACCGCGCGATCGTGCACTCGATGATTGAGTTGGCGCATGCGGTCGGGGTGCGCACGGTCGCCGAATTTGTGGAAAATGATGCAGTGGCGCAACGCTTGACCAGCATGGGCGTCGATTATTTGCAAGGCTATACCATTCACGAGCCGGTTCTGCTGGATGAGCCGTTGGTGCGGCGCGCGGTGAAACCGGCCGTTACTGGCGAGGCCAGCCTGTTTTAGCTAACATACGCCCTTTTCGCGAGACCAAGGATCGCCCCGGGCGTGGGTAACGAGGATGACATGTACCAACTAGATGAAGTGATTGCCAGGGCACAGGCAGAGATAGACGGTGCCAGTGATGCTGCGGCGGTAGAAGAGCTGCGTGTCCAGTATCTGGGCAAGAAGGGCTTTTTCACCGAGCAGATGAAGACCCTGGGCAGTCTGTCTGCCGAAGAGCGTCCGGCTGCCGGCGCACGCATCAATCAGGCCAAAGAGCAGGTACAAGCTGCGTTGAATGCCCGCCGTGATGCGATGCAGGCGGCAGAGATGAACCGCAAGCTGGCTGCAGAAACCATTGATGTCTCGCTGCCGGGCCGTCGCCTGGAAAATGGTGGCCTGCATCCGGTGACCCGTACCATTGAGCGTATCGAGCGCCTGTTCGGTGAACTGGGTTTCTCGGTTGCCACCGGTCCGGAAATCGAAGACGATTTCCATAACTTCGATGCGTTGAATATTCCCGCCCATCATCCGGCGCGTACTGATCACGACACCTTCTTCTTTAATCCGTCGCTGATGCTGCGTACCCACACCTCTGGGGTGCAGATCCGTACCATGGAAAAGCAGCAGCCGCCGATCCGCATCATTGCCCCGGGCCGTGTCTATCGTAACGACTACGACATGACCCACACCCCGATGTTCCATCAGGTAGAAGGGCTGTTGGTGGATGACAAGACCAGCTTCACCGAGCTGAAGGGCATCCTGCACGACTTTCTGCTCAACTTCTTCGAAGAGGATCTGAAGATCCGCTTCCGTCCGTCCTATTTCCCGTTCACTGAGCCGAGTGCCGAAGTGGATGTGATGGGCAAAAACGGCCGTTGGCTGGAAGTACTGGGTTGCGGCATGGTGCACCCGAATGTACTGCGTTCCGTTGGCATTGATCCGGAGAAATATGCCGGTTTTGCCTTCGGTATGGGGGTAGAGCGCCTGACCATGTTGCGTTATGGCGTTAACGATCTGCGCGCGTTCTTCGAAAACGACCTGCGCTTCCTCAAGCAGTTCAAGTAACAGGGGTCTAGCACAATGAAATTCAGTAAATCCTGGGTAGACGAGTGGGTTAACGTCGCGCTGGACGCCGAAGCCATGGCCGATCAGATCACCATGGCCGGTCTGGAAGTGGATGGTATCGAGCCGGTGGCCGGTTCATTCAGCAAGGTGGTTATCGGAGAAGTCGTCGAGTGCGCCCAGCACCCGGATGCCGATAAACTGCGCGTGACCAAAGTGAATGTCGGCGAAGCCGAACTGCTCGACATCGTCTGCGGTGCGCCGAACTGTCGTCAGGGGCTGCGCGTGGCCGTGGCCACTGTGGGTGCCAAGCTGCCGGGCGATTTTGAAATCAAGAAGGCCAAACTGCGTGGCCAACCGTCGCACGGTATGCTGTGCTCGTTCAGCGAGCTGGGTATTCCGGTAGAGGCCGACGGTATCATCGAACTGCCGCTGGACGCGCCAATTGGTACCGATCTGCGCCAGTACCTGCAGTTGGACGACGTGATGATCGAGGTCGATCTGACCGCGAACCGTGCTGACTGCCTGAGCATTGCCGGTCTGGCACGCGAAGTCGGTGTCTTGAACCGTTGCGACGTGACCGCGCCGGTGCAGGCGCCGGTAAGCGCCACGCTGGCTGATACCTTCCCGATCAGCGTAGAAGCGCCGGCAGCCTGCCCGCGTTATCTGGGCCGTGTGCTAAAGGGGTTGAACGTCAAGGCGCCAACCCCGATGTGGATGCAGGAAAAGCTGCGTCGCTGCGGGATGCGCTCTATCGATCCCATTGTCGACGTGACCAACTACGTGATGCTCGAGCTGGGTCAGCCGATGCATGCGTTCGATCTGGATAAGTTGCAGGGCGGTATCGTGGTGCGCCAGGCCAAGGCCGGCGAAACCCTGACCCTGCTGGATGAAAATAAGGTCGATCTGACCGCAGAGACCCTGGTCATCGCTGACCAGCAAGGTCCATTGGCGTTGGCAGGGATCTTCGGTGGTCTGCACTCCGGCGTATCGCCCGATACCCAGAATGTATTGCTGGAGTGTGCGTTCTTCAGCCCGTTGTCTATCAAGGGGCGTGCGCGTAGCTATGGTCTGGCGACCGACTCCTCACACCGTTTCGAACGCGGTGTCGACTATGCGCTGCAGACGCAGGCCATGGAGCGCGCGACGGCGCTGCTGCTGGCGATCTGCGGTGGTGCAGCGGGTGCCGTGATGGATGTCACCTCACAGGCTGATCTGCCGGTGGTGGCGCCGATCACTCTGCGTCGCGACAAGCTGACCCGTGTGGTCGGTATCCGCTTTGATGACGCTGTGGTCACCGAAATCCTGCATCGTCTGGGTCTGGCGGTTACCGCAACGGCGGAAGGCTGGCAGGCGGTTGCGCCGTCCTGGCGTTTCGATCTGGCGATCGAAGAGGATCTGATCGAGGAAGTAGCCCGTATTTACGGTTACAACAACATTCCGAACTGCCCGCCAACCGGCCATCTGAGCATGATCAACAAGCCAGAAGCCGATTTACCGCTGCGCCGCATTCGCAACCTGTTGGTAGATCGTGGTTTCCAGGAAGCGATTACTTACAGCTTTGTGGAGCCGAAGGCGATGGCTCAGCTGTTCCCGGAACAGGATCCGATTGTCCTGCCGTTCCCGATCTCTGCCGACATGTCCGCCATGCGGGTATCGCTGTGGCCGGGCTTGATCAATGCGGTGGTTTATAACCAGAACCGTCAGCAGCCGCGTGTCCGTCTGTTTGAAAGTGGTTTGCGTTTTATCCGTGATGCGGCGGCCGACAATGGTATCCGTCAGGAGCCGATGTTGGCTGGCGTGATCAGCGGCAATCTGGCGGATGAACACTGGTCGGTACCGTCCAAGGCTGCTGATTTCTTTGATCTGAAGGGCGATCTGGAAGCAGTGATTGAACTGACGGGCCGCAGCGCAGCGTTCCGTTTTGTTGCTGCCCAGCATCCGGCACTGCATCCAGGCCAGGCTGCCGCCATTTATGCTGGCGATGTTCAGGTTGGCTGGATTGGGGTCATTCACCCAAGTCTGGAAAAGAAACTGGGTCTCAAGACCCGTGTGGTGCTGTTTGAGCTGACCCTGGCGTCCCTGTCGCAGACTACTATTCCATTGGCGGGCGAGATTTCTCGCTTCCCGGCCAATCGTCGCGATCTGGCCTTGGTGGTCGATCAGACCGTGGCTGCAGAGGATATCTTGAGAACCGCCAAAAAAATTGGCGGAAATCAGATAGTTGGAATAAACTTGTTTGACATGTACCAGGGCCCGGGTGTGGCTGATGGCAAGAAGAGTCTGGCTATCAGTCTGGTGTTGCAAGATACCCAGCGCACACTGGAGGATAAGGAGATTGCCGACACGGTCGCACGGGTCGTGGATGGCCTCCGCAGTGAGTTCAATGCATCCTTGAGGGATTGAATATGGCGCTGACCAAAGCCGATATCGCAGAACATCTCTTTACTGAATTGGGTCTTAGCAAACGTGACGCCAAGGAGATGGTAGAGGCGTTTTTCGAAGAGATCCGCCAGTCGCTGGAACTGGGTGAGCAGGTCAAGATCTCCGGCTTTGGTAATTTCGAGTTGCGCACCAAGAGCGAACGCCCGGGGCGCAATCCGAAAACCGGTGAGGATATTCCAATCAGTGCTCGTCGCGTGGTGACGTTCCGTCCTGGCCAGAAGCTCAAGGCCCGGGTGGAACATGCCAAGCCGGTCGACATTGAGGATGATGACGAACTGTAAGCCACATACGATAACAAGCCAGACTTCGGTCTGGCTTGTTGCTTTCTGGCGTATGCCGCAATGGGGTTGTCCGGACAGACAAGGGGAGAGTGAGGGTGGAGCAGGCAGCTAAAATCGTGATCCTGACTGGCGCAGGTGTGTCGGCAGAGTCGGGGATTGCCACGTTTCGGGCCAGCGATGGTTTATGGGAGCAGCATCGAATTGAAGATGTCGCAACCCCTGAAGGGTTTGCTCGTCATCCGGCGCTGGTACAACAATTCTACAATCAGCGTCGCGCACAGCTGGCCAGCGTAGAGCCCAATCCAGGACACCTAGCGCTTGCGCGGTTGCAACAACAGTGGCCGGGTGAGGTATTGCTTATCACGCAGAATGTAGATGATCTGCATGAGCGTGGCGGTAGCCCGGAGGTCCTGCATATGCATGGCGAACTGCTCAAGGTGCGTTGTGTCCGCAGCGGGCAGGTGGTGCCTTGGCATCAGGATGTAACGCCACAGACACGCTGTCAGTGCTGTACACCGCCGCAGGTGTTACGACCGCATATAGTCTGGTTTGGTGAAATGCCGCTGGAGATGGCGCGGATCTCCGAGGCGTTGTGGCAAGCCGATCTGTTTATCGCCATCGGTACGTCGGGCAATGTCTATCCTGCCGCCGGATTTGTTGCAGAAGCCAAACAGGCGGGGGCCGTGGCGGTCGAGTGTAACCTGGAGCCCTCATTGCAGCAGAGCCGGTTTGACCATGCGTGGTATGGTCCGTCAGGACAGACATTGCCGTTACTGGTTGACCGTCTGTTGGCGGCCCCTGGGCAGTGGCGTAGCGCAGTACAGCCTGTGACTGGTCACTCCAGCAGCCGTTAACGACGTGGCATCAAATCATCCGCGTCTCAAAAGCGACTCGCATGTAACGCGCAGAGCTGGTCACGTTGCTCTCTGGAGGCGAGGTCGCGGGTCAGATTAGGCGAGTCAGATTGCGGCGCCGGGGCGCTACACCACCCCGGCGTCCACGCCTTGTGGTTATCCGTTACCGGATTGATCTGGGTGAGCAAGATAAACAGGGCGCTGATAGCCACTGCCAACCAATTCACTATCTGCCATCCGCCCGCACCGGACTGGTGATCATATTTGTCGATCATAACGAGCCCCCGTCTTGTCTGCGCTGAAGCGAGGCACGTCATTCGTCAGATACAACCATCGGCTGGCGGTTGGCGTAACCTCTTTGCCCGCACAGCGTAGTGCCGGGTGATGACAGCTTGGTGACGGAAGTTTGAACGTTCTTAGGCCGGCGCCAAGGGGCGTGACTGACTCAGCTCACCACATGCTGGCGCAACCAGCGATCCAGGGCATTGGCGAATTGCTGGCGATCGGCGGCAGACATTGGCGCCGGCCCGCCGGTCTGGATGCCGGCACTGCGCAGCCCATCCATAAAATCACGCACCGATAACCGTTCGCCGATGATATTGGCAGTCAGCGCTTCGCCGCGTGGTGTCAGCACCGATACTTGATTAGGCACCAGACGGGCTGCCAGCGGAATATCCGCGGTGATCACCAGGTCGCCGGCTTCGGCGTGTTCAGCAATCCAGTGATCAGCGGCATCAGGCGTGTTATCAACCTGTACGCGGCGGATCAAGGGGGAGGGAGGAATACGGATAATCTGGTTTGCGACCAGCACCAAGGGTTGGCGTGTGCGCTCAGCAGCTCGCACCATGATGTCTCGAATCACCACCGGACAGGCGTCCGCATCTATCCACAATGTCATTTGGCAGGCTCCTGAAATGGGTGTTCAGGGTATCAGAATAATTCGCCAGAACAGAGTGTTGCGTTGCCTGACGTCGCTGGGCTGGCTAAAATTCGGCAATTCTTTCATTGGTATCTGGAATCAGTGTGCTTGACCGTCTGTTTGCGCGGCTTTCTTGCCTGCCTGTCATCCGCCGTGCCGTGCCGTCAAGTTGGCGCCAGACACGACTACGCCATCTGCTCTGGGGGGCGTTTTATCTGCTGCTGGTGTGGAATCTGTGGATCCTCGGCTATGTAATCAGCCTGAACTGGCACAACCCGGATATGACCAGTTTTATGAGTGCCCAACTGGAGCGGTTGCAAGATGATGATCCGAACGCCGAGTTACGCTATCAGTGGGTGCCCTACAGCAATATCTCGCGCCATATGAAGCGCGCATTATTGGTGGCCGAAGATGCCCGTTTTAGTGAGCATGATGGCTTTGACTGGGATGGCATGCGCACGGCTTTCGAGAAGAATCTGAAGAAGGGGCATGTGGTGGCAGGTGGTTCGACCATCAGCCAGCAATTGGCCAAAAATCTGTTTTTATCGGCCAGTCGTACACCGTGGCGCAAAGCGGAAGAGGCCTTGATCACGGTGATGCTGGAAACCTTCCTTGATAAGCAGCGTATCTTTGAACTCTATTTGAATGTGATCGAATGGGGAGAAGGCTTGTTTGGCATCGAGGCGGCGGCACGTAACTATTTTCATGTCCATGCCAGTCAGTTAACCCCCTCCCAAGCGGCATTGCTGGCTGCGATGGTGACCAATCCACGGTATTACCAGACCCACAGAACAGATCGTCATCTGTTGCACAAGGCCGGAGTCATCCAGCGTCGAATGGGCGGTGCGGACCTACCGCAAGCGGGTGAGTAAACGCCGCTGGCCGACAGGCTGTCAGTGACCCACTGCATAAAGAAAAAGACCTGCCAGGTGGCAGGTCAAAAGGGATGACCCATTAATACCCGGATCGGGGAGGGTATTAATGGCAAACAACAAGGATAACGATGCAACCACATAGATTGCGTTAGCCAATATCCGAGGGATACCGCACCGACCGGATGGTGAGGTCAGTACGATCAGATATCGTCTGTCTTCAACATACCCTAGCCTGTTAGGAATGACAGGCGGTTTGCAG
The DNA here is from genome assembly GCA_041911695.1 of Aeromonadaceae bacterium. Lineage (GTDB taxonomy): Bacteria > Pseudomonadota > Gammaproteobacteria > Enterobacterales > Aeromonadaceae > Pseudaeromonas. The sequence goes on from JAYROM010000062.1 coordinate 17,597, forward strand.
AGTTTTACCCGTCTCTTACATGGCGATGCCAGCATTAACAAAACGCTGCGCCAGGAATGAAATCGGCCGCATCAATGCGGCCGATTTCACTTTCTGCGATAGCTATCCGTTAGACCTTGAACTGGTCCACCAGCGCCTGCTCCCGATTAGCCAGCGCAACCATCTCTTGCAGCATGGTGCTGGTATCACTGGCGGCATGGGTTACCGTTTCACTGGCCTTACGGATATTGCTGACGTTGGCGCTGATCTCTCCGCTGACGTTGCTCTGCTCTTTCACGGCAATTTCAATCTGATTGCTCATCTCCTGGATGGTGGCGATAGAGCGGGTGATTGCCTCCAGCATGATCACGGCGTCTTGGGCGCGTTGCTGGGTGACATTGGCCTGTTCATGGCTCGACAGAATTGCCCCGACGACCTCCTGGGTGCCGGATTGGAGTGCGGCAATCACATGACGGATTTCAATGACCGAGTCCTGGGTTCGCCGCGCCAGGTTGCGCACCTCATCTGCCACCACCGCAAAGCCGCGACCTTGCTCTCCGGCACGAGCAGCTTCAATCGCGGCATTAAGCGCCAACAGATTGGTTTGCTCGGCAATACCGGTGATCACTTCCAGAATCTGGCTGATGTTCTCACTGTCGCGAGACAGGGCCTCTACGCGTGGCTTGGCATCGCTGATAAAGCCCATCAACTGCTCCATGGCCAGACGCGTTTCCTCAACTACCGCCTTACCCTGTTGTGCCGACTCCTCAGCACTGTCTGCCGCGCTCACGACACGACGTGCACTGGTTGCGACTTCGCCAGAGGTCTGATGCATCTCTTCAAAGGCGGATGCGACCATATCGATTTCACCAAACTGCGCGGCCAGTGCCTGTTGGCTCTGTTCCGACAGTCGCGCCGCCTGACCGGTATGTGAACGGGTATCGTGCACCAGCCCCACCAACTCCTGAACCGTACCGTGGATACGGCCGAGGAAGGCATTGAACCAGGTGGCCAGGTCGCCCAACTCGTCTTGACGCTGCAACTGAATGCGCTGGGTGAGGTCGCCTTCACCTTGCGCAATATCGCGCAACCTATCCGCAACACCGCGTAATGGGGTAACCAGTCGTAACACGGCCAGCCAGAGAACGCCCATGCCCAGACCGCCAATCAGCAATGCGGAGAGCAGCAGACGCCAACTGGTGGCTTTGACTTCACCATTCAGCTGGTTTTGCATCTCGATCACTGGCGCCATGACCACTTTGGTCGGCATGCGGACGATCAGCCCCCAAGGAGCCTGACTACCTTGCAGGTGCAAGGGAACCGTGATCTGCAGGCGCTCGCCTTGCCAGCTGACATCGCGCTTGTTGGCTGCCAGTAACTTGGTCAGGGCATCGGTATCTTGCTTGCTCAGTGCGGAGCCTGGTTTGATCTCTTTGCGGGTACCGCCGACCACATAGCCGTGCTGACTGACCAGCAATACATCACCGGCACCTTGATACATGCTTTGGTTCATATGAGAAAGCAGATCCTGGATTGGCTTCATCGGCAGGTCGAGACCTGCAATCCCGACCAAGCTACGGCCAGCCATCAGCGGGGTTGTCAATGAGGTAATCAGCTGGTGGTTTTGCCCCTTGTGATCGAAATAGGGATCCAGCAGGCAGGGCGCCTTGCTGTCCAGACTGCACTGGATCCAGGCATTGCCTGGCAATCCGTTACTGGCTGGCTTTGTGTCTTTGATCTGGGCTTCACTCACCGGCTGTGACAGCGGATTGCCAACATTATCGCGATACCAGTAGGTGGCCATGCGACCGGCTTCGTTGGAGCCGAGATTTTCCGATCCTTGGTAGTTATTGTCTTCTGCATCCAGCGCATCCGGCTGGTAGATGGCATAACTGGCCACCACATGATCACTCTGTTCCAGACTCGACTGAACCGTCTGGCGTACCGCGCCGCGCAAGACTTCACTGCTCAACAGATTGTCTTCAACAAATTTCTTCTGAAACGAAATGGTACTGGTGGTCATCTGCAGTCGGGTGGCTGCATCCAGGAAGAAGTTACTGATGCGCGCTGACTCACTTTCAGCTTGGTGACCCAACAGCGCGGCGGCATCCGCCTTTAACGCTTCGCTGGACTGGCCAAGTACCAGTTGATTGGTGTGATGGGCGTCGAACAGCGCGATGGAGGTGAGCGCAGCGGTGGTTGCCAACAGGCAAGCGCCACCCAGTAGAGTAATCTTCCATTGGATTGACAGGGAGGGCATGATTCATCCTGAAAACAGCACTAAAGGAAAACCGATAATACCAGTCTCTTATACTGAGTAAACCCACAATTGTGGGAGTTTTGTGGTTAACTAATTGAGAAATCGATATAAAGCAATGGAATAGTGCGCAATGCCCATCTTGGTGCACACCATTGGTGCGCAATGGGTTCGTTCGGAATCCTCGAGGTGTGCCATTTTTATAGTGTGATCAGCATCACGCTGTGCAAAGGTGAAAAGCCTACCAAATTTGCGGTTTCACCTGCCGTGGTAGAAAAACGGAGAGGGTAATTCGCCCGGCTGTCACGAGTAGAGCATGACCGTATCATCGTCACCCTTGCATGTGTGGATGCATCTGGGCGCGGAGCTAACACGCAATCTGCCGCAGTGGTTAACCGATCCGGCGGCGATCCGAGCCCTGCAACAACGTCTGCAGCAAGCTCGTCAGGCTGGTGCAGAGGGTATTGTGGTGCCCATCAGCTGGCGACATGTCGCGCCTTATCGTCCGGAACAGGTAGAGGACGCCGCAGCCTGGCAGTGCTACCAGGCATTGTTTGCGCTGATTCGGGACGCCGGCTTGCAAATCGTGCCAGATCTGTCGCTGGTGGCCCGCGGTATGCGTGATGTGCGTACCATGACCTTATTGCCCGATTGGTTATGGGGGCATTTGCAACAAGCCTTGCCCACCGCCGCGCCGTTGGACAGCCTTAAATATCTGGACCCATGGGGACGAGATAGCATCATTGCGACCTCTCTGTGGGCTGCATCAACCACCACCCCCTACTTTCAGCGTTTTCTCTCCGGTTTTGCCACCCACCTGGCTGGGTTTAGCCGCCAGATACCCCAGCTGGTGCTCGGCATTGGTCCGGAAGGGGAATGGCGTTATCCCTTTTTGGGGCAACATACCGGCAGCGGATTACAAGCGCACTTTCCCTGCTTTAGCCAGTTGGCGTTGGCACAGTTACGTCACGCGATGTTACAGCAATATGGCAGCCTGGCTGACTGGGCGCAGGCATGGTCACTGAGCACGGATCAGTTGGTCAGTGAAGAGGCGCTTAAATCGGCACTATTATCATTGTTAGCCGCCTTGCAACGGGGGGAGACGTCGTCAGCCACCGCCGCATTCTATGACTGGTATCAGCAGTCGCTGACCGGCTATGGCCAGCAACTACTGCACTTGGCGGGCACCTTGTTTGACGGCAACTGGCAGCACTGTCAGCTGGGCATTCGTTTGCCCGGGCGACTCCCGGCGCTACATCAAGGCGATGCGCTGCAAGCCATGCAGATTGCAGGATTCAGCGCCCAGGCGCTGGAGGGGCAAGGGCTGGTGCCTGTGCTCGAGGCTTTGCTACCGGCATCGTTGCGAACGCGAACACGTTTGTTGCTGACAGGGGTGGGGTTACGCCACGGTGAGCCAGCTTGCCAGTTACTACAGGCGTGGCAGACCGCTGCCAGCACATTAGCCATTCCGTTACTGGCAGAGACCTCGCGCCCGCTGATGCTGGAAGATCTGCCGCAATGGGAGCATCTGGTGCAGACTGTGCTGCATGACCCTGTCTATCGCGGTTGGGTAGTGCGTGATCTCGACAGTTTTATGAGCAGCGACATCGGTGCGGCGCGCTTGCGCCAGTTGAGTCGCCTGCGCCATGCTCAGGGGCTGGAGGCTCGGATCCGTCATCGCGAGTTCCGGGTGATGGGGCCACTCCACCTGAAAGTGGCCAATTCGCGGCAGTTGCTCTCTGAAGCCGAGTGGCAGCACTTTGCTGATCAGATCCGTCAGTTGCGTCGTATGGGGGTGACTGCAGTTTCGACCGATCTCTGGTGGGGGCTGATCGAAGGGCGCCAAGCTGGTCAGTTCGACTGGCGCTACTACGATCGACTGGTGGCGTTGCTGGCAGCACACGATATGCGTTGGGTGCCGATCCTCTCGTTCCACCAGGCTGGTGGCAACGTCAATGACGACTTTATGCAGACCATACCCTTATGGCTATGGGGCAAGTTACTGGACAGCCATAGCGAGCTGGAGTCAGTGCGCGATCTGCAATATGTCAGCGAAACCGGTGATGCCTCGATGGAGTACATTTCACTGTGGGCGGACCGCTATGTATTGCCCTACTACCAACGATTTATGGAGGCGTTCCGCGATCACTTCAGTGCCTATGCTGGCCATGTTGCCGAAGTCAACCTCAGCCTGGGCCCGGCCGGCGAGTTGCGATACCCAAGTTACAATGCCCATGACTGGGGAAACTATCCGAATCGTGGCACTTTGCAATGTTATAGCCCGTTAGCGCGGCAGGATTGGCAGCAGTGGTTGCGCCAACGCTATCGTACGCCAGAGGCGCTCAACTATGCCTTCGGGAGTCGCTATCGCCGTTTTGACGAGGTTGAGTTGCCGTTAGCCGATGCCCTGTTTGACAACCGTCAGTACATCTATTCGGCTTGGGCAAGAGAGTTTCTTGGTTGGTACCATCAGGCGCTGGCCGAGCATGGTCGACGAATCCTTGAACTCGGTTTGTCCGTGTTCAATCAGGGGCGTTGGCAGCAAGTGCCGGTTGGGATCAAGATCCCGGGCATACATTGGGAGATCAGTGATCCAGACTCACCGCGCGTCGCCGAAATCACCGCGGGCCTGATCCGGCCGCATCCCACACTCGGTGCCCAGAATCAGCGAGAGTATGTTGGGTTACTCGAGCAGGTCGTGCCAGCAGCATGGCGTTCACGTGTTGTCGTGCATTTCACCTGTCTGGAGATGATCAATAAGGATTACGAAGGTTATTCCCGTGCAGCCGATTTGGTGAGCTGGTTTGCCGAAGCGGCACATGAGTTGGGTATCAGTCTGATGGGAGAAAATGCGCTGGCCGGCGA
>JAYROM010000063.1:0-32251 GCA_041911695.1 Aeromonadaceae bacterium
CTGATCAGCCAAGATCGTCAACCCTGGGGGGTGCTGACCCTCGAATATCGTAGTTGGCAGCCCCGTTTTGCCGACGATCTGTTCCCGCTGGCCGCACGCACCGCCGCCCTGTTGCTTGACCCGGAACAGGACAGTCAATTGTGGCCGGCAGCGATGCTGGCCAGTCGCCGGTTATTGCCCCAACTTGATGCCCTGCGCAGCCTGCGCAGTCGACAGCGTATGCCCGCCCTGCTGCATCTGCTGCAACCCTATGGAGTTCAGCAACTTCAACTCTGGCACTATCAGGAAAAGCAACAAACCCTGCTCCACTTCTGGCCTCAGCCGGGGCAATCGATGCTCGGCGCCCACCAACGCCCCTGCACCTCACAGCAGGTCAGTAGCTGGCTAGCCAGCGCTGAGATGCTGCATCCATTGCCGGATGAGGGCCATGGCCTACAGGGTTATCAGCTGATTTTACGCAGCCGGCGTGGCCACTTGGCCGGGCTGTTGCAGTGTTTTGGCGCGGAGGCCACAGCGCTGGAGCAACTGGCCCCACAGCTGCTTGATGCGGCGCCCCTGCTCGCCGGGCTGTTACCCGCACCGCCCGGCATCCCAACAGACCTGCGCCAGTTATTGCAGGCGCAACCCTTGCCGGCACTGCTGCTTGATCGTCAGGGCCAGATCCGTTTTGCCAATCAACCCTGGCGTACCTGGCGACAAAGTCTGGGCGAAAACCAGCCGGTGACTCAGATGGCCGCGCTGTTACCGCGACACAGTTTTTTACCCCTGCTACGCCATCTGCTGCGGCAGTTGCGCCATCAGGGGTGCTATATCACCGATGAGTTTATGTTGCAGCCTGATGGCACCCTACTGCCCGTGCATATGCGGCTGAGCGCCTGGCACCATCAGCAGGAGTTGGCCGGTTTTTGCTGTGTGATGGAGGATCTGGGGCAGACGCGTGCTGCTCGCCAGCGACTCGCCGAACTGGCGGGACTTGATGAGCTGACGGGTATGGCCAATCGCCGCGCGCTGTTCTCCGCGCTCTCCCGACCGGGTGAGACCAATCATCAGGGTCTATTGATGTTGCTCGATATCACCCCATTCAAAACCATCAATGACTCGCTCGGCCACCAAATCGGAGACCTGTTACTCCAGCATATTGCCAGCCGATTACAACGCTGGGCGGGCCCCCTTGGCCTGCTGGCGCGCAGTGCGGGCGCGCAATTCGCCCTGTTGATCCCGCCCAACGAGCCCGAACATCATGTGCTGCGCCAGCAAGCTGATAATCTGCTGCGCGCCCTGCATGCGCTGTTTGAACGTCCCTTTCTGGTTAATGGTATTCGCCTGTACTGCAGTTGCACGCAGGGGATTGCGCTGTTCCACGCCGGCATGGCCGCCCTGGATATCATGCAGCAAGCCGAGACTGCGGCCCATCTGGCTCGCCAGCATGCCGAGCGCGGCTACCTGTTCTATACCGACCAACTTGGTGCGACGGTGCGGCGACGGATGGAGTTGGTCACCCGCTTGCGTGAGGCACTCAATCACCAGCAACTGGTCCTGTTTTACCAACCCCAGTATGCGGTCACCACCGGGCAGTTAATGGGGGCCGAGGCCCTGCTGCGCTGGCCACAGGATGAGGAGTTCATTCCGCCTTCAGAATTTATCCCGCTGGCCGAGGAGACCGGGCTGATCCACGACATCGGGCTCTGGGTACTACGTGTGGCCTGTGAACAGCACTGCCAGTGGTTGCACAGCACGCACCCGCTGCCGCGACTGTCGGTCAATATCAGCGCCCGCCAGTTCCACCACCCTGACTTTCTGCAGCAACTGGATCGTATCCTGAGTGAAACCCGGATGCCGCCATCCCAATTGACGCTGGAGCTTACCGAGTCACTGGTGATGGAGAACCAGAGTGAAGCCATCCAACGGCTGGCGTCGCTGCGAGAACGCGGGATTCAACTGTCGATTGATGACTTCGGCACCGGCTACTCATCGCTCGCCTACTTGAAGAACTTACCGATTGATGAGGTCAAGCTGGATCGACGCTTTATCCAGCGTCTGGCCGAAGACCATAAGGATCAGGTGTTGGTCAGTGCCATCATGGCCTTGTCGGCCGTGATGGGATTTGACGTGCTGGCTGAAGGGGTAGAAACCGAAGCGCAACGGACCATGCTAGAACAGCTCGGATGTCATTTTTATCAGGGTTTTCTGCGTAGTCGTGCCATTCCGGCCGTCGCTTTTAGCGAACTGTTACGTAGCCAGGTCTGAGCGGCTCGCCGCCCAGACCTGGTCGCGGGTCAAAACTCAAAGTTATAGAACAGATCCAACGCCTGATTCAGTCCGCTCAAGGCCTGCAGATAGAGGCGAGGCAACAGCTCAAGACGCACCTTAACCTCACCAATCGAGCTGAATACACCGACGCCGTACTGCACCTGCAGCCCAGGGAAAACATATCCACTGATGCTGACCTGGGTGCTGTCGCCGCTACCGCTGGAGTCCAGACTCAGATCACGCAAGCCGAGGTTTTCCCCGACACCGGAGACCAGATCATTGGCCTGACTCAACCCGGCGCCTAACAGGATACCGGCCATGGCTTCATCATTAGAGGTGCCGCCGCTGGAGCTGGTACTCTTGCCGCGCAGCAGATAGGAGAGCTTTTCGGTCTCTGACAACGCCGGCTCGGAGTAGATTTCAATCTTCGGTTGTGCCGCCGGTCCACTGACCTTGACCCCGACGGTCACCGTCTTGTCCTCCATGGTCTCCGGATCACGCTCCGCCTTGACGGCCAGATAAGGCGCGGCAATGTTGCCCGTAAACTGCAGCTTGCCCTCCTTGATAATCAGGTTCTGACCAAATGACTTGAAACGACCATTATCCAGACGGATCTCACCATCGGCACGGAAGGCAGTCTGCGGGGACTGCGTCATGCGGATGCCGCCCTGCAGATGGGTCTTCAGACCAAAGGCATCCAGTTGGACATCCCCTCCCAGCCCCAGATTGATATCCAGAATAAACGGCATTTTCTTGGCCGGTGGCGGCGCATCCGGTTGATTGGCGCGCACGATATGTACATCGTCCGATACCGTCACCGCGGAGTCCGGTACACTCTTAACCTTGATCCGCGCCCACGGGATCAGTACCCGACCCTCCAGCCTTGGCGCCTCACCCAGCAACATCACCAGATTGGCACTGACTCGTGCCCGGCCGTAACCCGCCAGCCCGATCTCCAGCGTATCGGCATCCGCAGTCAACCGGCCGCCGATGACTGGTCCGCCCCAATCCGCATAGCCGCCCAGTTCCAGCCGCCCCTTGCCGACCATCATGCTGCCCGCCAGATCGGCGCGATGCCCCTGCACATCGAGTTGGGCATGCAGTTTCTTGACCACCGCCAGATCGGAATAGGTCTCCAGTTCTCCTTCATCCAGACTGACATGACCGAAGAACAAGGGTTGCGACAGGGTTCCCCCCATTCGGCCACTGGCATCTACCCGGCCCTGGATGCGTTTGAGCTCATCCACCAGCGGCGCAAAACCGTGCAGGCGTAACCCCTGGATATTCAGATTGCCGCTCAGGGTGCGTGCCGTTAATGGCTGTGCGACATGCAGATCAATGTTGGCCTTCCCCAGCGAGTCAGAATCAAACTGCAAAACCAGGTCCGCCTGTTCCTGTGCCAGACGTGCAGTCAGATTCAACACCTCATAGCCGGAGGTAATATCATCCGCCACCAATTTGCCGGGCCCAGCCTGCACTTTCAAATCGGCATAAGGGCGCTGCTTTTGCCAACCGACTATCCCATCGACCGATAAGATGGTCAGCCAGCTCATGCGATCCGGCAGGAAAGCCGACAACCGATCGGTATCAAAATGATGCAACGCCAGGGCCAACTCTCCCTTACCGGGCGTCAGCGAGGCCGGCTCCAGGCACAGAGAACTGGCTTGCGACTGCCAGCACTGCTTGCTGAGCACCAGCCGTTGACCTGCCATTTGCCAGGCCAGATGCAATGGCTCGACCAGTCCCCATTTGCCCAACGGGGTAGTAAAGGCAGCCTGTTGCAACGCCCCCTGCCACTGACCTTTGACCCATCCCCCCTGCAAGGTCAATCCACCAGCAAACGGCTTGCCGCCAAATGACAACTGCAGTGAATGGGCATTGCCGTTGCCATCAGCGCGCAGCGACACGTTACTCAATTGCAGGGTGTCCTGACGCACGCGCGCCACCGACAGATCCAGATGCCCCTTGGGCAAGGCGCCGAGGGTGATGGCACCATCCAGCGCCAAGTCGCGCAATCGCGCCCCGGCGGCAGACATCTGTGCTGAGGTGGCCTTCACCGTCAGCGCCGGCGCCCGCAGATTACCACTCAAGTCGACCTCAGCGGTGAGTGCGCCATCCAGCTGCGGATGCAGTTGCTTTAACTGACGCCCTTCCAACCGCCCCTTGACCAACCATTGCTCGCCAAGGCTGCCATCCAGCGCCAACTGATTATCGCCACTACGCAGGAAGATGCGGCGCAACTGCCACTGCATGCGATCATTGCCCGAGACATTACCGGACAGGCTTAACGGATAGCCATTGAGCTGCCCCTTGGCATCCAAGGTTGGCAATTGCAGCGACCACTGCCCGGCCGGGGTCAGCTGAAAAGCGGTTTTGGGCAGTTTAGCCTCTACACGTCCGGTGATGGCCGGCACCAACTCCTGCAGTTTGTCGCTCTTCAGGGTGAGATCGCCTTGCCAATTGACCCCTTTTTGCCAGTCGAGTTGTCCGCTGGCTGTGGCCCGCGTCTGGCCCGCCGAAACGGCCAGTTGGGCAATATGTAGCCGGTCTAGCGAGCCTCGCAGCTGTCCGGCAATCTGTCCGGCTGGATAGTCCAGCAGTTGCAAGGCACTCTGCAGATCGAGTTGGTAGTCATCCAGTCGCCCGGCGAGGTGCAATTTGCCCTTACCGGCCTGGTAGTCGCCCTTGCCCTTGAGCGGCCATTGCAGGTGCTGCCAATCGGCCGACAGCACAAACGGCAGATCCGGGGCCAGGGTGTTGAGTTGCACCTGCGCATTCAGGTGTTCGCCCCCTGCCAGCTGCAACGTGCCCTGTAAATTGGTCAATGGCCCCTTGGCCACCACAGTGGCCTCCCGCCCGACCAGCGCCTTGTCCAGCCAAGGCAGACGCGACTTGGCATGCAGAGTCCCCTGGAGCGGGTAATAGCCCTGCAGGTCAATCTGCCCACTTAAGCTGACATCGCCCCAAGGGTGGGTCACTGCCAGCTGCTGCCAGCGGATCAGGGTCTGGATATAACTGGCCTGTTGCAGGTCAAAATCCATTTTCAGGGTGTCAAAACCCTGCTGATGGTAACGCACCTGACTGGCCTGCCAACGGCTCACATAGAGATCAAAAGGCAGTGGCGCATCCGGCAACTGCTCGATGGCCTTGGCAATCGTCGCCTGATCAAAGGGTTTATCCAGTGGCTTGCGCGGCGGGTGGTGTGGGGCATGTGGGTCATCTGCCAGCACCGCATCGGCGAGCGCAACATCAATATTGCGCGTGGTCAGCGCATCAACTTTCATCTCCTCGCCCTGCCAATGCACGGCGCCCTGCAGCGCCTCTACCTTGACGGTGACTTGCGGACAACTGAACACCGTATCGGTCAGTTGCAGTGAGCGGACCGCCAGACCAAACGGCAGATGCAGACGGAACGGCGCGCTGTCGCTGACCGGCGTCGTATCTGGCTCAGGCGCGCTAGCATGGTCATCCGGAATATGCAGATCCACCCGCACACCATCGGTCTTGAGCAATTCGACCGGTAGACGACCGGTAAACAGCGCACCAGGCTGCCACTGCAACTGCACGCTGCGCGCATCTACATCGATGATCGCGGAACGGAAGTGGACATTACGAAACGTCCAGCCGGTAGCCAGATTGCCCGACACCAACTCACCCTGCAGGCCAGGCACCGCGCGTTGAGCCTGATGCCAGATCAGGGCATTGCCTGATGAGGTAAACAGCAACAGACCAGAGAGCGCCAGCAGCAGCAGGAACAGACTGGCCAGCACCAGAAAGCTCAGACGCAACCAACTCATAGTTCGGCTCCCAATCCGAAGTGCAGGCGCCAAGGCACATGGGTTTCCGATACCCCGAAGGCCAGATCAAAACGAATCGGCCCCAGCGGCGACAGCCAACGAACCCCCATCCCGGTCCCCACCTTGATCGGGTCGCTGTAGGTATTAGTCGCCGTCCCGGCATCGACGAAGGTGGCCAATCGCCACTTTTCTGCCACCGGATGGGCATACTCCATCGATCCAACCGTCACATACCGCGCACCGGTCAATGAGCCCGAAGAGTCTTTCGGTGACAGTGTTTCAAAACCAAAGCCACGGACCGACTGATCCCCCCCGGCAAAGAAGCGCAAACTCGGCGGCACGTTATCGACATGCGCCCCCCAGATGACCCCCTGTTCGAAGCGAGTCACGACACGCGCCCCCTCCCACGGGGTATAGATCCACTTGGTTCGTCCCCACAGGCGGGTGAAATTCAGGTCAGAGCCCCATACACGCTGGGAGAACTCAGTGGTCAGCAAAATACGCTGCCCCCATTCCGGGTCCAGCGACTTGTCAGCCATCAAGCGGTTAAGACTGACCCCCGGTAGCAGCAACAGACTGTTCCCGGAGGTGCTGCCCTGCGTGTAATCTTCGAACAAGGCGCGCACAAAGTAGTCACGCTGCCAGGCACCGCGCAGTTTGGTCCAATAATGCACCCCGGACTCCAGCTTGCTGGACGAGGTATCATTCTGGTCTTTGCGCTCGAAGGTCACCGGCAGGTTGTAGTAGTCATTGATCGGATCCTTGCCCGGGATACGGTAATTGAAATTCAGCTGCTGTACCGGCTCGGATACCTTGAACTGGGTGGTCACACTATGGCCGTGATCGTTAAGCCACGGGATCTCCCAGTTGACCTGCATACGCGGGCCCTCATCGGTGGAGAAGCCGAAACCGGTCTCCATCAGATTCGAGCTTTTCGGCTCCAGACCAATGTGAATGGGCACCAGATAGTCATGGGACTGCTTGAGCAACGGGCGCACATCCACCTGACGGAAGTAGCGAGTCTCTGACAGCGACTGACTCAAACTTGCCAGCTGTTGTACCTGATAAGGGTCGCCTTCATGGAACGGAATCAGCGGCTTAATCAGTCGTTGTGACTGGGTCACCCCTTCGATCTGTACGACCCCGAAGCGATAACGACGACCACTGTCAAAGCGGATCTGCACATCGGCAAGTCGTTCCTGCGGATAGACTTTGACATCCGACGAGACCATCTTGGCATCAAAATAGCCACGGTTCAGCGCGCGGCTCTGCAAGCCGGTCTTGATCTCTTCATAGTGGCCATGATGCAGGACATCACCGATTTTCAACGGCAGTTTTTTCAGGAAGGTCAGGTAGGCCGTATCGTGTTGTGCATCGCCATCCAGCGTCACCACCAGCGAACGGACACGCACCGGCTCCCCTACCTTAACCAGCACATGCAGCAGGGTGGGATCCTTGCTGTCTTGCTCCAGACCAATCCGCGCGCCGTAATAACCCATCGCCTGCAGGCCATGGCGCACCGTGTCGATAATCTTGTCGCGTCGATAATCCAGTCTCCCGGCCTTGATGCCAGGCAGTGACGACAGATGGATTTCCACGTTCTCGCGCAGATCACCACTGATACCACTGACATCAAAATGCACATCCTTGGCTTGGGCGCGCAGCGCCACCAGGCTCAACAGGATCACGGCAATCCGGTACCAGATCTCTTTTTTCATGCGCTTATCCGTCGTAAACCATTCCCGGCGCACAAACCGTGATGGCGGAGTGATTGTTCTATATGGAACATGATGTTATCACAGCCCCGCGCCGGTACCATGCTGGCACTCGGCCCGTTTAATCCGTGTTAGGCCTGCTGGTACAGAAAATCACCAGCGGCCCTGGCCGTCCGTGATATCTCCCACATCATGCAGACAATCAGCGATGAAGCACTGCTCGAACAAAGCAGATACGCGGTGTCGGAGCGGTAACGATAGATGGATAACGATGGATGGGACACAACGGACACTGCAATGTGGCTCTTCTGCGCCACACCATTGGCCAACAGGCTGGTGTTAGACCAAAAAGGCGCGTACTCTGCTCTGGCTTATTCTCAGGGCGGGGTGTAATTCCCCACCGGCGGTAATCCTGTCTAACAGGTCAGCCCGCGAGCGTCCCCAGATGATGGGGAGTCAGCAGATCCGGTGTGATTCCGGAGCCGACGGTCATAGTCCGGATGAAAGAGGATAATTCAGCATCTCCTGCACCACCGTGCGCTGGCCTGTTGTCGGGCGCGCTCGGGACGGGTGCGGCTGTTTTTTCCATGCCCTGATTCAGGTAATCACTGTTCCCTTTATTTGTGAGGAATTACCATGGATCAGTCTCTGCTCCGCCAGTTTGGAACCCCGGAACAACGTGTCGAAGCCGCCCTGCGCGCGCTACAACAAGGCCAAGGTGTGTTAGTCGTCGATGATGAGGATCGCGAGAATGAAGGTGATCTGATCTTTTCCGCCGAACACCTGACCAACGCGCAAATGGCGCTGATGATTCGCGAATGCTCAGGCATTGTCCGCCTGTGCCTGCCGCAAGCGCGCGTGCAGCAACTGCAGTTGCCGATGATGGTGGAGCACAACTCCAGCCATTTCCAAACCGCATTTACCGTTACCATTGAAGCCGCGCACGGTGTCACCACCGGGGTCTCCGCCGCAGATCGTGTCACCACCATCAAGGCCGCTACCGCGGACGGCGCCAAGCCAGAAGATCTGCACCGCCCGGGGCATGTGTTTCCACTTTGCGCGCGTGACGGTGGCGTCCTGCAACGCGCCGGTCACACCGAGGCGACTGTCGATTTGATGCGGTTGGCCGGACTGCCGCCCTATGGCGTACTGTGTGAGCTGACCAACCCGGATGGCACCATGGCGAGGTTGCCGCAAGTGGTAGCCTTTGGGCAACAACATCAGCTGCCGGTGCTCAGCATCGAAGATCTGATTGCCTATCGCCAGCAAGCCCTGCGTCAGGCCAGCTAACCCGAGTGTCACGGTGCGGTGGGTTAATCATCCAACCGCACCGAGGGTTCGCCCGTTGACGGATGGTGATGGCCAAAGCAGCTGGCTAAATCCGTGGCCAGCGCCCGAATGATGTCATGTCGGGTGATAAGCCCCAGCAAGCGGTTGTCCTCATCCACCACCGGATAGCAGCGCCGACCCTCGCGGATCATCCGCTGAGTCACCTCGACAATACTCTCCTCTGCCTGCACCGTATCCACCGGCGTATGCATCAACTCGCGCAACGTCAGACGTTGCTCGCACTGATAGCAGGCCTCTAACCCCTCGTGGAGGCAGTCCTGCTCAGAGAGAAACCCGATCACATGGCGCTGAGCATCCAACACCACACCAGCAGTCATCCCACTGCGCACAAACGCCTGCAACGCCTCGTAGATCCCCTCTTCGGCACGAAAGGTGACCGGACGATGCTGCATAAAATCACTGACCTGGATGGCTTCCATGATTGGCACCCCGGGTAGTTCATCTGTATCAAGCATAGTCCAGACCGGTCAAAACGCGGTCTTGCTGGCCTTGTCCGCATGAAAAAGGGCTGCCAGCGCAGCCCTTAATTAGCCATGGAGTTCATGCTCCAGAACCACGACTCATCGGTTAGAAACGCGACTGGCGCAGCGCTTCGATACGCGCTTCCAGCGGCGGATGGCTCATAAACAACTCACTCATGCGCGGCTTGCCGTTGATACCGAACGCCATCATGGTGCCTTCGAGTTGCGGCTCATGCCCCATACGCAGGCGCTCCAGTGCCGCGATCATCTTGTCGCGGCCGGCCAGTTTGGCCGAGCCAGCATCGGCACGGAATTCACGCTGACGCGAGAACCACATGACGATCATCGAGGCCAGCACACCGAACAGCATCTCAAGCACGAAGACGATGGCGTAATAGGCCATGCCGCCCATCGCCGAGCCCTCTTCCTCGTCATTGGAGCGGAAGAAGTTAGAGATAATACCGGCCACCACACGGGCAAAGAAAATCACGAAGGTGTTCACCACCCCCTGGATCAGGGTCAGGGTCACCATGTCGCCGTTCGCGACGTGGCTGACTTCGTGCGCCAGCACTGCCTCGGCCTCATCACGGCTCATGTTGTAAAGCAGGCCACTGCTGACCGCGACCAGCGCATTGTTGCGATTCGGCCCGGTGGCAAAGGCATTCATCTCCGCAGCGTCATAGATACCGACCTCCGGCATGCCAATGCCGGCTTGCTGCGCCTGGCGCTGCACGGTATTGAACAGCCAGTATTCGACTTCCGAGCGCGGTTGTTCGATGACTTGCACGCCAT
Source organism: Aeromonadaceae bacterium (assembly GCA_041911695.1). Taxonomy (GTDB): domain Bacteria; phylum Pseudomonadota; class Gammaproteobacteria; order Enterobacterales; family Aeromonadaceae; genus Pseudaeromonas. Next base: position 10,366 of record JAYROM010000063.1, read on the forward strand.
AGCTACGCTTGGCCATCCATTTGGACATCAGCAACGAGATGATCGAGCCACCAAAACCGAACACGGCAGCGAGCAGTAACAGCCCACCCATCCCCTGACGGTTCACACCCAGCACACTCGACAAAACGCTGAGTACAATAGACAACACCAGCATGACGGCCAGGTTGGTGATCAGAAACAAAAACACACGTTTCATGTTCGCTCCTCACGAATCAGTCAGCAATCTCAGGCCAGTCTCGCCTGAATGCGCATCATAAATACCATATTTTCACCGCAGGAAAGAGCAGTCTTAATGCATCCCATCTGTCAGATTTTACCTGACAGTAAGTTGACAATATTGCAGGATGAAACTGTCAGGTGCCAAGTGATTCCTGATGTGAGTAGTCATAGTGCCGGCAGGATGTGATGAATATCAAGGGGATACCACACGGATATCCCCTCAACTAACGATAGGTCTTAGCCCTTGTCCGGCAATGCAATACGAGACCAGGTCGATGGCGTTAACCCCAAGGGCCATTAAGCAGCGGAGAAATATCCAGATAGTGGCCCAAATCTGATTCAAATGGCCGCGCCAGATAGGGGATCTCACCGAGGAACGGTTCAGCAATCATGCTACGTAGCGTATCCAGATTCTGCTGATAGTGACTCATGTCCGGATGGATACGATTGATGCACCACCCGGCCAACGGCAGATGGTCGCGCAAAATGGCCTCATAGGTCAGCATGGCGTGGTTCAGACACCCGATCTGGGCGCCAATCACTAAAATGACTGGCAAGTTTTCATGCCGCACCCAGTCAGAGAGAAAATGTCCATGCCCCACCGGCAACCGCCACCCCCCGGCCCCTTCAACCAGGATCAGATCCGCATCGGTCTGTTGCAGGTGATCCAGCCCATCCGACAGCACCTTGAAATCAATCACGGTACCGGTCTCTTCCGCCGCAATGTGCGGCGCAATCGGTGGCTCAAAACAGAAGCCGACAGATTCATCATAGGCCTGACGGATCGAGGCATTTTTCTGCAACATCAGCACATCCTGGTTGCACAATCCGCCTTCCATCAAATCACAGCCTGCCGCCACCGGCTTGAACGCCGCCGTCATCAACCCCTGACGGTTAGCTGCCCGCAGCAGCGCTACCGTGGTGACGGTCTTACCCACTTCAGTATCCGTGCCCGTAATGAAGAAGGTCCTGGTATGCCTCATCGTTTTAATACTCCGTAACAAACGTCATAGCTGAGCGGCAAGGTGCCTCGCACTGGATCCCGCAGTTGCTCATAAGCAGCGGTAAACCGGCTCCAGCGCTGACGACCAGCCAGCCCCCGGGAGCCCGCATCATTCACCTGACTGGCGCCAATCCCCTTGAGACTCATCAGCAGCTCTCGCAAAGTGGCATAATGCAAACAATGGCGCTGGATTTCTCTGGACAACAGCGCAAAACCACACTTTTCAGCCTCGGAAAACAGCCAGTTAGCCTCAACAAACCGGTTGACATGTGGCGCGTTATCCACCGCCCGCCATGCCGACCGCAATTCGGGCAGACTGCCATCGGTCAGGATGGCAAATGCCAGCACCCCACCCGGTCGTAGCGTCTGTGCCAATCCGGCCAAGGTGGCGGGCAGATCCCGACACCACTGCAATGCCAGACTGGAAAACACCAGATCCAGCGATTCAGGGCGAAACGGCAACTGCTCGGCATCCGCACAGAGTAGCCCATTGGCCACCCCTCGCTGTCCGGCCACTGCCAACATGCCGGGCGACAGATCCAGTGCCCACAACTGCTCAGCTAAGGGTTGCAGGCCCGGCAGAAAAAAACCGGTACCACATCCCAGATCCAGCACATGTTGATAACGAGCTGTTGGCACCAGGGCCAACAAGGACCGGCCAACGTGCTGCTGCAACTGAGCATAGTGATCATAGACGGCTGCCGCGCGACCGAAACGTTCCGCCAACGCAATCTTGTCTACCTGCTGGGTCAGATCACGCATTCTCCATCTCCTGCGCCTGACATAGCGCCCCCAGCAAGTGATGGATCTGTCGGCTGGTGTGCGCAGCCGACAAGGTGATCCGCAGTCGCGCCGCGCCGGCCGGCACCGTGGGGGGACGCATCGCCCCGACCCAGCAGCCCGCCTCACGCAAAGCGCTCGCCCAGCGCATCGCCCGCGCACTCTCACCCAATAGCAGCGGTTGAATCGCCGTCTGTGACGGCAGCAGCTGCAACCCCAACTGTGCGGCGCCTGCCCGGAATTGCGCAATATTGGTCTGTAACTGTTCCCGCGCGCGATTCGCCTGCCGCACCCAACCAATTGCACGGGTGGTGGCCGCCGCTTGGGCCGGTGACAAATGGGTGCTGTAGACATAATCCCGGGCAAAATTGACCAGATAATCCACCAGTACGCGCGAACCAGCGACAAAAGCACCGCCGGTACCGATAGCCTTACCGAAGGTGCCCATCAGTACATCGACCTGCGCGGCACTTAACCCCTGAGCATCCAGGGTGCCGCGACCTTCCACGCCATGAACCCCCAGTCCGTGGGCATCATCGACCATCAAGGCGTTGCCACGTGCGCGAACCAGCGTAAGGAGCTCCGCACAGGGCGCTTGGTCGCCATCCATGCTGAACACCCCCTCACTGACCACCAGCCCACGGCCATCCGTCATCAGTTGCGCCAGATGTGCCATATCGTTATGACGAAACCGGCGCTGGCGACAGGGCTGCAGGTGACCCGCCTCCTGTAATGAGGCATGGTTCAGTCGATCTTGCCACAAGGCATGTTCCGGCTTGAGCAGCCCCTTGATCACCGCCTGATTGGCGGCGAAGCCAGATGAGAACAATAACACGGCCTCGACCTCCAGCCACTCGGCTAGCACCGCCTCGAGTTGCTGATGCGCACGGGTATACCCAGTCACCAGTGGCGAAGCACCCGACCCGGCCGGCCATTGCTGCAATGCCTGCGCCCACGCCTCGCGGATCACCGGTTGTGAGGCGGCCCCCAGATAGTCGTTGGAGGCAAAATTCAGATAATCCCGCCCCTCGATACGCATCTGCACACCATCAACCGCCTCCACACACGCCCGTTGCCGATATAGCCCCTGTGCCGTGCGCTCGGCCAATGCCCCCTGCAAATCAAACGGATCAGCCACGCGCGCCGTCCCGCGGCTGGGTGGCATCATAAAACAGCGGCTCCGGTTGCTGGCGGGCCTGCAAGGCCTCTTCCAGTAACTGCTCCTGCAGGTGATCCGGCTTCTGCGCCCGCTGTTCCGGATGAATGCCCAACCGGCGGAACAGACGCATGTCGTGATCTTCGCTGGCATTGGCAGTGGTCAGCAACTTGCAACCGTAGAAGATCGAATTGGCGCCGGCCAGGAAACAGAGTGCCTGCATCTGCTCGTTCATCTTCTCGCGGCCAGCCGACAGGCGGACATGCGAAGCCGGCATCAGGATGCGCGCCACGGCGATAATGCGGATAAAGTCGAACGGATCGACCTCTTCCTGTTCGGCCAGCGGCGTCCCTTTTACCTTGACCAGCATATTGATCGGCACACTTTCCGGCTGCGGGCTGAGATTGGCCAACTGCACCAGCAAACCGGCGCGATCACGGGCACTTTCCCCCATGCCGATAATGCCGCCAGAGCAGATCTTCATCCCCGCCTCGCGCACATGCTGCAGGGTATCAAGGCGATCCTGATAGGTACGGGTAGTAATGATGTCGCCGTAAAACTCGGGCGAGGTATCCAGATTGTGGTTGTAGTAGTCGAGGCCGGCATCAGCCAGTGACACCGCCTGATCGGCGGTGAGCATGCCCAGCGTCATGCAGGTCTCCATGCCCATCGACTTGACCTCGCGCACCATCTGCAGCAGCGCCGGCATGTCGCGCTCATGCGGATTACGCCAAGCCGCGCCCATGCAGAAGCGGGAGGAGCCCGCCTCTTTGGCCTCGCGTGCACGCTGCATGACCGTCTCGACTGCCAGCAACCGTTCGCTGTCGAGACCCGTCTGGTAACGCGCGCTCTGCGGGCAGTACTTGCAATCCTCCGGGCAGGCACCGGTCTTGATCGACAACAGAGTACTGACCTGCACCGCATTGGCATCGAAGTGCTGGCGATGCGCCTGCTGGGCAGTAAACAGCAGATCATTGAACGGCAGGGCAAACAGCGCCTTGACCTGGTCAACGGTCCAGTCATGGCGGATTGGAAATTCCATGGTGCGCTCCTCGGCGACAACAAAAACCTGGACAGTCTAGAATCTGGACCTATCCTGTCAACACTGACCAGTGAACACACCTTTACGTTAGATTATTTAATGAACGATATTGCCTTTGATCGTGACCATATCTGGCACCCCTATACCTCGCTCACTCACCCCTTACCGACTTATGAAGTGGTCCGCGCCGACGGATGCGAGCTCGAATTGGCCGATGGCCGCCGTCTGGTCGATGGCATGTCCTCCTGGTGGGCCTGTCTGCATGGCTATAACGTGCCGGAACTCAATGCCGCAGCAACCCGCCAGCTCGCGGACATGGCGCATGTGATGTTTGGCGGCATTCGCCATGCCCCCGCCACCCGCCTGTGCCGGATGCTGGTTGAGATGACGCCGGCAGGATTGGAACACGTTTTCCTCGCCGACTCCGGTTCGGTGGCGGTTGAGGTCGCGATCAAGATGGCATTGCAGTACTGGCACAGCCTTGGCACCCCGCGCACCAAGCTAGTGGCGCTGCGTCAGGGCTACCACGGCGACACCTTTGGAGCGATGAGTGTGTCCGACCCAGAGGGCAGCATGCACAGCCTGTATAAGGGCTTTGTTGCCGAACATATGTTTGTCCCGGCGCCGCAATGCCGCTTTGATGATGAATGGGATGCGCGCGATATTCAGCCGCTGGCCGAGCTGCTGACCGCACGCCATCAGGACATTGCGGCACTGATTGTCGAACCGATTGTCCAGGGCGCTGGCGGCATGCGCTTTTATCACCCGCAGTGGTTGCGCGAGGCGCGCGCACTGTGTGATCGCTACGGGGTGCTGCTGATTGCCGACGAGATTGCCACCGGCTTTGGCCGCACCGGCCAACTGTTTGCCTGTGACTGGGCCGGGATCAGCCCGGATATCATGTGTGTCGGCAAGGCGTTGACCGGCGGCTATATGACCCTCTCCGCCACCCTGACCACTGAACGGGTGATGCGCGGTATCTGCGAGGGAGAAGCGGGCGTGTTGATGCACGGCCCGACCTTTATGGGCAACCCGCTGGCCTGCGCGGTGGCCTGTGCCTCACTGGCGTTGCTCCAGTCAACCCCCTGGCAAGCGAGGGTGCAGCAAATCGAAGCGCAGTTACAACAGGCCCTGCAGCCGTTGCGCGCTCAGGCTGCAGTGGCTGACGTTCGCGTGTTAGGTGCGATTGGCGTGATCCAGTTACACCATCCGGTCGAGATGGCCAGTTTGCAGGCCGAATTCGTCGCCGCCGGGGTATGGATCCGCCCGTTTGGCCGACTGATCTATCTGATGCCACCGTTTATCATCACCCCTACCCAGTTGGCAACGTTGACGCAAGCGGTCAGCACCGCCGTCGGTCGTTTATCCGCCAAGCTGTCGGTCTGATCCCGTTTCTGCTGTTAGATAGCACAGGCATCCCGCCGGCCCGCTGTCAGCCGGCGGGATTGTGTTAACATATCGGCCTCGACGTCTGCCAGCCTGAACAGGGATGAATTCGAACCATGCGTGTCTCGATCGCCGGCAAGGTGTGCTTTATTCTGCTGATTATTTTTTCCACTGTGCTGCTGGCCATCACCAGCCTGCAATCACAACGCGAGCAGCAACAGTTGGTACACAACGCCCGTCAATTGGCGGACCAGGCGCTGGAGGCCTATTTTCATCGGCTGGATCTGGTGCTGTTGGCCCACGATCACGCTGACCAGCTGGCTGCGTTGCCCACCAGTCAAACCAATTGGCATCCCGTGCTTTACGCTGCACCAGACGGAAAGCCATTGCCCCCCGCCATGGCGCGAACACTGAACATGCTGCCCGCCGATCAATCAGTGCATACCATACCGCTCGGGCTCAATCAGACGACCGGCCAGCATTCGCTGACCATCACCCGTCCCTATTTTCTCAATCCACTGCTGGCGCAACTGGGCTGCGAAGTTTGTCGCAGCCTACCGGCCAATTCCCTGCTGGGCATAGCGCGTATTGACGTGCCCCTGACCCGTGACCTGCACCAGATGGAAACCCATGTGCTTAGTACTGCCGTGCTGCTGTGTCTATTATTTGGCGCTGGCGTGCTGATGGCGCTGTATATCATCCGTCGTCAGGTGGTGGCCCCGCTGCAGCGCATCTCGTTGGCCATGGAGCGCGCCAGTGATCTGGGCGACCACACTATCCGCCTGCCGATCGAGCGCAATGACGAACTGACCCGGCTTAGTGAAAACTTCAACCAGCTGATGGACAGTCTGGCGCAACACCCCGACTCTCCCGCCCGCTAAATGGATGATCCGGTGGTGCCTCAGTGCGATTGACCGCGCTGCGGCCCCCTCCTCTTTTGTTTGTTCCCTATCTTTTGCTTGAGTCCTCGCCCGGCATGGGTAAGATGTTGCGATCGCAAAACCGGAACAGGAGTCCGGTTATCACTCGCTGGAGATCTATTTGATGACGCATGCATCTATCGTTGACGTGCTCGGCGGCCGTTATGCCGTGGGCACCAGCCTGACTGTAAAAGGCTGGATCCGTACTCGCCGTGATTCCAAAGCTGGTATCTCGTTCCTGGCCGTTCATGACGGCTCCTGCTTCAATCCGGTCCAGGCGGTTGTCTCGAATGAGCTTGCAAATTACGAGAGCGATGTGCTGCGTCTGACCACCGGCTGTTCCGTGTCGGTGACCGGGACTGTCGCCGCCTCCCAAGGTGCCGGCCAGGCGTTCGAGCTGCAGGCTACTGCAGTTGAAGTGCTGGGCTGGGTCGATGATCCGGATACCTATCCGATGGCGGCCAAGCGCCACACCGTTGAGTACCTGCGCGAACAGGCTCACCTGCGTGCCCGTACCAACCTGATGGGCGCGGTGACCCGTGTGCGCAACTGTCTGGCACAGGCCATCCATCGCTTCTTCCACGAACAGGGATTTGTCTGGGTATCCACCCCGCTGATCACTGCTTCCGACTGTGAAGGTGCCGGCGAGATGTTCCGCATCTCCACGCTGGACATGGAAAACCTGCCGCGTACCGATGCCGGCAAGGTGGACTACAGCCAGGACTTCTTCGGTAAAGAGGCCTTCCTGACCGTTTCCGGCCAGTTGAATGCCGAAACCTATGCTTGCGCCCTGTCCAAGGTCTACACCTTCGGCCCGACCTTCCGCGCTGAAAACTCCAACACCAGCCGCCATCTGGCCGAGTTCTGGATGATTGAGCCGGAAGTGGCGTTCAACGATCTGGAAGCCAACGCCGCACTGGCCGAAGCCATGCTCAAGTATGTGTTCCGTGCCGTACTCAACGAGCGTCGCGACGATCTGGAGTTCTTTGCCGAACGTGTCGACAAAGAAGCCATCACCCGTCTGGAGCAGTTCGTCTCCTCTGATTTCGCTCAGGTCGATTACACCGACGCCATCGAGATCCTGAAAAACTGCGGCAAGAAGTTCGACTTCGATGTCGAATGGGGTATCGATCTGCAGTCCGAACACGAACGCTACCTGGCCGAAGAACACTTCAAGGCACCGGTGGTGGTCAAGAACTACCCGAAGGACATCAAGGCGTTCTACATGCGCATGAACGACGACGGCAAGACCGTCGCCGCGATGGACGTACTCGCCCCGGGCATCGGTGAAATCATCGGTGGCTCGCAGCGTGAAGAGCGTCTCGAGGTGCTGGATGCGCGTCTGGCTGAAATGGGCCTGAACAAGGAAGACTACTGGTGGTACCGCGACCTGCGTCGCTACGGCACCGTGCCGCACGCCGGTTTTGGTCTGGGCTTTGAACGTCTGGTGGTCTATGTCACCGGCATGGGCAACGTCCGCGACGTGATCCCGTTCCCGCGCACCCCGCGAACCGCCGAGTTCTAATCCGCCCCGGATCAGTCAAACAGGCCAGCCCATGCTGGCCTGTTTTATATTTGATATTCGGTCGGCCAGATTGCAGACAAAAAAATGCCTCCACTATGGAGGCATCTTTCTATCCGGACACAACCTTTACCAGCCCGTCACTTCCTTGAGCGCTAGGCCGATGTCGGCCAGCGAGCGCACGGTCTTGACCCCGGCCTCTTCCAGCGCGGCAAACTTCTCGGCGGCGGTGCCCTTGCCCCCGGCAATGATGGCGCCGGCATGGCCCATACGCTTGCCGGCCGGTGCGGTCACACCGGCAATGTAGGAGACCACCGGCTTGGTGACGTTAGCCTTGATAAAGGCGGCGGCCTCCTCTTCGGCGGTACCACCGATCTCACCGATCATGACGATAGCTTCGGTTTTCGGATCGTCCTGGAACAGACGCAGGATGTCGATAAAATTGGAACCCGGGATCGGGTCACCGCCGATACCGACACAGGTCGACTGGCCGAAGCCGGCGTCAGTGGTCTGCTTGACCGCCTCATAGGTCAGGGTGCCGGAGCGCGACACGATACCGACCTTGCCCGGCAGGTGGATATGACCTGGCATGATCCCGATCTTGCACTCGCCCGGCGTAATCACCCCCGGACAGTTCGGACCAATCATCCGCACACCGGTCTCTTCCAGTTTGCACTTGACCTGCAGCATATCCAGCGTCGGGATGCCCTCCGTGATGGTGACAATCAGCTGAATGCCCGCATCAATGGCTTCGAGAATGGCATCTTTGCAGAACGGGGCCGGCACATAGATCACGGTTGCCGTGGCACCAGTAGTTTCGACCGCCTCGCGCACGGTGTTGAACACCGGCAGGCCAAGATGGGTCGAGCCGCCCTTGCCCGGTGAGACGCCACCGACCATCTGCGTGCCGTAGGCCAGCGCCTGTTCAGAGTGGAAAGTGCCCTGTGAGCCGGTAAAGCCCTGGCAAATGACCTTGGTATCCTTGTTAATCAGAATGCTCATGCCACGGCCTCCGCTGCCTTGACCACCTGCACGGCTGCATCCGTCAGGCTCTGCGCTGCAATAATGTTCAGACCGCTCTCTGCCAACCGGGCAGCCCCGAGTTCGGCATTGTTGCCTTCCAGACGCACCACTACCGGCACCTTGACGCCGACTTCGTTAACCGCGCCGATGATGCCGTCCGCAATCAGGTCACAGCGCACGATGCCACCAAAGATATTGACCAGCACAGCTTTGACCTTGTCATCAGACAGGATGATCTTGAACGCTTCGGTGACACGCTCCTTGGTGGCGCCACCGCCAACATCCAGGAAGTTGGCCGGCAGACCGCCATGGTGCTTGATGATGTCCATGGTACCCATTGCCAGACCGGCACCGTTGACCATGCAGCCGATGTTGCCATCCAGTGCCACATAGTTCAGTTCGAACTTGGCGGCATGCGCTTCGCGCTCGTCATCCTGGCTGATGTCTTCCATCGCCTTGAGCTTGGGCTGACGATAGAGCGCATTGCTGTCGATATTGATCTTGCCATCCAGGCACAGCAGTTTGCCTTCGGCAGTGACGACCAGCGGATTGATCTCGAGCAGTGACAGGTCATAGCGCACGAACAACTGGCCCAGACCCATAAAGATTTTGGTGAACTGTTTGAGCTGGTCGGCGTCCAGACCCAGTTTGAAGCCGAGTTCGCGCGCCTGATAGGCCTGCGGGCCGGTCAGCGGATCGAGCACCGCCTTGTGGATCAGTTCCGGCGTCTCATGAGCAACCTTCTCGATCTCCATCCCACCTTCGGTGGAGGCCATAAACACCACGCGACGCGAGGCACGGTCGACCACGGCGCCCAGATACAATTCGCGGGCAATGTTGCTGCACTGTTCCACCAGAATACGGCTGACCGGCTGACCCTTGGCATCGGTCTGATAGGTGACCAGGTTCTTGCCCAGCCACTGTTCGGCAAACGCACGCACTTCGTCAACATGCTGCGTCACCTTGACGCCACCGGCTTTGCCTCGACCACCGGCATGCACCTGGCACTTTACTACCCACTTGTCCTGGCCCAACGTCGTGGTCGCGGCGACCGCTTCGTCAGCAGTGGCACAGGCCACACCGGCCGGGACTGGCAATCCCGCTTCGGCAAACAGTTGCTTTGCCTGATACTCATGCAAATTCATGACACATATCCCTGTTAAATGCGGCCGGTGCCGGCAGGGCACCGGGCCGAAGAATGGCGATCAGATATCCAGCAGCAAACGCGTCGGGTCTTCCAGCAACTCCTTGACCGTTACCAGGAAGCCGACGGAGTCACGCCCATCGATAATCCGGTGGTCGTAGGAGAGCGCCAGGTACATCATCGGCAGGATCACGACCTGCCCATCCACCGCCATCGGGCGGTCCTGGATCTTGTGCATACCAAGAATGGCACTCTGCGGCGGATTGATAATCGGCGTCGACATCAGCGAGCCAAAAACACCACCGTTGGTAATAGTAAAATTGCCGCCGGAGAGATCGTCGACCGTCAACTTACCATCCCGCGCCTTGTCCGCCAACGATTTGATACCGCGCTCGATACCGGCCAACGACATGCTGTCGCAGTCGCGCAACACCGGCGTGACCAGGCCGCGCTCGGTCGATACTGCGATACTGATATCAAAATAGTTGTGATAGACGATGTCCTGACCGTCGATCGAGGCATTGATGATCGGGTAGCGCTTCAACGCTTCGGTCACCGCGCGCACATAGAACGACATAAAGCCCAGTTTGATATCGTGACGCTTCTCGAACCGCTCCTGGTAGCCCTTACGGATATCCATAATCGGCTTCATGTTGACCTCGTTGAAGGTGGTCAGCATGGCGGTGGTGTTCTTGGCATCGAGCAGGCGTTCGGCCACGCGCTGGCGCAGACGGGTCATCGGTACACGCTTCTCTTCACGCAATGTGGACGGCGAAGAGAGGATCTGCCCCAGCGGCTCAACCGTCGGTGCCGCCACGGTTGCCGCGACACGCGGTTCGGCATCCGCCGCCGCAACAGCACTCTGTCGTGCCAAGAACTGCTCGACATCGGCACGGGTGACACGACCACCACGACCGCTACCACTGATCTGGCTGGCATCCAACCCCTTTTCGGCCAACAAACGACGCACCGACGGGGTGATCACATCCGCCTCCGGTCCGGCAGCAGCCTGTGGCGCCTCGCCGGCACGCAAGCGGGCCAGCAACTGGCGCGAGGTCACGGTGCTGCCGCGCTCAAACATGATCTCTTCGAGTACACCACTCTCCGGAGCCGGCACCTCAAGGACCACCTTGTCCGTTTCGATCTCTACCAGCAGTTCACCCACCTCTACCTGCTCGCCAGGATGCTTGTGCCAGTTACCGACCGTGGCATCGGCAACGGATTCGGGTAAATCGGGAACCCTGATCTCTACATTCATGCTGCTAGTCCTTGTCAATTCGGGTTAATGCCGAGGGCCTCTTCAATCAGCGCCTTCTGTTGTTTCAAATGCAAAGAAATATAGCCCACAGCCGGCGATGCCGATGCCGGCCGGCCGGCATACTGCAAGTAGATCTCCGCAGGCAACGCCTGACGCATATGGTGCTGACTGCAATACCAAGCGCCCTGGTTTTGTGGCTCTTCCTGACACCAGATCACCTCGCGCAATCCGCTATATGGTGCCAGTGCCGCCTGCAAATCAGCCTGCGGGAACGGATAGAGCTGCTCGATGCGCACCAGCGCCACATGCTGCAAATCCCCCTTGCGTCGCGCATCCAGCAAATCATAGTAGACCTTGCCCGAGCAGAGCACGACACGGGTCACGAGCGCCGGATCATGCGGATCCTGCTCGGGGATCACATTCTGGAAGTGGCCCGATGCAAGCTCTTCCAGGCTAGAGACCGCCAGCGGATGACGCAGCAGTGACTTCGGCGTAAACACAATCAGCGGCCGGCGCATCGGACGGATCATCTGTCGACGCAGCATATGGAACACCTGTGCCGGCGTGGTCGGTACGCAGATCTGCATATTGTGCTGGGCACAGAGTTGCAGGTAACGCTCAGGGCGAGCCGAAGAGTGCTCTGGCCCCTGCCCTTCATACCCATGTGGCAGGAACACCGCCAAGCCGCACAGACGCCCCCACTTCTGTTCACCGGAGGAGAGGAACTGATCGAAGACGACCTGTGCCCCATTGGCAAAATCGCCAAACTGCGCCTCCCAGATGGTCAGCGAAGAGGGTGCCGCCGTGGCATAGCCATATTCAAATGCCAGCACTGACTCTTCCGACAATACCGAGTTAAACACCTGGAAACTCGCCACGTCAGAGCCCACCTCAGCCAGCGGCGTCCAGGTCGAGCCATCCTGCTGGTTATGCACCACCGCATGACGGTGGAAGAAGGTTCCGCGTTCGGAGTCCTGCCCGGTCAACCGGATCGGATACCCCGCTTGCACCAAGGTGGCGTAGGCCAAGGTCTCGGCAAATCCCCAATCCACCAGCTTGTCGCCGCGACTCATACTCAGCCGATCGTCATAGACCTTCTGCACCTGACGCTGCAGTTCAAAGCCCTGCGGATAGGTACTCAGTTGCTCGCCGAGTTGTTGCAACGCCCGCAACTCATAGTGCGAGTCATAGTCGATATCCCAGTCATGGCCCAGGTGGCGAGACCAGTTCTGGTGGTATTTGGCCGCTATCGGTCGCCACTCCGGCACCACACACTCGCCCTTGTCGAGCGCATGGCGATAATCGATGACCAGTTTTTCCACCTCATCTTCGGTCACCACGCCACAGTAAGCCAGGCGTTCGCCGTAGATCTGACGAGTGGTCGGATGCTGACGGATCGCCTGATACATCCGTGGCTGGGTAGCCGTCGGCTCATCGGCCTCGTTATGGCCATTGCGACGGTAGCAAACCAGATCAATCACCACATCACGATGGAAGGTGTTGCGATAGTCGAGCGCCAGACGGGTGACAAAAATCACCGCATCCGGATCATCACCGTTCACATGGAAAATCGGTGCGCCAACCATCTTGGCGACATCCGTACAGTACTGGCTGGAGCGGGTATCGTGCGAGTTGGAGGTGGTGAAGCCAATCTGGTTGTTGATCACCAGACGCACTGTGCCACCAACACCGTAGGCGGCTGTTTCTGACAGGTTGAAGGTTTCGGCGACCACCCCCTGACCGGCCATCGCCGAGTCGCCATGGATAGTGATCGGCAGCACCTTGACGCCGCTCGGGTCACCAATGCGATCCAGACGGGCACGTACCGAGCCCATCACCACCGGATTGACGATCTCAAGGTGCGACGGGTTGAAAGCCAGCGCCAGATGAATGCTCAGCCCCTCACCACAATCAAAATCGGAGGAGAACCCCTGGTGATACTTTACATCCCCAGTTCCCCAGGATTCGCCATGCTTGCCGGCAAACTCATCGAACAACTCCTGCGAACGCTTGCCAAGCACATTGATCAGCATGTTCAGACGGCCGCGGTGGGCCATCCCAATCACCGCCTCCTGCGTACCGGCACGGCCGGCTTCGCGCAGCAGGGTCTTGACCATCGGCACCAGCATATCGCCGCCTTCCAGCGAGAAGCGCTTGGCCCCCGGGAACTTGGCCCCCAGATAGCGCTCCAGCCCTTCGGCAGCCGTCAGGTCACGCAGGATTTGTGCTCGGGTCTCGGCAGTCAGATTGGGCTGCCCCTCGGCCGCTTCCAGTCGAGCCTGGATCCAGCGTTTTTCCTCGACCGAGTTCATATGCATGTACTCGGCACCGATGGTGGCACAGTAGGTCTTATTGAGTGAGCTCAGCAGGTCGCGCAGACTCATCATCGGCAAGCCGGCCTGATAGGAGCCCACATTGAAGCGGGTATCCAGATCGCCTTCGCTCAGCTCGTAATAGGCGGGCGTGAGCTCCAGTACCGGCTCACGTTGCCACAATCCGAGCGGGTCGAGTTGTGCGACACGGTGACCATAACTGCGATAGGCGTTGATCAGCTGCAACACCCGGATTTGCCGGATATCGGTCTGCACCTCCACCATCGACTGGCGTTGATGCCCGCTACCGGCAATGCGACGGAAATAGGACTGCACCTGGCTGTGCAGGGTCTCCGGCGCACCGGCATTGACCTCACGGAAAAGTTGTTGCCATTCATCACTGACGGCAGAGGGATTCTGGAGAAACGCTTCGTACAGATCTTCGATATAGGTTGCATTTGCACCCGCCAGGTGCGACGTCGCCACCCAAGCGGTCATTTGGCCATCATGCATGGTCATCCCTTAACTCAGCAACAGCTGCGCAGTGACACGGGTTTCCGGCCTGATACCGCCCTCCTGCCCGTCAGGAAGGTAGCCCTGCTACGGCCTCTCCTTACGGAGATAACACGTGGCATATCCGCGGCACTCCTTGCCGCCGACCCTTGCCAGGGTCAGATAATCCTGAAATACCATTGAATTATCAACGTTTTTTAAGCATTTACCACGCTGACCACTCGCCGGATGGTAGGTGAAAAGCACACGGCATCATCATTTCGGTGCTGTGGTGCTTCCCTGAACGCCCATCGCCGGCAACATGCAACGCAGTCAAGCCTGGATGAAGTATATCCAGCGCTGGCAAATGATTACAAAGTGGTAACATTCAGCAAACATTAATTATTCAACCTGGATCTCAGTCTGTGATGAGATATTAACCAGACTAGCCTACCTAAATTGACAAGCCCCCCCCTTCTGATACAAATACTCCACATCCGGGCCCCATAATTAACCATCCATCAATGGATTGCTTTCTACAGGGACCAGGGCCCACCGCCATTCTGAAGCAAAGGAGACGTGCTATGACTCAAAAGGTTGCGACCTTACATATCCCCGGCAGGGACCCGATCGAACTGCCGATTCTTGAGGGCACCGAAGGACCGGAAGTCATTGATGTGCGTGCACTGGCCGCCCGCGGTTACTTCACGTTCGATCCAGGGTTCATGTCCACTGCCTCCTGTGAATCCAAGATCACCTATATCGACGGGGATGAAGGTATCCTGCTCTATCGCGGTTACCCGATCGCCGAACTGGCCACCGAAGCGGACTACCTGCAAGTGTGTTATCTGCTGCTCTCCGGCGAACTGCCGACGGCGGAACAGAACAAGACCTTCCGTGACCATGTGATGCGCCACACCATGGTGCATGAACAGATGACCTCTCTGTTCAAGGCCTTCCGTCGTGACTCGCACCCGATGGCGGTCATGTGTGGGGTCGCCGGTGCCCTGTCAGCGTTCTATCACGACTCACTGGACATCAATAATCCGAAACACCGTGAAATCGCGGCCTTCCGTCTGATCTCCAAGATGCCGACCCTGGCTGCGATGTCCTACAAGTACTCCATCGGCCAGCCGTTTATGTACCCGCGTAACGATCTGAGCTATGCCGGTAACTTCCTGCACATGATGTTTGCCGTGCCGTGTGAGGAGTACAAGGTCAATCCGGTAATTGAACGCGCCATGGACCGTATCTTCACTCTGCATGCCGACCACGAGCAGAACGCCTCGACCTCCAGTATGCGAATGGCAGGCTCCTCCGGTGCCAACCCGTTCGCCTGTGTGGCGGCCGGTATCGCCTCACTCTGGGGCCCGGCGCACGGCGGTGCCAATGAGGCTTGCTTGAAGATGTTGGAGGAGATCGGCTCGGTCGAACGCATTCCACACTTTATTGCTCGCGCCAAGGACAAGAACGATCCGTTCCGCCTGATGGGCTTCGGCCACCGCGTCTACAAGAACTATGACCCGCGTGCCACCGTCATGCGCGATACCTGCCATGAAGTACTGCGTGAACTGAAGGTCACCGACCATCCGCTGCTGGATGTGGCGATGGAGCTGGAACGTATCGCGCTGTCTGATCCGTACTTTGTCGACAAGAAGCTCTACCCGAATGTCGACTTCTACTCCGGTATCATCCTTAAAGCCGTCGGGATTCCAACCTCGATGTTTACCGTGATCTTCGCCCTGGCGCGTACCATCGGCTGGATTTCGCACTGGCTGGAAATGCAGTCCGACCCGGCCAGCCGAATCAGCCGTCCGCGTCAGCTGTACACCGGGGCACCCACCCGTCACGTCGTCCCGCTCGACAAGCGCGGATAACGCAACCAAGCACCAGACAGGCGACCCGCAGGTCGCCTGTTTTTTTGCAGTACGCCGAGATAAAAAAATCCCCGATGGTTCATCGGGGATTTTTTATAGCTAACGCACCGTAACGTCGGTCGATTTACACCAGTACCGCATTCACATCGGCAGCTGGCTCCGGCGTTTCGCTTTCACGCAGCATCCGGTGTAGCGTCTCGACCATGGCCGATGAGCCCAGATAGCAAGGTGTGCGTTGATGCAGGGAGTGGGGTTGCAACGCCATTAGACGCTGACGGCCATCGGTCGCCAGCCCTCCAGCCTGTTCAGCCAGAAACGCCAACGGATTGGCCTCATACAACAGACGCAGCTTGCCGTGCGGCGAGTTGGTCCCGGACGGGTACATGTAGATCCCGCCCTTGAGCATATTGCGATGGAAATCGGCCACCAGCGAGCCAATATAGCGTGACGAATAGGGCCGGTGCTCGCCCGGTACATCCGACTGGCAATACTTGATAAAACGTTTGACCCCGAACGGAAACTTTAGATAGTTGCCTTCGTTGACTGAATAGATATAACCCTGTTCAGGGATGCGGATATCCGGATGCGACAGGCAGAAACAACCAATGGACGGATCCAGCGTAAAGCCGTTCACCCCTTGCCCGGTGGTATACACCAGCATGGTGGATGAACCATAGATCACGTAACCGGCGGCCACTTGTGCATCACCCGGTTGCAGAAAGTCCTCCAGCGTCACAGGCCCGCCGACCGGGCTCTTACGCTTGTAGATGGAGAAAATGGTTCCTACCGACACGTTAACATCAATGTTGGAGGAGCCATCCAGCGGGTCTATCAGCACCACATACTTGGAGGCCTTGGCCGGGAACGGCGTGAAAGCGACCACCCCTTCTTCCTCTTCCGAGGCCAGACCACACACCTCACCACGGGCAGCTAACGCCTCCTTGAAACGTTCATTGGCATACCAGTCCAGCTTCTGCTGCTCTTCGCCCTGAACGTTCTGTTTGTCCATGCTACCGAGGATATCGCTAATCCCGGCGCGGTTAATTTCACGGTTGACGAACTTGGCCGCCAGACGAATCGAGGACAACAGCGAGGTCAACTCGCCGGTGGCCGAGGGAAAATCTGCTTGCTGGCGGACGATAAACTCCCCCAGCGAGGTACCAATCGGAAGCTTCATTGTTTTCTCCTTGCGCGCAACTTATTTTGTTATTTTTTATGAAACACAGTTTCATCCTATGTAACAACACGTTACAAAACAATGCTTCACATGGAAAATACCGCTATTCCGGGCAAAAAAAAAGCGGTCTTGAGACCGCTTTCACACTTTTTGCTTCGCCAAGCGCCTTATGGAGCCAATAGACGCCGAACCCGCGCCAGATCGTCCGGGGTATCGACCCCGGCCGGCGGCACCTCACTGGCCATGGCCACATGGATTCGCTCGCCGTACCACAGCACGCGCAACTGCTCCAACGCTTCGATCTGTTCGAGGGCGCTCGGCACCCAATCCACATAGCGCTGGATAAAACCGGCACGATAGGCATAGATACCGATATGCCGAGCATGCGGATGGATCGGCGACACTGTCTGTGCACGAGTCAGCGGCGCAAAGCTGTCACGCTCCCATGGGATGGGGGCGCGACTGAAATAGAGGGCATAACCGTTCACATCGGTGACCACCTTGACCGCATTGGGATTAAACACCTCCTCCTCGGTCATCGGCACCGCCAGTGTCGCCATGGGTGCGGCGCTGTGCGCCAGATTGTGCGCGACCTGACCGATAATCGACGGCGGGATCAACGGTTCATCACCTTGCACATTGACGATAATGGTTTCGGCAGCAAACCCATAATGGCGGCAGACTTCAGCCAGACGCTCGGTGCCCGACTGATGATCCGGCGAGGTCATACACACCTCAACACCGGCATCGGCCACTGCATCCGCCACCCGCTGATCATCGGTGGCGACAATCACCCGCTCGGCACCGGCCTTGAGTGCCTGTTCGGCCACGCGTAAGATCATCGGCTTGCCATGGATATCGGCCAGCGGCTTACCCGGCAGGCGCGTTGACTGATAACGCGCCGGAATGACGACCACAAAACTCATGATGGCAACTCGTCATGACTGAGCACGCGGGCACGGTTTTCCAGCAACACAGGAATATCATCTTCAATCGGATAGGCCAAACGGTCGACACGGCAAACCAGCTCACCCTTTTCCCGGTCGTAGTTCAGCTTGCCCTTACAGACCGGGCAGGCCACGATTTCCAGCAATTTATGATCGAGCGCCATCAGTAACATCCTTCAATTTGGCAAGAATCCGGTTCAGTAGTTCCGCCGGCAGTTGTGCTGATACCGGCAGATACCACCAGTTATCGCGAGCAAAATCATGACATTTGACCGCGTCCTTTTCTGTCATCAGCAAGGGACGCGTGACAAAACGGGACTGCAGACTGGCTGCATCATACGACTGGTGATCAGCAAAGGCGACCGCCTCGCGCAGGGTAAAACCTGCTTGCTGCAAGGTGGTAAAAAATCGGGGTGGATGGCCAATACCCGCCAGCGCATCGACCTCGGCACCGGGCTCCGGCACTGTCTGCGCGCTCTGCCGCGCTACCGGGCGCAGCGGTTCCGGCAGCAGCGTCATGACATACTCGCCCGGACGCGGCACCCCACCGTTGCAGATCACCGCATCCACGTGACGCAGACGTCGCGTGCTTTCCCGCAATGGCCCCATCGGCAGCCGGCAACCATTGCCAAAACGGCGTTCGCCATCCACCACCACCAGCTCGATATCGCGAGCCAGCGCGTAATGTTGCAGGCCATCGTCAGCGATGATCACATCGACCTGCGGATCTTGCGCCAGCAGACAACGCACAGCCTCAGCTCGTCGCGGGGCCACCGCCAGCGGGCAGCCACAACGCAATACAATCAGACGCGGCTCATCACCACAGGCTGCAGCCGGCGTCGCCGCGGTCACCGCCAGTGGATAGTGCTCGGCCTTGCCACCATAACCGCGGCTGATCACCCCGGGGTGCCAGCCCTGCGCCCGCAGTTGCTCCACCAGCCAAACCACTACCGGCGTCTTGCCGTTGCCGCCCACCGTGATATTACCGACCACAATCACCGGCACCGGCGCACGATAGACCTTGAGCCAGCCCCGGGCATACAGCCAGTGTCGCAGCGCGCTGATTCCGGCATACAGACCGGCCAGCGGCGCCAATAGCCACATCAGTGGCTGACGGCGATACCACAGGGCATGCAGGCTCATGCCTCCTGCTCTCCGAACTGGGTCTGGCGTAGCATGGCATAGGCGCCGCCCTTAGCCATCAGTTCGGCGTGGGTGCCACGTTCAATAATGCGGCCTTCATCCACCACCAGAATCATGTTCGCCTTCTCGATGGTCGATAGGCGGTGAGCAATCACCAGCGTGGTACGATTACGCGCCAGGTTATCCAGCGCGCCCTGGATATGCCGTTCAGATTCGGTATCCAGCGCCGATGTGGCTTCGTCAAGCAACAGTACCGGCGCATCGCGCAGCAGGGCACGGGCAATCGCCAGACGCTGGCGCTGACCACCAGACAGGTTGGAGCCGTTCTCGCCGATGATGCTGTCATAGCCTTCCGGCATCTTGCGGATAAACTCGTCGGCGTTGGCGATACGGGCCGCCTCTTCGATCTGTTCACGGCTGTAACTGCCGGCGGCGGCATAGGCGATGTTATTGGCCACGGTATCGTTAAACAGATGGACCTGCTGCGAGACCAATGCAAACTGCCGACGCAGGGCGCGCAGGCGGTATTCCCGGATATCTACGCCATCCAGCAGCACTTCGCCTTCGCTATAGTCGTAAAAACGGGTCAACAAGCTGGCGATAGTACTCTTGCCCGACCCCGAACGGCCGACCAGCGCCACCGTCTGGCCCGGCTCGATGGTCAGCGACACATTACGCAGCGCCGGCTGATCCTTGGTTGGATAGGTAAAGGTGACATTGCGGAACTCGACCCGCCCTTGAACACGGCTGACCTCATGTGAACCGGTATCCGGCTCAAGGGGCTGATCAATCAGTTCGAACAGGCTATGGCAGGCGGCAATCCCACGCTGGAACTGGCTGTTAATCTGGGTCAGGTTTTTGAGCGGCTTCATCATCATCATCATCGAGGTGACGATCAGGGTGAAGGTACCGGCCGTCAGGTGTTCGCGCACTTCCGGCATGGCGGCAACAAACAGCAGGATCGCCAGCGCCGAGGAGGCGATAATCTGCACCAAGGGGGAACCGACCGCATCGACCACCACCATCTTCATGTTCTGGTGACGGACATGGTTGCTCACCTTGCCAAAGCGCTCGGACTCGACCTGCTGGCCACCAAACATCAGCACCTCCTTGTGGCCGCGCAGCATCTGCTCGGTCGAGGTGGTGATATTGCCCATCGCATGCTGGATCTGCTTGCTGACGCGACGGAAGCGCTTGCTGATCATCGAGATCATCACACCAACAATCGGCCCGATGACAAAGAAGATCAGCGACAGTTGCCAGGAGTGGTAAATCATCATCCCGAGCAACCCGATAACGGTCACCCCTTCGCGCACCAGCGACACCAGAGTTGAACTCGCCGCCGACGATACCTGTCCGGCATCGTAGGTCACCTTGGAGAGCAGGTTGCCGGTGTTATGGCGGTCAAAGAACGACATCGGCATACCCATCATGTGGGTGAACACCTCGCGTTGCAGCTTCATCACCACATGGGTTCCGACCCAGCTCATAAAGTAGTCGGAGAGGAAGTTACACACCCCGCGCAGGGTGACAATCCCAATCACGAAAAACGGCATCCAGGTCAGTACCGACGGATTCTTGCCGGTCAAGCCGTCATCAATCAGCGGCTGGATGGAGTAGACGAAGGTGGTATCCACCGCGCCGTAACCGGCCATGCCGAGGATGGCCAGGAACAACCCGCTCTTGCGATCACGGACATAGCCGAGCAGGCGCTTGAGGGTTGCCCAACTGGAGTCGTTGGCGGCGGGTTGGGATTGACTGTGCATAAGGGGTCCCGGTACGGAAGACAGAAGCCCGACATTCTACCCTAAGGGGGGGCAGCGGCCAACGCTGACGGCAAGCGCCGGTACCAGGGGCCCGATTGACGATAGGCCCTGACCTGCCACCCCGCCGCCGTCACACTAAAGCGCAAGGCACCGGTCTCTGCCGTATTGAGTTGTTGACTACCTCGTCGAGCAAAGCGCGCCACCACCTCCGGCCGCGGAAAGCCCCAGCGGTTGCGATAACCGCTACTATGCACGACCCATTCCGGCCGGGTTTTGGCCACCCACGAAGGCGACGACGAGGTGGCGCTGCCGTGATGTGCACTCAGTAACCATGTTACCGGCATGATCTGCCCGGTTCGCACCAATTGCTGCTCCTGATCACGCGGCAGATCGCCCGGCAACAGCAGGCTAAATTGCCCATCGGTGATCTGCAACACGCAAGAGTCTGCATTCTCGCCGCGCGTATCCAGCGGCCAATCCGGCGCAGCCAGTAACGACAGGGTCAACCCCGCCCACTGCCACTCGCGGGCCGGGCGACAAGGCTCGACCGCCGGCGTCAACGGTGCAGAACTTAGCAAATGGTGCACCGGGAGTTGTCTAACCAGCCAGGCCCAATCCCCGGCATGATCGCGGTCCTGATGGCTAATGACCAGGTAATCTAGCTGCTGAATCCCCTCGGCCTGGAGGGTTGGCCATACCACCCGCTTGGCCAGCGAATC
>JAYROM010000064.1:0-3841 GCA_041911695.1 Aeromonadaceae bacterium
CCACGGGGTGAGCAGCAGGCCGGTTTCGATGGCGTTCAGCCCGAGCACGCCCTGGAAGTAGAACGGGATCGACACCATCGCCAGCATCTGGGCGCAGAACGAGGTGATCGAGGTGCCCATCGACAGCGAGAACACCGGGATGCGTAACAGATCAACCGGCAACAGCGGGTAGGGCTGACTTAACTGGCGGCGAACAAAGAACCAGCCAATCACCAGCGTGGCGAGCAGGCCGGCCAGCACCAGCGGGGTAGACTGGTTATGCGCGAGGCCACCGAGCGACAGGAAGAACAGGCCGAAGGTCAGCGCGTTGAGCAGGCTACTGGTGGTATCAAATTTCTCGCCCTTGAGCCCTTCGCTGCGCGGCAGATAGCGCAGGCCGAGATATAAGGCAATCAGACCAATTGGCACATTGATGGCAAACAGCCACTGCCACGACGCCACCGACAGGATGCCGGCGGCGATGGTCGGCCCGGCAGCGGTCGAGGCGGCGACCACCAGCGAGTTGATGCCCATGCCACGACCCAACTGGCTTTTCGGGTAGATAAGGCGGATCAGCGCGGTGTTGACGCTCATCAATGCTGCGGCACCGAGCCCCTGTAGCACGCGCGCCAGCGTCAGGCCGGGCAGGGTGCTGGAGAGTGCACAGTTCAGCGACATCAGGATAAACAGCACCAGTCCGCCCAGATAGATGCGCCGATAGCCGATGCGATCGCCCAATGAGGAGAGCGACAGCAGGGTCATGGTGATCACCAGCTGATAGCCGTTGATGATCCAGATTGAGGTCGCCGGGGTGGTGTGCAGCTCCTGCGCGATGGTCGGCAGGGCGACGCTGACGATCACACCATCGAGCACCGCCATGGTGATGCCGAGGGCGATGGTCAGGATGGCACCGAGGCGCGCCGGCATCGGCAGGCCGTCAACACAGGCGGTGGCCACCGGCGGCTCTAGCGCGGCGCGCCAGCGTTGAAACAGAGAGACGACAGACATAGAGGGCAAAGATCCTGATACCGGCGGCATCACTGACAGGGTTGATATAAGGGTAAGCTATCGATTCAGGTTGCGTGTCGCAACCATAATCTGGTGATGATAAATAATCGAAAGCGCTGATTTGCCAACAGGTTTTATCTGGCACTGCCGGGCCGGGGGCTTATGCCTCGCGCTGCCAGTGCAGCTTCTGCGCAAATACCAGCCGGTTGCTGGTGTATTTCAGGGTCTCCAGCTCCAGTGCCCAGATCGGGTGGGTGCCGAGCTTGGCCAGCGGGTGACGCTTACAGTAAATGCTCATCGCTTGGGTGGCGGCGTCGTCCTGCAAACAGTGCACGCGGCCGGTAAGCTGGATGCCGCGAATGTCGCGAAAATTCTCCGGTTGGCCGCTGATGGTGCCGGCCACTTGCGGGCTGTGTTGCATCGCCTGGCCATGCCGGGTCGACAGACTGGTGAGCAGCAGCAGGCGGGCCGCGGGTAAGTCGAGTGCATAGAAGCAACTGGCAGCCCAGGGGCCATCATCGGTGATCATCGCCAATCCCACCACATGATGGGCTTGTAGAAAGCGGGCCATGCGTTCCGGTAATGGGGTCATACTGCGTCAATGCTCCTTATCCAAACGAGGGCCTGGCGTGCTCAGCCGTACGCTCGGCCATACTCTCGCCCATCAGCGATAAAAGCGGCCCGGCAGGGGTGCCGGGCCAAGAGTCCATGGTGACATGCGGGGTCAACATGGAACAGTAGGTGGATCGAGATAAGTGGATGGTAATCAGTGGATAAAGGTGGTCCACAGTGCCGAGAACGGCATTACCAGCAGCAACGCAGGCAGCATATTGGCGACCGGGAACATCTTGATGCCACAGATACGCAGAACGGTGGCCAGCATGATGAGCCCGCCGGCGGCCGAGAAGTCGGCCATCATACCCGGGTTGGTCAGCGGCAGGATCAGGGTGGCCAGTGCCGCCAGCCCAAGCTGGATCGCCAGCTGCGGAATAGCGATGGTGGCCACGGCATAACCCAGTGCGGTGGCGAAGATCGCCGAGGTGAACAGATCGAGGATCGCCTTGATATAGAGGATCGACGGATCTCCGGTCATCCCTTCATGCATCGAGCCGAAGATGCCGGTGCCACTGGCACAAAACAGCACCAGAATGGCCACAAAGCGCTCCATAAACTCTTCATGGCTCAAGCCCTCTACCGGCGGGAAAACGCGGTCCACCAGCGAGCGAGCGACCTTGGCGACCTTGCCAATGCCGCGTTCGAGGTAAACCAGCTCGCCGAGCATGGCGCCCAGCACCATCGCCAGTACCACGGCTGGCATATGGGTGACCTTGACCACCAACATGATCCCGAGCCCCATCGACGCCAACCCGAAGGTCAGCGGCAGGGCGGTACGCAGGCGCTCCGGCATCCGTGTGCCGAGAAATGCCCCGACCAGGCCGCCGACGACGACGGCCGTTCCGTTTACATAAGGTCCAATTAGCATGACACCTTCCTTTCATTGATCAGTGATGCCGGCGCCGGGGCGTCCTCTGCGGCGGTTTCGCCCCAGCGTGGCAATTCGATATCCAGACCATACAGATCAAGGGCACGACCGACACTGTGGGTGATGAGCTCATCCACACTCTGCGGACGCTGGTACAGGGCCGGAACCGGCGGGAAAATCACCCCGCCCATCTCGGTTACCCGGCGCATATTATCCAGATGCGCCAGATTAAGCGGGGTCTCCCGCACCATCAGTACCAGCCGGCGGCGGTCTTTCAGGACCACATCCGCCGCGCGGGTCAGCAGGTTGTCGGTCATGGCATGGGCGATGGCTGCCAACGAGCGCATCGAGCAGGGCACCACCAGCATCCCCAACGTCTTGAACGAGCCGCTGGCGATGGAGGCACCGAGGTTCTCGATCGGGTGGACCACATCCGCCAGGGCTTGTACGGCCTGCCGGCTATAGTCGGTCTCCAGATGGCGGGTCATCTCCGCCCCCTTGGAGATCACCAGATGGACCTCGATATCCAATAGGCGCAATAGCTCCAGCGCCTTGACGCCGTACTGGAAGCCGGTGGCACCACTGATGCCGACTACGATGCGTTGACGAGTCATCGCCTTTCTCCTTGCTTGTGTTACTCGAAATCCGGCAGGAACCGCTTGATATCCACTTCCTTGAACTTGGAGCGCTGGAAGTGGGACTTCAGATTGAACGGCACCGTGCAGTCGAAAATGGTCTTGCACGACGAGCCGACCTGACGAATCGACGGGCTGAACTCCGGCGTCTGTGACGGATCGAGCGGATGGCAACGCACGCCCGGAATAAAGACGGTGCTAACATCACCCTGATAACGGGTCTGCATCGCCCACAGCACGTCATCGGTATCGAAGATATCCACGTCTTCATCCACCAGGATCACATGCTTGAGCTCGGGGAAGGCGGAGAACGCCAGCAGGGCAGCCTGACGCTGACGACCTTCGTCTACCGGTGCGGACTTCTTGAACTGCATCACGGCGAGGAACTTGCCACCGCCGGCTGAGTGGGCAAACACGTTGATCAGCTTGCCCGGCATGGCGCGATCCACCATATCGAGGATGCTGGCTTCGGTCGGAATCCCGGCCATGTTGACGTGCTCTTCACCCGGGCCGACGGTGGTTTGCAGGATCGGGTTAAAGCGATGGGTGACCGCCTTGATCTTGATCACCGGCAGTGACTGCTTGGCTTCGCCGGTATAGCCCGGGAACTCCGGCATCGCCTTGCCGGTACCGGTGTTCTGATCTTCGCGCACCCGCACGTTGGGCAGCAGTTCGCCTTCAATCACCACTTCGGCATGCGCAATCGCACGGGCATTGATAGTGCGGCACTGGGTCA
>JAYROM010000065.1:0-10717 GCA_041911695.1 Aeromonadaceae bacterium
CCAGCACGAATAGCGGCGCAACAAGGATCAAACGCACAGTGTGAACCGGAGACATTCGTTGAAAAAGGCGCTACTGGGTTAATAGATATTCAACTTCAAGTTATCAATCAACAACTCGTCAGCACGCATGGCCACCACCCAGCCATCATACCGCCACGTCTTGGCTAACCGCCCACCGCCCCCGTTCGTCGCCCTCGCGAACGCGGGGGCCCAGCGCCCTGGCTCCACACCACACCACGCAACACCACGTCACGCGACAACTGGCCACCATTCACTGGCTTGAAAACTATCGATTGAACCTCTTCAACAGGGAATGTCACTCATCCGGCTTTCCAAAAACAATCAGAGGCACCGAAGTGCCCCTGATTGTTTTGATAGATGCCAATTAGCGCGCGCGGTCTGTCGTGATTAACGCAGCGCGTTGGAGACCACAACGATGCCGCTCGGCGTGACGGTGTGGCCGGCAGCGCGGTCGGCGTCATGGTCGTAACCAATCACGGTACCGTCCGGGATGCGGACCCCTTCGTCGATAATGGCACGACGGACGCGCGCGCCGCGGCCAACACGGGCCCCTTCCAGCAGGATCGCATCTTCCACCAGCGCAAAGCTGTTGACCCGGCAGCTCTGGCTGAGGATCGAGCGGCGCACGGTACCACCGCTGATCACACAACCGCCACACACATAGGAATCAAAGCATTGGCCACGGCGTTCATCGTCATCGAACACGGTCTTGGCCGGCGGCAGGTTGCTCGGCTTGGTCAGGATCGGCCAGCGATCGTTATACAGATTGAGTTGCGGCGAGACCGCGACCAGATCCATGTTGGCTTCGTAGAACGAATCCAGGGTGCCGACATCCTTCCAGTAACCACGCTCCTCTTCCTTCATATCCGGGATCTGGTTGTCATTGAAGTTGTAGGCAAACACGCGGTGGCCGGCTTCCAGCATCATAGGGATGACGTGCTTGCCGAAATCCAGATCGTCGTACATCTTCTTGCCCTTCTTGATCATCTCGATCAGTTTCTCGCGGGAGAAGATGTAGTTGCCCATCGACGCCAGGCAAGTGTCGCGGCCCGGAATGCATTGCGGGTCAGAAGGCTTCTCGCTGAACTCCTTGACCTGCCCCTTATCATCGACACTGAACACCCCGAAACGGCGGGCTTCATGGCGCGGCACTTCCAGCGAGGCAATGGTGATATCGGCATCACTGTTGGCGTGGAAGTCGATCATCTGGCGAATATCCATCTTGTAGATATGATCGCCGCCGAACACCGCAACATAATCGGCATCCGAGTCTTCAATAAAGCGCAAATAGTGGCCAATCGCATCAGCCGTGCCCTTGAACCACTCCTCACCGTCGCTATTGGTTTCCGGCGAGATAGCTTCAAAGTATTCGTCCCAACCGGTCCATTTGTCCCACGAGTCGCGCACATGCTTGTTCAGTTGATAGGACTGGTACTGGGTCAGGATGTAGACATTCTTGATGTTGGAGTTGAAAAAGTTACTGAGTACAAAGTCGATAATCTTGTACTTGCCACCAAAGGAGACACCAGGTTTCGGGCGAGCCAAAGTAAGCGGACTCAGACGTTCGCCTTTACCGCCAGCCAGAACCATACCGATGGTCTTGCGGGATACGGGATTTACAACAGACATATAGCTTCCTTCCGCGATGTGCATCTATTTTTTATTTGATGTGCTAATAACAACTGAAACCGCTGTCACGACCGGAATGAGTCTACCTATCTGCTCGATTGAATCTGATAGCTAGATCTTGTTTTTTTACCAACAGAAGGAAGTTTTGCGAAGGGTGTCACTTTTGGAGCTTAGTGCTGAGGCAAAAAAAACAGGTAACCCAAAGGTTACCTGTAGTAAATTTACATCAATGTGATGTTTATTCGCACGATTAGCCCGGCTGTTTGGCGGTTTGCAGGGGGGTAGCGTCGTCATCCTCCGCCATTTCCGCTTCCATCCGACGGAAGGCATTGACCATGGTCACCGACGGCGCCTTGTCGGCCAGGCTGACCAGCACCAATACCACTGACGCGCCGATAAAGCCCGGAATCATCTCGTACAGACCAAACCAGGCGCCCTGACGCCACACGACTACCAGCACGGCACCAGTCAGCATGCCAGCCAAGGCGCCGTTGCGGGTCATGCGTGGCCACAGCAGGGAGAACAGCACAATCGGGCCAAAGGCCGAACCGAAACCGGCCCAGGCATAGCCGACCAGCCCCAACACCTCGCTTTGCGGATTACGCGCGATCACCCACGCGACCACCGCAACCAGCAGCACCATCAGACGGCCACACCAGACCAGCTCGATCTGGCTGGCCTGCGGACGCAGGAACGCCTTGTAGAAGTCTTCGGTCAGCGCCGAGGCAGAAACCAGCAGCTGGCAGGAGAGCGTGCTCATGATGGCAGCCAGAATGGCCGAAAGCAGCACGCCGGCAATCCACGGATTGAACAGCAATTGCGACAGGACGATAAATACGCGCTCGCGGTTTTCCTGCACCGCCCCCGCCTGATCCGGATGGGCGGCGAAATAGGCAATCCCGAAGAAACCAACCCCGACCGCACCGGCCAAGCAGAGGATCATCCAGGTCATGCCGATACGGCGGGCACGGACGATGGTCTTGGCCGATGACGAGGCCATAAAGCGCGCCAGGATGTGCGGTTGGCCCATGTAGCCCAGCCCCCAGGCCATCAGCGAGAGAATGCCGATGGTGGTGGTGCCACTGAACATATCGGTGTTATGAATGCTCACCTGCTGGATGACCTGCAGGGTCTGATCAAAGCTACCCAGCTTGATCATCACCACCACCGGGGTCAGCACCAGCGCGAAAATCATCAGCGTGGCCTGTACGGTGTCGGTCCAACTCACAGCCAGGAAGCCGCCAACAAACACATAAGCGATGGTCGCCAGGGCTCCCACCCACAGGGCGGTGTCGTAGGACATGCCAAAGGTCTGTTCGAACAGACGGGCACCGGCCACCATGCCCGAGGCACAGTAGATGGTGAAAAACAGCAGGATGATCACCGCCGAGAACAGGCGCAGCAGGCGACTGCCGTCTTCAAAGCGATGCGTAAAGAAGTCCGGCAGGGTCAGGGCGTTATGGGTGATTTCGGTATAGACGCGCAAACGACCGGCGACAAACAGCCAGTTGAACCAGGCACCGATAATCAGACCAATGGCGATCCAGCTTTCGGAGATACCGGCTGCAAAAATGGCGCCTGGCAACCCGAGCAGCAGCCAGCCGCTCATATCGGAGGCGCCTGCACTCATCGCAGTGACAAAACTGCCCAACGAGCGGCCGCCCAGGATGTAGTCAGACAAGTTGTTGGTATAGCGCCAGGCGGCAAAACCGATGCCAACCATAGCGAGAATATAGAGTAGAAAGGTTAACGTGGTGGGATTGGAGAGCAACATCGGCATCCTGCCTTATTCCTGTCAAAAAAGGGATGATGCAGTCGAAATCCCGACATCTCAAGCTATCTACACCCTGGATCACAAAATTGTCGTAAGATAGAAAAATCCGCTTCTCAGGACATTTTGCCGCGATCTGGCTGGCAATCCTTGGAAACAGGTAGACTCTTCACTCCCATGCCAAGCGATTTACAGGAGCATTCATGTTTCGTCGTGTCTGTCTGATCGGGCTTCTCGCCCTGTTGACTGCCTGCAGTAGCCTGACCGGCCTCAAGGCGCCCAATGCCACCGTCCGCGCAGTGCGTGTTGTCCCGAGCAATGGTCTGTTACCGGACTTCGCCATCGACCTGCATCTGACCAACCCCAATGATCGCGATCTGACCCTGCGCGGCGCGTCCTACACGCTGAGCCTCGGCTCGCACGAGGTGGTCAGCGGGGTAGCGAACAAGCTGCCGGTCCTGCCGGCCTATGGACAGGCCGACGTCACCCTCACCGCGACCCCTGATATCTCCGGCGCACTGGGACTGGTACAGAAGCTGATGCAGGGCAACAAGAAGGCCATGCATTATCGCCTCGAAGCGCGCTTTGATCTGGCTGCAGTACTGCCCGACCTGGTGGTCACCAAAGAGGGCGACCTGACCGATTTTCTCGGCCACACCAAGTAACACCAGCCACGCCCAGTAATATCGACCGGTCCAATCGAAAAGCCGTGGGCGCAGGGCATCAACGCCGCGCCCACGAGATCGACGCCTCGCGCTGATTAGATCGCGTCTGGTCGATCGCCGGCCAAGTCAGCGGCTGTTGGCCGACATCCAGCCCACGCCCAGGCTCTTTTGCAGCAGGTATTCGCAGGCCACCGACGCCGCCAGTGCCAGTTGCAGATCGCTCAAATCGGCAGCCACCGCTTCACTGGTCGCACTGGCCGCTTCGACACTACGCCGCTCGCCACCAAACAGATCTAGCTCCCACGAGGCCACCACGGCGTGGTCTGGCGTGTCTGCTTCGCCTTCTCCTGTGCCTTCTCCTGTGCCTGCGCCTTATCCTGTGCCTGTGCGACATGGCGGACAAAATGGCTCGTGCAGGCCGGCGATGGCGGCGCCCCGTGATAATCAGGGCCTACGGTCATACAGCCCGCTAGTCCGAGCGGCAGCAGGCCAAGCAGGACGGCACTGGGTGCAAATCGGCGAGAGAGAAAATACATGCTAACAAGTCCTGTCTAGTGGGCCATCTCTGACGCCCCGGTACGCACCAGCGGTTTGTAACGGTTCCACTCGTTGGCGGCATGATCGGCGACCAGTTGTGCCACCTGCAGTTGCGCCTGTGCTTGCGTCAGTTGCGCTTGCTGCTCGGCAATCTGCGCCTCGACCTGCTCCAGACCCGCTTGCAGATTCGCCACGTCACCAATAAGGAAGGGCTGTACCAGGCGTGTGCCGCCTCGATTTATGACAGCACTCGCCAGTTCTTCGACCACAGCATGAATCAGATCCGCCAGGCGCTGGATGAACAAGCCTCGCACGAGGTGCTCCAGTCCTTGCTGGAAAATCAATTGTGCCTGACGTTGGAGTTTCTAATGACCAACCAGCATGCCCAACGTCGCCGACTGTTTATCATGCAGGATACGGCCGGTAATGGCCCGGGCGGACATCCGGATGAGACGCTGGTACATCATCGCAAGCAACAGATGTTACTACTCAACCGCCTGGTAGCCGCCTTGTGTGGCATGGACCCGGAAGATCCGGTAGTCCGGATTCGGACCTTGTCATTACAAGGTCAAGTCGGCGTGTTTTATACCTTCCGCCAGCCCACCATGAACATGCTGGGGTGGGAGCAGGTTGATGCGGAGCGCTTGGCGATTATCAGTCGGGCACTGATCGATAATATGCGCATTCTGCTGCAGGGATGGCGCGTACCGGCAAACCCTACCGAACCATCCAATACCACACTCGCCTGACCAAGGGCCAAAACGACAAAGGGCGCCGTTATCCACGGCACCCTTTGTTCTCGCAAACAGGCCCTACACAGCGCGGCGCTACCGGCTATCGCGGTTAACTGGGTTCTCAGTTCCCGCGCGCAGCCACCCAGTAACGCTGATTGGTCCGAATCATCCCCTGAATCTTACGCACATACCCATTGCCCAGACTGGAGTAACGGTGAAAACCACCAGCCAGTGCCACAGCATCCAGCGGTTTGACCTCAGCGCGCATGTTGGCACGCATGGTTCTCACCTGGTTGTAAGCCGGATGGGTATTAATATTGCGTAAGTACGCCTGAATCGCCTCTTCTGGCGTATCAAAGCTCTTGGCCTGCGCCCCGGTGCTACGACGGTATGGGGTCACCCCACAACCTTGCTCGAAGCAGTAGTGGCCAAAAAAGTTGTTGTACTTACGCGCCATGCGTGAGGTACCCCAACCGGACTCCGTCGCCGCCTGGCTTAACACCAGTTCAGGCGGCAGGATATCGACCCGCACCAATAGACGGCTAATCCCCTCATGGTCGGCAGTCATATCACTCAGACGATATTGCTGACCCACACCCAGCAGCCAATCCTGCTGTGCATCAGAGAGTGCGATACCCTTTTGCAGCTGTTTGTCCAACTGCTCAAGGCGCGCGCGCTGGCCAAGGATATTGGCCGCCACTGCGTCATAAGAAGGGCGCAGATACTCGACAAAGGCCTGCTTGCGCGCTTCCGGGTTCTTAATGGCCTTAAAATCAGGTGGCGGGACATCCGCCTCCAAGGCCGATTGATTCAGCTCCATGCCGGCAGGCTGGAATTCAGTCACTGCGCCGGTGTTACCTACGGCGGCGGGAACGGCCAACGTAAATAACAACAGAGTCCATAGTCTGGTCATCTTCATGCAACAAAGCTCCCCTTTTTGGTGTCAGTGGCTTCCTGCAACTTACGTCGCGAGAAACCCTGCGCACTGATGCTGATTTCGCGTTATGAGCACGACATACAGCGCCCAGATGAGCCCAAAGCCGAGTGGCAACATGGCTATAGGACAACAGCGCGAGCAAAACCGCACAGCCAGTAGAACGGTCAAACTCGCAAGGCGTGGTCTCCGTCAGCAAAGCGCTCTGCCGGTGATCAGATCCCACTATCCAACATTTCGTCAGGGCAAACGCGTCCAGTTTGCCGCAACCCCAGTTCGGGACATTCCGTCCCTCGCGATACTGAAAATGCCTTCTGCTACTGCGGATTTATTCGCCACTTCGCAGGAGCACAAGGCATTATTGAAACGGCGTTTTACCGACTTCAGTTCGCTTGCGTGACTACTTAATAAACCAATCGCTAGGTGATGGCAAGAAATAACTCGCTCTGTGCCGAAAGGTTGACAAGCAGCGATTTCTTCAGGTCAAACCCTTTAAAGTTGGGAAGCAGATCACGACTCTGTCGCGGTAATTGATTTTTTTATTGTGCTTTTTCAGTACTTTACAAATTGCAATTTGTAAAATGGTACCCAAGAGCAAACTTAACGATCAACGTCATTTGGCACACAGCCCTGTCTAAACCAGATGCCATATTTTTTACTTTCTTTTCATCAATTGACCATTTTTTGCACTGCACTTTATTCAGAAAACAGCGCATAGATCGGCTTCTCGCCATGATGGCACTCTGCTCACATTTTGAGCGTTTCCCATATTGCAAGCATGATGAAATAAACAGCTTCAAAAGTGTGATGCACATCCTCGTACGGAGCCCACTAAAAGATAATTGACGCTGCCAAACGCGAGCATTAGCCGTTCCCGGCGATACATTGCCCGCCGCACCAAGCAAGATAGTGCCTGAACACGCATCCGGGTCGTGATGTGCGGACTGCTATATATAAGCAGCGTATGGCGCTGGCCAGAAAGAGAAACGGCCCTCTGCCGGGGTAATGCCAGTCAGTGCGCGAAGGAGAGATAGCCTGTTGAGCCAACCGTTGGCGGTAGGATACCGCCATCGAGCCCCCATGGAAGGGTTGACGGCGTGTTGGCGAAAAGGTTGTCTCTCCGGCGAGCTTAACTGACTAGCATTACCCTCTGCGGGGCCGATTCAGTGACCTGTACGACGGGTCGTTCGCGATATCGCTGATTTATTCCTGATCTTCGTCGCCGTCAGCATCCGGCCCTTTACCATCCGGTGGTGGCGGCATGTGACTGGGGCGGCATGCCAGTTTGCCTGTTGTCGCCGTGGAAGCTGCGGTACTGACCGCGCTGCTGGCGGCCGAACCCGGTGCCGGTGGCGCGACCTCACAAGTCCCGTCCAGCACGTCGCCATCCGGCATGGTCATGCTACACGCATCATGCTCAGCGAGATTCTGACACACCTCATACGCCTCTTTGGGCATCGGTGGCGGGGCATGGTGCTTGGTGGTGCTGGTCGTCGTGGCGCTGGCACTCGCGCAGGCCATGGCAAGCAAGCCCGTCAGCAGCAGGCTGGTCCAGCCTGATTTGCCCTGTTTCATCGTTACGTCTCCGCAATGTTAGTGACTTACATGTCGAGGCTAGCAGGCTCCAAAAGGAGCGCCATCGCTTTTGCACGCCTTAACCTGCTTTTGCCCGGCCTGACATCTCCCTGATAAAAAATGCGCAGATTGTCAGGTTTGTATAGCAAGGGTTAATAAAGGGAATTGGGTCGCTGGTCGTTTCGCGGCATACTGAACCGGTCTTTTCATGTTCCTCTTTTCAGGAGACACACCATGCGTTCTGGCAACCCCTTGTTGCGGGATAACCTTTTTGTTCGAAGCGGTACCAGCGAACAGCCGATGACGCTGTCCGGGACGATCAACAAGACGGCACTGCTGTTGGCCATGACTCTGATTACCGCTGTCTGGATGTGGCAGCGCTTTATGCAATTGCAAGATACCGCGCCGCTGATGCCGTGGCTGATGGGCGGTGTTATCGGCGGACTGGTGTTCGCGCTGATCACCTGTTTTGCCCGGCGCACGGCCTGGATCACCGCGCCGCTCTATGCCCTGTGCGAAGGGCTGTTTATTGGCGGTATCTCCGCGATTTACGAACTGCGCTATCCGGGACTGGTGATGCAGGCGGTGAGCCTGACCTTTGCTACCCTCGCCTGCATGCTGGTGGCTTACCGTACCGGACTGGTACGGGTGACCGAGCGGTTCCGTAGCGGCCTGGTCGCGGCAACCGGCGCCATCGCCCTGCTCTATCTGGTAAATATGGTGATGGGCATGTTTGGCCACCCGCTGGCCTTCCTGAATGCCAGCACACCATTGGGGATCGGGGTTAGTCTGGTGATTACCGGCGTCGCCGCCTTTAATCTGGTGCTCGATTTTGACTTTATCGCCACCGGCGTTGCACGCCAGGCGCCGCGCCATATGGAGTGGTATGCCGCGTTCGGCGTGCTAGCCACCCTGATCTGGCTGTATATCGAAATGCTGCGTCTGCTGGCTAAACTGCGCGATCGCTAATAATCCGCCATCCTGACGACCACGGGGCCCTGAACAGGCCCCGTATTTCTGTCCACTTTATTCCGCTGTTGTCATGCTAACGAATGAAGCATGATCCGCCTCGCGCCCCGCAGGGCGAATTCAGGCTATCCTTTTGTCTTACATAATAAAAATGGATATTTACCTGTCAGAACTAGCATGTTTGGCCGGTACATAGAGAACAAAGGAAGTGCCTGATGCAAGCCCGCAATGCTGAATACTTTCATATCCATCGCCTGGGACCGCACAGCGGCTTATGGCAGGTCGGTAACCGGATCAACTGGGTGCAGAAGCGCAACAACTTCTTTTATGACCAGTACAATACCCGCGGCCTGACCTACGATGACGGCATAGAGGCCCTGCCCTTCGGTCAAGCGCTGGACAAGTTTTTCGCCAGCTCGCAAGAGTACCAGTCTCTCGAAGCACTCAATCTGCTGCGCGCCGCGCGCGAGGTGACCCATAGCCAGTCGATGTTTATCCGTGAGGAGATCTTCGAAGAGGTCCGCAGCAACTACTTCCCGCACCTGCCGTCGCGCAAGACCTGCATCTGGGTTTGTACCCGCGAATCGCTGGAGTTCTGGTGGCAAACGCTGAATCCCGGCAACCAGAAGCTACTGCGTCTTAATCTGACCGGTTCACTGTATGTCGCCGACCAGCGCCACCTGCTGGCCGATACCTACCGGCATAACGATATTCGCGCCCGCGCGTTCGAATACTGGACCGGCTCAGATGGCATTCGCCTCGAGGACCAGGAGGTGCTGTTCGAAGGGATTATCGATGTGGTCGAGGAGTATGCCTCGCCAGATGATATCCGCTAGACCTTCACCGCCTTGATCGCCTGGCTGACACGTTTGTCGGAGACCGGATACGGCGTACCCAGCGTCTGCGCGAAGAATGACACCCGCAGCTCTTCCAGCATCCAGCGGATCTCGCGGATCTCTTCGCTGACCGGTTGGCCCTTGGGGATCTTGTTGCGCAGTTGCTGGTACTCCTGCTCCACCGACTGCACCTTGAGCATATACAGGCGGTCACGGTTCGGATCGATCGGGATCTTCTCCAACCGGCGCTCGATGGCTTTCAGATAGCGCAGTACATCCGCCAGATGACGATGGCCGGTATCAGCGACAAAACCACGGAAAATCAGGCCGTCCAGTTGCGCCTGGATATCCGAGTGAGCGTAGGCCATCTCCAGCGTCATCCGCCCCTTCAGTTGCTTGCGAATGCCATGGGCGCAGGTCAGGATCTGCTCGACCAGCTTGGCTATCTCCACCACCGTATCGTTGAGCTCGGCGCGGATATGCTCCTTCATGGTCTCGAAGCTCTCCGCATCCCACTTCGGTGCCCCCTGCGCCTGCATCAGCTGGTCACAACCACAGGCGATGCAGTCATCAATCAGGTCGGCAACCTTGCCGAACGGGTTGAAATAGAGCCCCAGCTTGGCCTTGTTTGGCAGCTTCTCCTGCAGATAGCGGATCGGGTTCGGCACATTGAGCAGTACCAGCCGGCGCTGGCCGGCCCACATCGCATCGGCCTGCGCCACTTCAGAATCAAACAGCTGGATGCCGATGGAATCTTTGTTATCCACCAGCGCCGGAAAGGCCTTGACCTCGAACCCGCCACGCTTCTGGCTGTACTCCTGCGGTAGCGGACCGAAGCTCCACAGCGTCAGGCCGCTCTGCTCGATATCACTGTCGGCGACCTGCGACAGGGTGGCTTGCACCTCGCCTTGCAGATCATGCTTGAGGGCCAGCAGATCCTTGCTCTCGCGCAGTCGCTTGCCCTTGTCATCCACCACGCGGAAGGTAATTTTCAGATGATCGGGCACCTGTTGCCAATCCCAGCTGTCGCGCGGCACGTTGACGCC
>JAYROM010000066.1:0-8735 GCA_041911695.1 Aeromonadaceae bacterium
ATGGCCTGTCCAAAGACAAGGATGGCGCTGCTGCGCTGGCCGGTTTGGTCGGTTTCCTGGTCGTGACCACGCTGCTGAGCCCGGCTGCGGTGTCCATGATTGAACATATTCCGGTGGCAGATGTCTCTCCGGCGTTCAACAAGATCAACAACCAGTTCATCGGTATCCTGTGCGGTATCATCGCCTCGGTGATCTACAACCGCTACAGCGGTGTCGAACTGCCGAAGGCACTGGCCTTCTTCAGCGGTCGCCGTCTGGTGCCGATTGTGACCTCCGTGGTCATGATTGTGGTCTCCTTCGTCCTGATGTATCTGTGGCCGATCCTGTTCAATGCCCTGATCTCCTTCGGTAAGTCAGTGATTGATCTGGGCCCGGTCGGTGCCGGTATCTTCGGTCTGATCAACCGTCTGCTGATTCCGGTCGGTCTGCATCACGCCTTCTACCCGGTGTTCTGGTTCGACGTGGCTGGTATCAACGACATTCCGAACTTCCTGGGTGGCGCCAAGTCGCTGGCCGAAGGTAAGGCGGTCCTGGGCCAGACCGGTATGTACCAGGCTGGTTTCTTCCCAATCATGATGTTTGGCCTGCCGGGTGCCGCACTGGCGATGTACCACTCCGCCCGTCCGGAAAACCGTGACAAGGTTGCTGCCATCATGGTTGCCGCTGCACTGTCCTCCATCTTCACCGGTATCACCGAACCGCTGGAATTCTCCTTCATGTTCGTGGCACCGCTGCTGTATGTGCTGCATGCCATCCTGACCGGTATCTCGCTGTTTATCGCTGCCCAGATGCACTGGATGGCCGGTTTCGGCTTCAGCGCCGGTCTGGTCGACTTTGTCCTCTCCTCGCGCAACCCGCTGGCTAACCAGTGGTACATGCTGCTGGTTCAAGGTGCCGTGTTCTTCGTGATTTACTATGCGGTATTCCGCATCGTGATCACCCGCTTCAACCTGAAGACCCCGGGCCGTGAAGATGAAGAGCTGACCGATGAATCTGCTGCCGCTGGTCAAGGCGACAAGGGGGCCAAGGCCGCCGATCGTGCCACCCTGGCCCGTCAGTACCTGAAGGCGTTGGGTGGTCATCAGAACCTGGAAAGCATCGATGCCTGTATCACCCGTCTGCGTCTGACCCTGAAGGATCGCAGCCAGGTGAACGAACGTGCCCTGAAGGCACTGGGTGCTGCCGGTGTGATCAAACTGGGTGAACAGAACCTGCAGGTCATTCTTGGCCCGTTGGCTGAAATCATGGCCACTGAAATGAAGCAGGTGCCGGCCTCTGAAGATTTGGGTGCGGTATCGCTGCCGGCCTGAGCTTAAGCCAGCATTTCTGCTGAAACAGGATGGGAACCCCGCACTTCTGGCGGGGTTCCTTTTTTTTATGCTTTGTTTCGTTCAGTAAGCCGCCAACTGTACCGATAAAGGCCTTGAGTGGCAGGTATGAATCGTGGAACATAAGCGGTTATCGCGCGGTAGCGACTTTTATTTTTCGAGGTGAGTGCATGACTCAGGCGGAAAATCGCCCCAGTAATTTTATCCGTCAGATCATTGATGAAGATCTGGCCAGTGGCAAACATACCAGTATTGCGACCCGGTTCCCGCCAGAACCGAACGGTTATCTGCATATCGGTCATGCCAAGTCTATCTGCCTGAACTTTGGCATCGCTGCTGATTATCAGGGCACCTGCAACCTGCGTTTCGACGACACCAATCCGGCCAAGGAAGAGGTGGAATATGTCGAATCGATCCAGCGTGACGTGCAGTGGCTGGGGTTCCAGTGGAACGGTGCAGTGCGTTACTCCTCCGACTATTTTGATCAGCTGCATCAATATGCCATTGAGCTGATCAAAAAAGGTCTGGCCTACGTTGATGAACTGACCGCCGAGCAGATCCGCGAATACCGTGGCACCCTGACCGCGCCGGGCAAGAACAGCCCGTTCCGCGACCGCAGCGTTGAGGAGAACCTGGCGCTGTTCGACAAGATGAAGAATGGTGGCTTCAAGGAAGGCGAGGCGTGCCTGCGCGCCAAGATCGACATG
Source organism: Aeromonadaceae bacterium (assembly GCA_041911695.1). GTDB lineage: Bacteria > Pseudomonadota > Gammaproteobacteria > Enterobacterales > Aeromonadaceae > Pseudaeromonas. Next base: position 2,036 of record JAYROM010000066.1, read on the forward strand.
AGCTCGTCATTTATCGTCATGCGTGACCCGGTGATCTATCGCGTCAAGTTTGCCGAACATCACCAGACCGGTGACAAGTGGTGCATCTACCCGATGTACGACTTTACCCACTGCATTTCGGACGCCCTGGAAGGGATTACCCACTCCATCTGTACGCTGGAGTTCCAGGACAACCGTCGTCTGTATGACTGGGTGCTGGATAACATCTCCATCCCGTGCCATCCGCGTCAGTACGAATTCAGCCGCCTGAACCTCGAGTACAGCATCATGTCCAAGCGCAAGCTGAACCTGCTGGTGACCGAGGGCGTCGTAGAAGGCTGGAACGATCCGCGTATGCCGACTATCTCCGGTCTGCGTCGTCGTGGTTACACCCCGGCAGCAGTGCGCGAGTTCTGTCGCCGTATCGGTGTCACCAAGCAGGACAACACGGTAGAAATGAGCGCGCTGGAATCCTGCATCCGCGAAGATCTGAACGAAATTTCGCCGCGGGTGATGGCGGTGCTGCGTCCGGTGCGCGTGGTGATTGAGAACTACCCGCAGGATCAGGTCGAATACCTGAGCGTGCCGAATCATCCGAACAAGCCGGAAATGGGCAACCGTGAGCTGCCGTTCTCCCGTGAGCTGTTCATCGATGAAGCCGACTTCCGCGAAGAGGCCAACAAGCAGTACAAGCGACTGGTGCTCGGCAAGGAAGTGCGTCTGCGTCATGCCTATATCATCAAGGCAGAGCGTGTCGAGAAGGATGCGGATGGCAAGGTTACCACCATCTACTGCAGCTATGACAACACGCCGCCAGGGCAGGACCCGGCCGACGGCCGCAAGGTCAAGGGCGTGATCCACTGGGTTTCCGCGGCACAAGCGGTACCGGCACAGGTGCGTCTGTATGACCGTCTGTTCGCCATCGCCAACCCGGGGGCGGCCGACGACTTCCTGTCGACCATCAACCCGAATTCGCTGACCGTACTGGATGGCGCCATGGTTGAGCCGGGTCTGCGTGATGCGCCGGTCGAGAAGGCTTACCAGTTCGAGCGTGAAGGTTACTTCTGTGCTGACAGCGTGCTTTCTACGCCGGAACACTTGGTGTTTAACCTGACCGTCGCGCTGCGCGACTCCTGGCAGGGTTAATCGCCAGATCTCCCCTTACCGGTCACCGCATTGGTAGGGGGAAACAAAAAACCGCCTGTTTATTTGGCGGTTTTTTTATGCGTGAGAGGTGGCCCACGCCAGACAGCGATGTTGTGCGCGCTTAGCGGCTCTGCGCGCGCTTGGCGACACACTCCGGGCTATCGCAATGTCCGTACAGATAGAGGCTGTGATGGGTGAGGCTCAAGCCGTGACGCTCGGCAATTTCGCGCTGGCGCTGTTCGATGACATCATCATGGAATTCAATCACGCGGCCGCAGTCCAGGCAGACCAGATGGTCATGATGCTCCTGATGGGCCAGCTCAAACACCGATTTGCCACCTTCAAAGTGATGACGGGTGACGATACCGGCATCATCAAACTGGTTGAGCACCCGGTAGACGGTGGCCAGGCCAATCTCTTCGCCCTGATCCAGCAGTTTCTTGTACAACTCTTCGGCACTGATGTGCTGGCATTCTGGCGTCTTCAGATATTCAAGAATCTTGATACGCGGGGAGGTGACCTTCAGGCCGGCGTCTTTAAGTTGCTGATTGTTGGAGGTCATGGCGCTCTCGGTTACTGCGGCGTACCGCGATTGTGGTTGCGAACTATTATATGTTCCAAAAGTGTAAAAATGAAATCACTGTCGCGGGCGGGATGTCATAAAGGGAGCTGGCCGGAACTTTGATGACGCCGCTGGTAGAAAATAGGCCGGGGAACCGGGCAGAAACAGGGCGGCAAAACAGGCAGAAAACAAAAGGCCCGCCAGGGGCGGGCCAGAAGGGCATCAGGCCAGTTCGGCCAGACACATCTCTTCGAACAGCTGCTTACACCAGGCCTCTACGCGCGGCGCAGTCAGCTCTGGCTGGCGATCTTCATCGATGCCCAGACCGACAAAGTGCTTGTTATCAACCAGCGCCTTGGAGGCTTCAAAGTGATAGCCTTCAGTCGGCCAGTGACCAATGATGGTGGCACCGCGTGCTTCGATGATATCGCGCAGGGTGCCCATGGCATCGAGGAAGTACTCGGCATAGTCTTCCTGGTCGCCGCAACCAAAGATGGATACCAGCTTGTTATTGAAGTCGATCTCTTCCAGCTCCGGGAAGAAGTCGTCCCAGTCGGCTTGTGATTCGCCGTAATACCAGGTCGGAATGCCGAGGATCAGCAGATCGTAGTTATCGATATCGGCCTTGCTGCTCTTGGCAATGTCAAATACGTCGATCAGATGGCTACCCAGCTCTTTCTGAATCATGCCGGCCACGGCTTCCGTATTGCCGGTATCGCTACCGAAAAACAGACCTACACTTGCCATAGTGGTTGTATACCCCTGGTTATCGAGAGTTTGGAAGATTATGTCCTAATCCCGGGACAGACGCACGGTCCCGGCATGGATATGTTGGGTAATGAGTAGCTGGATCAACTCCGAGCGACTCATATTATGCGCTTCGGCCAAGGCGTTAAGCTGGTCGAGTACTTCACTTTCTACCTTGAGTTCAACACGACGCAATCCATTGGCGCGGTCGCGGCGCAGCTGGTTGCGTTTGTTAACGCGCAATTGCTGTTCACGCGGAAGCGGATTGGTTTTCGGACGCCCGGGTCGTTTTTCCTGGGCGAACAGATCCAGTGTGGTGCGATCGTCCTGCTGCTTGGCCATATCTCAGAGTCTGTTGCAAAAAGGGTGTGCTGCAAAAATGTTCCTGCCTGTGTGCGGGCGCACCAGGCACAAGCATGTTGCAACGTTCCGGCGCCGGTTGGACTGTGCCGCCGCCGCATCAAGTTGCAAGCCGCGCAATATAGCACAGCGGTTGACACCCGCACAGTACTCACGTGCTGTTAACCGCATGTCGACAGGAAATCCACAACCAGTTGCTGAAAGCGTTGTGGCTTTTCGGCATGCAGCCAATGGCCGGCATCAGGCAGGATATGGGCCCGTGCCGCCGGGAACAGATGTGAAATGGCGGTCTGATGTTCGGGCAACAGATAGTCTGATTTGCCACCTTTAATAAACAGCACCGGGCCTGGCCACGGCGACAGCGGCCCGGTCGGCCAGTCCATCAACTGCGGGTAGGCAGCGTGCAGGGCGTCCAGATTGAAGCGCCAGCCGTGGCTATCCAGATTTTTGAGCAGAAATTGGCGGACGCCGGCCTCCGGTAGCCACTGCTGCATCAGTTGGTCGGCCTCGCTGCGTCGCGTCAGGCCGGCGGCGGCCACCGCCTGCAGGGCGGCAAATACGGCGGTGTGGCGTGGGGTGGTGTAGCGCACCGGGGCGATATCTACCACTACCAGTCCCTTGACCTGTAACGGGTGCTGCAGGGTGTGATACATCGCCAGTTTGCCGCCAAGTGAGTGACCGACCAGATGACAGCTGTCAATCTGCAGATGATGCAATAGCGCCGCCAGATCTGCCGACAGGGCGGGCCAGTCCATATGCTCCGCATGCGGGGAGCGGCCATGATTACGCAGATCGATACGCAAGACCCGCCAATCCGCAGCCAGATGACGCCCAAGTTGGCCTAGATTATCCAGGTCGCCGAACAGGCCGTGGATCAGCACAACGGTCGGTGCCTGGTCTGCACCCTCCAGCTGATAATGCAGCATGCCTTTTACTCCTTATTCCAAGATTGACGCATTTTAGCGCGATCGCGCCGCATCTGGCCTGCTGAAATCAAAAGGGTGGGCCATGTCACACGATTTGAAACTACGGTTCAGTACCATAGTTTGGCTTGCATCGCTGGCAATGTATAATTCGACCGTCTTTTTCCGGTTAAAGGTATCCTGATTGTTATGAAGACCATCGAGGTTGATGACGCGCTCTACCATTACATTGCCAGCCAGACGCTCCATATCGGAGAGAGTGCTTCCGCGATACTGCGCCGGCTATTGGACTTAAGCGTCGAGGTGGAATCGGACATGGTCACCGTGCCCGCCACCGAGGATGAACCGGCCGTGGTGGAACTAGAAGCGGCTGAACCGCTCATCTCGCCAACCGAACGCGACACCCCGGATGCCTTGCTGTCTCTGATGGAAAATGACGGGCTGAACCAGTTTGATAGCTCAATCGAGCGCCTGATCCACGTTCTGGGGGTGTTGTACCAGATCGATGCGGACGGTTTTCAACGTGCGGCGGATATCCGCGGCCGTAAACGTAGCTACTTTGCACTGACCGAAGAGGCCCTTCTGGCGACGGGGAAAACAACAAAACCAAAGCCTGTCACCGGTACACCGTTCTGGATTGTTTCCAATACCAATACCGGTCGCAAGCGCAATATCCTGGCGCAATTGATGCGCAGCATGGGCTTCGATGAAGCTGCCACGCTGGCGTTGTGCGAGAAGATTTGATTTTGCATATACAATCAGGAAGTAACCATGGCTCAACATGCTCACGCCGGTAAGCCGGCTCGTCTGGAAGATCTCACCAATATTCCGCGCCTGATGGCAGCCTACTATCTGAACAAGCCGGATATGTCCTGCCCGGAGCAGCGCGTCGCGTTTGGTACCTCTGGGCACCGCGGCAGCTCGCTGGATAGCGCCTTTACCGAATCCCATATCCTGGCGGTCAGCCAGGCGATTGCCGAGTACCGTGCCGAGCAGGGGATCACCGGTCCGCTGTATATCGGTATGGACACCCATGCCCTGTCCGAGTCGGCCCTGGCCACGGCAGTGGAAGTGCTGGCGGCCAATGGCGTGCAGGTGCGTATCGAGAAGGGGTTGGGTTACACCCCGACGCCGGTCGTCTCCCACGCTATCCTGGCCTATAACGGTGCCGGTCATGCCGACAAGGCTGATGGTATCGTCATCACCCCGTCGCACAACCCGCCGGTCGATGGTGGCTTCAAGTACAACCCGCCGCATGGTGGCCCGGCCGAGGGCGAGATCACCAAGTGGGTGGAAAACCGCGCCAACGAACTGCTTGAGCAGGGTCTGCAAGGTGTGCGTCGCGTGGCGTTTGCCGAAGCGCGCAAGCTGCCGAACGTCCAAGAGCATGATTTCATGACCCCGTATATCAATGACCTGGACAAGGTGATTGATATGGAAGCTATCCGCAAAGCCGGTGTGCGTATCGGTGTTGATCCGCTGGGCGGCTCCGGCGTGGCCTACTGGGATGTGATTGCCAAGACCTATGGCTTGAACATCGAAGTGGTCAACTATGCGGTCGACCCGACCTTCTCCTTTATGACCCTGGACAAGGATGGCAAGATCCGTATGGACTGCTCCAGCCCGTGGGCCATGGCCAGCCTGATTGGTCTGAAGGACAAGTTTGATGTAGCGGTGGCCAACGATCCGGATAACGATCGTCACGGTATCGTCTGCAAGAGTGGCCTGATGAATCCGAACCACTATCTGGCGGTCTCCATCCAGTACCTGTTCACCCATCGTCCGGGCTGGCCAGCCACCGCTGCGGTGGGTAAAACCCTGGTGTCATCGTCGATCATTGATCGCGTGGCCAGCAGCATCGGTCGTAACCTGAAGGAAGTCCCGGTTGGCTTCAAGTGGTTCGTCGATGGCCTGTTTGACGGTAGCTTCGGTTTCGGGGGCGAAGAGAGTGCGGGGGCCTCCTTCCTGCGTAAGGATGGTTCAGTCTGGACGACCGACAAGGACGGCATCCTGCTGTGCCTGTTGGCCGCAGAAATCATGGCGGTAACCGGCAAGGATCCGCAGACCCATTATGATGAGCTGACCACCCGTTTTGGTGCGCCGCTGTATCGTCGTATCGATGCACCAGCCAACACCGAGCAGAAAGCGGTCCTCTCCAAGCTGGATCCGGCCATGGTCGAAGCGGCCGAACTGGCGGGTGAACCGATCATTGCCAAGCTGACTGCAGCACCGGGCAACGGTGCGGCGATCGGTGGCCTGAAGGTGGTGACCGAGAATGGCTGGTTCGCGGCGCGTCCGAGCGGTACCGAGTCTATCTATAAGATCTATATGGAAAGTTTCAAGGGCGAAGCCCATCTGGATCGTATCCAGAAGGAAGCCCAAGAGATTGTTTCCGCTGCCCTGGCGAAAGCCGGCGTCTGAGCAAGTCACTGGGCGTGTTGACCACGCCCACCGCCATAGCAGATAACAGAACGGGCCGGCAGGGCAACTTGCCGGCCCGTTTTTTGCTGTTTTGTTGCTGGCTGTTCATGGATAACGCGCCATCATCGCGGGCTTAGGGGCGGCGGATAGCGGCCCGCATCGTTGCATGCCAGATGCCCTGGCATTGGCAGGTTGAGCTCGCCTTGTTGTGGACTGCGCAAACTGTAAAACATCTGTTACTGTATGATAACACTCTGTTGCGAAGAGGTCGGTTGAGTGCGCAGTACGAGGGAGGCGTTGAAAATGTCTGAAAATGACGGGGAAGGGTTGAAATCGCTTTCTGGGGTAATCAACAGCGCCTTATTTTCATGAATTTTCAAGAGTTTTCAAGATAGCTGAATCACGAATTTCATTTATTAAGAGCGTGGTTGGTTATCTGTATGAAAAATAAAGTATTTTTGTTTCTTAATTATTTTGAAACATGAAAATAGTTTCATTGCTCATGTATCCGGTTACCAAAAGAAAATGTGAGCTGGATTAGATTTCGTAGCAGGCTGATTGG
>JAYROM010000067.1:0-29351 GCA_041911695.1 Aeromonadaceae bacterium
ACGGGGTGCGCCAGGTCACGGCCCAGGGGATCCTGCTCTCGCTGGCCTGCTGCCTGCCGCTGATCGGGCTGATGGTCTGGCAGGCGCCGGCCCTGCTGGCGCTGGCCAGTCACGATCCGCAACTGGTGAGCCAGGGGGCGCCGTTCCTGGCGGTGGTGGCGGTGAGCATCCTGTGTCCGGCGATTACCATTCCCTTCGAGTCGTCGCTGCGGGCCACTGGCGTGGTGCTGTTGCCGGCGGTGCTGGGCATGGCCTGTATCCCGCTCAATGCACTGCTGAACTATCTCCTGATCTTCGGGGCGGGTCCTATTCCGGCGATGGGGGTATTAGGGTCGGCACTGGGCACCCTGCTGGTGCGGGGGCTGCATCTGCTGGTGCTGGTCGGGCTCTGCTATCTGCGCCATTTGCCGGCGCGTGTCGGGCGGGCCGACTGGCGCCGCGCGTTACAACGGACGCCGTTGCGCCATTTTATGCAGATTGCGGTGCCGTTACTGGTGCACGATGTGCTCTGGGCGCTGGGGATGATTGTCTACAACCTGGTGTTTGCCCGCAGCGGGGTGACCGCGCTGGCGGCCTTTAGCCAGTTAGGGGTGATCGAGTCGGTGCTGATTTGCGCCTTTGTCGGCTGCAGTGTGGCCTGCAGTACCCTGCTCGGCCAGTCGCTCGGTAACGGCCAGCTGCAGGTCGCCTGGCAGCAGGCGCGAACCCTGCTCATTGCCTGCTTGGTCCTGGCGCTGGGGGGCGGCTTGCTGCTCTGCTGGGGGAGCGGTGCTATCGCGCACTGGAGTACCCGCCTGCAGGGCGAGGCACTGGATTTTTACCGTTACGGTTTGCAGGTTCTGGGGCTGACCCTGTCGATCCGCATCCTCAACATGGTCGGGATTGTCGGCGTCCTGCGCAGCGGTGCGGACACCCGGGCGACCATCGTTATCGATCTGGTCGGGATGTGGCTGGTGGGCTTACCGCTGGCGGCCGCGGGGATCCTCTATGCGCAGTGGCCGTTTTACCTGCTCTATCTGATCCCGGTACTACAGGAGCTGATCAAGCTGCTGATGACACTATGGCGCATCCGCCAGCGCTACTGGCTACGAAATCTTGTGCTAGTGGCGACACATTCGTAACGTTGCGTCAGCGGGGCGGTGTCCTGCACCGGTAAGTGTGGTACGGTGTCAGTGGCCGCCGCGATCTGGCATGCAGTCCCGCCATCCCTGGTGATGTGACAATGGACTGCACGCCAAAGCGCATGGTTACAATCACAATTTCCCTATTGCCCCCTAACCATTGCATTGGAAATCATGTCCAAAGCCACACTCAAAACCATTGCCCAATATACGGGCCTGTCTGTCACCACCGTCTCGCGCGCGCTGAAAGATGGTGACGATGTCAAACAGCCGACCAAGGACATCGTCAAGGCCGCCGCCGAGAAGCTGGGCTATCGCCCCAACCTGTCCGGTATCGGCTTGCGCACCGGCAAGAACTATAACGTCTGCGCCGTTCTGCCGGTCATGCGTCCGGGCGATCTGGTCGGGGATATCGGCACCCTGGCACTGATCGAAGGCTTTACTGCCGCCCTGGAAGGGACCCCCTACCACCTGACGGTGCTGCCGCTACAACCGGGGGTCGACCCCATGGTGCCGGTCCGCTATGCGGTGGAGAACAACCTGGCCGGCGGCATGATCATCAACCTGACCGAACCGAACGATGCCCGCGTGCGTTACCTGTGCGAGGAGGAGATCCCGTTTGTCACCTTCGGCCAGACCGAGCTGAGCGTCGATCACGCGTTCTACGATATCGACAACTACGATTTCGGCTACCGGGCCGCCGGCTTCCTGTATGGCCGCGGTTGCCGCAATATCCGCATGATCAATACCTCGCTGCAGCACACCTACTCCTGGCATAAATACTTCGGCGCCCGCCGCGCAGCGATGGAGTTCGGGGTACCGTTCGAGCAGGAGACGCATGTCATCCAGGACACCACGGTGGCGGACTACCGCGCCCTGGGCTGCGCACTGGGACAGGCGGCGGAGAGTCCGGACGGTTTCCTGTGCAGCTCGGAAGTCTCGGCGATGGGGCTCTCCGCCGGTCTGCAGGATGCCGGTAAGGTGGTCGGCAAGGACGTGCATATCGTGACGGTCGAGACCTGCTCGTTGCCGGACTACTTTATGCCGCCGATCAGCGGTTTCCGGCAGAACTTCCATGAGGCAGGTCGCCAGTTGATCGATTTCCTGCTCCAGCTGATGGATGGCGCCTCGCCGCAGTCACTGAAGATGGTGCACAAGATGGCCTTCTTCGAGCGCACCTGATCCGCCTGACCTGCGCCTGGGACGCAGCTGCTGTCCCAGGCCGGTGTCATCCGTCGTCCCTGCCTCTTCCCGTGCATTTCCCGCGTTGTCACTCGCGCTGCTTTCCGGCTGTTTTCGTCCGGTTCTTTTGACCTGGCTCACATACTTAACGTTACGATCAATTTGCGTATTCCATTATCAATCCTTAAAACCATAAAATGACAACGTTACGATTTTTTGAGTTGATGGGTGGTTATGAGTACGTTCAACACAGCAGCATTCAAAGCCTATGACATTCGCGGCCGCTTGCCGGACGAACTGAATGTCGATCTGGCCTACCGTATCGGCCGTGCTTACGCCGAGTATTTGCAGCCTACCCGTGTCGTGGTCGGTTATGACATCCGCCTGAGCAGCCCGGCGCTCGCCGAAGCGGTCGCCCAGGGGTTAATGGATGGTGGCAGCGAAGTGCTGGACCTCGGCATGGTCGGTACCGAAGAGGTCTACTTCGCCACGTTCCATCTGCAGACCGATGGCGGCATCATGATCACCGCCAGCCACAATCCCAAGGAATACAACGGGATGAAGATGGTGCGCGCCGGCGCCGAGCCGGTGAGTGGTGATACCGGCCTGGACGCCATCCGCGATCTGGTGGCGACGCGCGACTACCCGCGCACCGGCCATCTGGAGCGTTATAGCCGGATGTCCCGCCGCCATGACATCACGGAGGCGTACACCCGCCACCTGCTGGGCTTTATCCAGCCGCAGCAGCTCAAGCCGCTGCGGGTGGTGGTCAATGTCGGCAACGGCGTGGCCGGACACATGGTCAAGGCGCTGGCCAGACACCTGCCGTTCGAGTTTATCTGGCTGTATCCGGAGCCGGATGGCAACTTCCCGCACGGCATCCCCAATCCGCTGTTACCGGAAAATCGCCAGGCGACCACTGAAGTGTTGCGGGCGCACCAGGCCGATCTGGGCGTGGCCTGGGACGGTGATGCCGATCGCTGCTTCGTGTTCGACGAACAGGGCGAGTGTGTCGAGGGCTACTACGTGGTCGGCCTGCTGGCCGAAGCCTTCCTGCACAAGCAACCCGGTGCCCGTATCATCCACGACCCGCGCCTGACCTGGAACACCATCGAGCTGGTGCGCGAGGCCGGCGGCGAGCCGGTGCTGTGCAAGACCGGCCATGCCTTCATCAAGGAGCGCATGCGCAAGGAAGACGCCATTTATGGCGGCGAGATGAGCGCCCACCACTATTTCCGCGATTTTGCCTACTGTGACAGCGGCATGCTGCCCTGGTTGCTGGTGGCCGAACTGATGTGTACCCGCCAGCAGCCGCTGTCGGCGATGGTGGCTGCGCGTCAGGCCCGCTATCCGGTATCGGGCGAGATTAACGTGCATCTGGCGGATGCCAAAACGGCGGTACAGGCGGTGCTGGCGCACTTTGCGCCGCAGGCGGTGCAGCAGGATTTCACCGATGGCATCAGTCTGGAATTTGCCGACTGGCGCTTCAACCTGCGTTCTTCCAATACCGAACCCGTGGTCCGGCTGAATGTCGAGTCACGGGCGGATGCGGCCCTGGTGGCGCAGAAAACCGACGAGATTCTGTCCCTGCTGAACCGTAGTTATTGAATAAGTAATCCTGTTAACTGGAGATAAAGACTGTGACCACCAAGATTATTGGCGCTGCCCTGCCTGACATGCCGTGGCAACCCCGTCCGCAAGGCTGCCAGGATGCCGTCTGGCGCCATGATGCCAACCCGATCATCGACTGGAACCCGATCCCGTGTGCCGCCCGCATCTTTAACAGTGCCGTGGTGGCCTACGAAGGTGCCTTCATCGGCGTGTTCCGTGCCGACTACAAGAATGGCCGTCCGCACCTGCATGTCGGCCGCAGCCAGGATGCGCTGCACTGGGATATCGATCACCAGGCGATCCGCTGGGTTGACGAGCAGGGCCGTGATGCCCAGCCGACCTATGCCTATGACCCGCGCGTGGTGAAGATCGAGGACACCTACTACATCACCTGGTGTACCGACAATCACGGTGCCACCCTCGGCATGGGGATGACCAACGATTTCAAGACCTTTGTCCGTCTCGAAGATGCCTGCGTCCCGTTCAATCGCAATGGCGTGCTGTTCCCGCGCAAGATCAACGGCGAATACGTGCTGCTCAACCGTCCCTCCGATAGCGGCCATACGCCGTTTGGCGACATCTTCCTGAGCCACAGCAAGGACATGGTCTATTGGGGCAAGCACCGCCATGTGATGGGCAAGGGCGGCCAGGGCTGGTGGCAGGGCACCAAGATCGGTGCCGGTCCGATCCCGATCGAGACCAACGAGGGCTGGCTGCTGATTTATCACGGCGTATCCGGTACCTGTAACGGGCTGGTGTACAGCATGGGCGCCGCACTGCTCGACATCAACGAGCCGTGGAAGGTGCTGTATCGCACCCGCGACTACCTGCTGACGCCGGAAAAATCCTACGAGACCACCGGTTTTGTGCCGAATGTGGCCTTCCCGTGCGCCACCTTGCACGACGCCGATACCGGCCGGATCGCCATTTACTACGGTGCGGCGGATACCTATGTCGCCGTGGCCTATACCCGGGTTGATGAACTGGTGGCCTATATGAAGGCCAATTCCGAAGTCTTTTGAGGTTGGATATGACCACTTTTACTGAGCGTTTGCAGTCGCTGCAGGCCCAGCAGGATATGTTGCTGGCGCGCAAGAACGGACCGGTGCTGCCGGGGAACGGCATCTTCCTGCGTCATGAACATCCGGTGCTGACCGCGGACCATGTTCCGCTGGACTGGCGTTATGACCTGAACCCGCAGACCAATCCGTTCCTGATGGAGCGGCAGGGGATCAATGCGGTGTTTAATCCGGGCGCGATCGAGCTGGATGGCAAGTTCTATCTGGTGGCGCGGGTCGAGGGGACGGATCGCAAGTCGTTCTTCGCGGTAGCCGCGAGCGATAACGGCATCGACGGTTTCCGCTTCCTGGAGACCCCCTGCGTGATTGCCCAGACCGACGAGCCGGATACCAATGTCTATGACATGCGCCTGACCCGGCATGAAGATGGCTGGATCTACGGCCTGTTCTGCAGCGAGCGCAAGGATCCGGCGGCGGCACCCGGCGACGAGTCCAGTGCGGTGGCCCAGTGCGGGATCGTGCGTACCCGTGATCTGCGCACCTGGGAGCGGTTGCCGGATTTGAAGACCCGTTCGGCCCAGCAACGCAATGTGGTGCTGCATCCCGAATTCGTGCAGGGCCAGTACGCACTGTATACCCGTCCGCAAGACAGCTTTATCGAGGCGGGCAAGGGCGGCGGAGTCGGCTTCGGTCTGAGCGCATCGATGGTCGGCGCGGAGATTGATATCGAGACGGTGATTGATCCGAAGACCTATCATACCATCAAGGAGTCGAAAAACGGCCAGGGCCCGACGCCGTTCAAGACCGCGCATGGCTGGCTGCATGTGGCGCACGGGGTACGCAATACCGCGGCGGGCCTGCGTTACGTGCTCTACTGCTTCATGACCGCGCTGGAAGATCCGGCCCGGGTGACCCACCGTCCGGGCGGCTATTTCCTGGCACCGGAAGGGGCGGAACGGATCGGTGATGTCTCCAATGTCGTGTTCAGCAACGGCATGATCCGCCGTGATAACGGCGAGGTGTATATCTATTACGCCTCTTCGGACACCCGTTGCCATGTGCTGACCACCACCGTCGATCAGCTGGTCGACTATGTGATGAATACCCCTGAAGACCCGCTGCGTTCCGACTTGTGTGTTCAACAGCGTATCGCGCTGATTGAAAGTAACCGTTCCCGCGTGTAACTGTCCGCTGTGTTGTTCCTTTTCGGGCACCTCTGGTGCCCTTTTTTATTTTCATCTTATCGTTGTCAATTGTCCGTATCGTTATTTTATTCGCCGTGTTTTTAACTATTCCTACGTGATTGCATCTGTTATCAGCTGGTTTTTATCGATTTTTAATGGGTTGTTCATTTTCGAATCGTTGTTGATCTGTGATCGCGATCCGTAACGTTACGATTTTTGATTGGTATGATTCACCGCGTCATGTACCTCACTGCACATGCTGTGGACGGCTGGCGATGACATCCCCTCGAACAAGAAGATGGAACGAGATATGAAGACTAAACATTTGACGAACTGTGTTGCACTGGCGTTGTCTGTGGTTGCCGTGTCTGCCTCGGCGGCGACGACCGATTTCCAGATGCACGGCTACATTCGTAGCGGCATCCTGATGAACAAGGACGGTAATCGCGTCAATACGCTGAATCCGCTGACCTATGGCGAATGGCGTCTGGGGAACGAACAGAACACCAAAATCGAGCTGACGCCGACCATCATCCTGACTTCCGACAGCGGCGTGATTGCCAAGGTACATACCAACCTGACGCATGAAACCAAGTGCACCGCCGACTGGAACTGTGTCGATGGTGATGGTCACGAGCTGCAGGTGCGTGAAGGCTACAGCGAACTGCAAGGGCTGCCGTTCGCGCCGAACGTGGTGTTCTGGGCCGGCAAGCGTTACAGCAGCAGCAACACCTCGTCGCACCAGTACGATTGGGAATACATCCAGTACAACGGTACCGGTGGTGGGTTTGACAAGGCCGATCTGGGCTTTGCCCGTCTGGACTTCGGTGTCTATGCCTTTACCCCGAGCGGTGAAAACCAGGCCGATCCGGTGAACAAGACCCAGCAGGGGTATCCGGAAGACCTGTCCGCCAACATGTGGTTGAAGAGCATCGGTGGTACCGGCCTGGATCTGCAGTTCGTGGCCCATACCATGAACAAGAACGACTGGCGTACCAATGCGGCCGAAAAGGGCTACGGTCTGAGCGCGGTCTATAACTTTGCCGACTTCTACAAGATCGCCAACGGCTACTCGCGTGCCGTGTTCCAGTATGGTACCGGTCTGGCGGCCGGCGACTCGCTGGGCAAGAACGGCTGGGGCTTTGCTAACAGCTCCGGTACCAAGTCGTGGCGTATGGTGATGGATGGCATGGCCAGCCTGGGCAAGGTCGATGTCGCCACCTTCGCGTTCTACCAGAACGACAGCGACTATGCGCCGTGGACCAATGCCGTCGAAGGCGCGGGTAACGACCGTGACCTGTGGGCGGTCGGTTTCCGTCCTCAACACCAGATCACTACCAACTTCGCCATGCAGTACGAACTCGGTTACGAACACCTGAACGTGAAGGGTACCGACGTCAAGGGCGGTATGACCAAGGCCACCATTGCGCCGACCCTGACCTTCGAGTCCGGTTTCTGGAGCCGTCCGCAGTTGCGTGTGTTTGCTACCTACGCCAAGTGGGATGATGGCCTGGCCAGCAAGCTGGACAAGGGTTACACCCGTAACGGCGACACCGACACCCTCAACTTCGGTGTGGTCGGCGAAGTCTGGTTCTAAGTTTCATCCCATGCTCGAACAAGCCACCTGCGGGATGCCGGGGTGGCTTTCTTATTCATGTCCAGCAATGACAAAAGTCCCGCATATGACGGCGCCACCGCTGTGCTGTCGCGCGGGGCTGATTCAGGTCAGAGCCCGATGCCGGGAGGGTGCATGCGTGTAGTCACCAAGTTATACCTGACGTTTTCCCTGATCCTTCTCTTGCTGTTTTTCAGCTCCGGTTTTGCCTATCTCAATACCGGAAAAGTCGAAACACAGACCACCGCTATTATTGCCACCTCGGCGCAGCTGACCAGTGAAGCCGCCCGCTTGCGTCAGGGGCTATTTCGCATCCAGCAAATCCTGCAGGCCTACCGGCTGGATGGCGATCAGGCGCAGGACACCCGCGCGCCGGAGCAGGCCAGGGCGGTTCTGGCCCGGATGCAGGCGGTGCTGGCGCCCGCGACCGCACTGGGCCATTTTCTCGGCGAGTCCGTCCGCGCGCAGATGCTGCAGCAGGTCGGCGCTTTACAGACATTGTCCGCCGAGGTCTTTGCCCTGCAAGCGGTTAACTGGCAACAACAGGCCGCGGTGACGGCACAGCGCCAGCAACTGGAAAACAGCCTGATGGTGGTGCATAGCACGTTCGAACGGCTGGGTAATACCTTGTTGAGTGGCGACAGTTTTTTACAAAAAACGGCCAATGCCTATCAGGCCAATCTCCAGCAGGCCAACAATCTGGTGGCGCGGGCGATGTTTATGACCGATATCCGCGCCCTGTCCACCCAGCAGGATCTGCTGGCAAATATGCAGGCGGATATCGAGGACGGTTTTGCCGAACTGCAGGATAACTTGCCCGCGCTGAAGGCCGAGACCGATTTGCTGGCCGCCCAGCAGGCGCTGGTGGCCGGGTTCTGGGGCAAGGAGAGTCTGTTGCCGCACTTGCTGGGCATGCGCCAGCAGTCGCTGGCCGTGCAAGCCCGGCTGCAACAGATTGCGGAGCGTTACCAGACCATGTCTGCGGAGATGGATCGCCTGGTCGAACAGGTGCAGCGCCGGAACCTGGATTCCGGCGACCTGATCCGCCAGGCATTGCGCCAGCTCAAACAGGTCCAGATGCTGGCCATGACACTGGCTATCGCGGTGGTGCTGGGCGGCGGTTATTGGCTGGCTCGGCAAATTCGCAAGCCGTTGCACTACGCCAGCCAGGTCACCGCGCGCCTGATGGCGGGCGATTACTGCCAGCGGATAAATTTATGCTGGCCGCAAGAGTTTGCCGGGCTGATGCGCCAGGTCGACAGCATGATGTCCTCTAACCGCCAGCTGTTTCGTGACATCAAGGCGCAAAGTGACCGTCTGGACTCGCTATCGACGGAGAACAGCGCGCTGACCGGCGAGGTCGCGGTGGTCAGTGCCGAGCAGACGGCTTCCATTTCGCGGATCTCCAGCGCGGTGTGCCAGCTCGAGCAGGCCAGCAGCCAGGTGAAGGAGAACAGCGCCGACAATATCCTTGCCTGCCAGGAGATTGCCGCGCTATCCCGTCAGGGCAGCATGGCGGTCCTGAATAACCAGGATGCGAACCGGCGCATGGCGGTGCAGTTACAGGGCAGTACGGGTGTCATGGGCCTGCTCTCCAGCAAGAGTCTGGCTATCAGCAATATTGTCGAAGTCATCGAGACCATCGCCAACCAGACCAACCTGCTGGCGCTCAATGCGGCAATCGAGGCGGCGCGGGCCGGTGAAAAGGGGCGCGGTTTTGCCGTGGTGGCCGATGAAGTGCGCCAGTTGGCGGATCGTACCAAGGCGTCGACCGGCTCTATCCAGACGATGATCCACGATCTGCAGCAAAACGTGGATGCGGCGGTGAACCAGATCGCGCGGACCGATCAGTTGATGCAGGAGAACTCGCGCCTGCTGGGGGTCAGTGAGGCAGTGATGCAGCAGATCGATCAGCAAGCGGATGCCCTGAATGAAAACGCGGCGCTGATTGCCGGGGCGATGGGCGAGCAATATCAGGCCTGTGCCGAGATTTCCCATGCGATTGAACAGATCTCGGTGGCGTTCCAGGAGAGCGGACGACGAGCCAGTGTCGTGGATACGAATAGTCAGGAGCTGGTGGCGATGAGCCGGCAGCAGGTCGGGGCGTTACAACGGCTGATCACCGACGCGCCGCACGACGATGCCGGCACCGCTCCTGCCACCGATCCGGCGGCCGGCCTCAACGCGGCGCCGTCATCCCCCCTGGCGCAGGCGCGAGGGGCGGCACGACAGCCGGCGCGCAGGCTACAAATCAATCATGACCACAACGAGGTGGTCTTGTGACCGCCAGGAGAACAAGAGAATGCGGATACACGAAAAGAGATGGTCGCTGACAGTCTGTGGCTTGCTCGGGGCGCTCGCCATGCCGCCGGCGCAGGCCGAGGAGCAGGGGCTGCGCGACCAGTTGTTAGGGTGCGCGGCACAGCGTGATTATACGGCCCGGCTAGCCTGTTATGACAGCCTGGCCCATGACCAGCAGGTGTTACGGGCAGCCGGCGAGACGGCTGCGGGCCAGCAGGCGGTGGCCGCCCGCGCGCATCAGCCCCCCGCGGTGACCTCGCAGGTGGCCGGGTGGACCGTGACGCGCCAGGGCGAGCAGGTCACCTTGAGCGTAGCCGGTAAACCGGTCAGCCTGGCCGGCACCGGGCTGGCCACACTGATGCTGCACTGTACGCCAGGCACCCCGGCTACGCTGGCCATCCAGTGGGGGGGCAGTTTAGGCGGCGATGTCTTCCTGTCGCTGGGGACCGATCAGGGTTATCGCGAACGGGTGGCTGCACGGATGAATGCGCCAGCGGATACGACCGGTTATCCGCTACCGGTCGCGCCGCTTCTCGGCAACCTGCAGGCCGCCAGTTATCTGGATGTGTTTGCCGATGGCGGCCAGCAGGTCTGGCGCACCCGTTTCCCGCTCTCCTCGCTGGCGACGGTGCTGGCTCCCTACCGGCAGATCTGCGGCCTGTGATCAGGCATGGTAGAGGAGAGAGGGGGCCCGTCGCCCTGGCGGGCCCCCTGCAGGTAAATGACGGATTACTGTAGTGGCTGTGCGGTCTGCTGCAGCCCGTCATTGCCGTAGACAATATCGAGTCCGCGCCGGCTCAAGCTGGCGGGCTCATACTGGCTCGACATATCCAGCACCTCGTACCCGCTGCCGTTGCCATGCCAGGACCAGGCGATCCAGCCTAGCTGCCGGCGCCGCGCGCTGGCCATCAAGGCCAGATGATCCACATTGTGCCCGCCGTCAGCCTGGAATTCGTTATCCCCGAACTCGCCGAGGATCAGCGGAATGGCCTGCTGCTGATACTGGTTCAGAATAGCCTCGATCTTGAGCGTGCTGTTCCAGCGATCATGGTAGGGATGCAATGAAAACAGCAGGTTATTGGCGGCATCCGCTTGCTGCAGGGTGCTGGCCCGACCTTGCAGGAAGGTGTCGGGATTTTGCCCGCAATCTGCCGCATCGATAACCAGCGGCATGTTGAAGCCGGCCTGGCGGAACTGGCCGATCACCTGGCGATAGGTACGGATATAGCTGGACCAGTCCTGGCTGCTTCCCCACTCGTTCGCGATATTGACCAGTATTTTGCCGCGATACGCCGGGTCGAGGAGCGTGCTTTTCCAGCGTGCGAGCCAGAGAGCGGTGACCGCTGTCTTGAGCGCGCTGGCCGAGGACTGGCAGGTAATATCCTCTTCCCAGTACATCGGCATGGCCACCATGCCCTGACTGACAATGGCATCCAGGGCCAGTTTCAGGTCTGCGGCCGGGGTATCGCGGCGCAGTTGCAGGCGCACGATATTGGCGCCGGCGGCGGCCAGCTCGGCGATGGCCGGCAGCGCGGCTGCGGGATGGTCGCCATATTGCAGGTTGATGCCGCGAGGAATGAAGAGATGGCCGGCGGGGGAGTAGAGTGCCGCCGCCTTCACGACCAGCTCGGCGCTGGTATCGTTGGTGTTGCCACTGTCTGCCGGGGTGGCCGAGGTGTCGTTCTGTGTCCCGCCGCAGGCGGTCAGGCCGGCGAGACTGCATAATAGGAAATAGAGATTGGGTCGCATGTTCCGGATCCATTGAGTGAGAACGGCTGTAGCAATCCTGTTGCTACGGTAGGTCGCCATGTGCCGGACAGGTACCGGCACTGTGGTTTCGCGTCTCCATTTTATTCATCGTAACGTTTCGAAATGAGCGTTATGTCATACCGTGACATATCAGCCTTGTGTGATGGCTCACATTGTCAAGACAGCGTTTTCAAGATAAATAAATGGCGTAAAGACGGGGGTTTTATCGATATGTTGCGGGCGGAAAGTGCTTTGTGAGGCAGTTCATGCTTTGTGTGGTTACCTCTCGTAACGTTACGAATTTATCGATACGATGGCTCTCGCTGAAATTGTTAGTCCGTTTGCAACTTTCCTTTCCTTTGTTGTGTAGCCAGCCTGCGGGCTGGTTTTTTTTTGCGAAAGACGCCAGCCTTGTTCATTACCGTCTGGCGGAGAACCGCGCAGGCTCTCCCGTGCGGTTTATGCGCCGGCCGTTTCATGAGAAGATGCGCGCCGGTTACGGGCTGTCCGCTGCCGTGACCGGCGCGAGCTGCGAGCGGATGATGTGTACGCGGTATGTAAGCCATGATTCTGCTGATCGACAATTACGACTCCTTTACCTGGAATCTGGTCCAGTATTTCGGTGCCCTGGGCCAGCGGGTCGAGGTGCGTCGCCATGATGC
The DNA here is from genome assembly GCA_041911695.1 of Aeromonadaceae bacterium. GTDB lineage: Bacteria > Pseudomonadota > Gammaproteobacteria > Enterobacterales > Aeromonadaceae > Pseudaeromonas. The sequence goes on from JAYROM010000067.1 coordinate 12,445, forward strand.
GATCACCCTGGACGGGATCGAGGCGCTGGCTCCGGATCAACTGGTGATCTCCCCGGGGCCGGGTAACCCGGATCAGGCCGGGATCTCGATGGCGGCGATTCGCCATTTCGCCGGCCGTTTGCCGATCCTCGGGGTCTGTCTCGGGCATCAGGCGATTGCCCAGGCGTTTGGTGCCCGCGTGGTGCGTGCTGCCAGGGTGATGCATGGCAAAACTTCACTGATTCATCATGACGCAACGGGGATGTTTCATGGCTTGCCGGATCCGTTACAGGTGACGCGCTATCATTCATTGATTGTCGACGAAGCCAGCTTGCCGGACTGTCTGCAGGTCACGGCGCGCACCTTGGCGGATGACCAGCACCCCGGTGGGGAAATGATGGCACTGTGCCATCGCGACTGGCCGCTGGCCGGCGTACAGTTCCACCCGGAAAGTATTCTCAGCGAGCAGGGGCTGGCCCTGCTCGACAATTTTGTCCGGCAGTGCTGAGGCACTCGCCCAGCTGCCTACACGGAGGTTTCATGCTTGACGAACTGATTATCACCCGGCCGGATGACTGGCATATCCATTTGCGCGATGGCGATATGCTCGCCGAGACGGTGCCGGCGACCGCTGCCGTGTTTGCCCGTGGCGTGGTGATGCCCAATCTGGTGCCGCCGGTACGCGATGCCGCGGCCGCGGTGGCCTACCGTGCTCGCATTCAGGCGCAGGTGCCGGCCGGTATGACCTTCCAGCCGCTGATGACCCTCTATCTGACCGATCAGACCACGCCGGAGATGATCCGTGCCGCCAAGGCGGCCGGGGTGGTGGCGGTCAAGCTGTACCCGGCTGGGGCAACCACCCACTCCGATCTGGCGGTCACCGACCCGACGCGACTGGAAGCGGTCTACGCCGAGTTGGCGGCACAGAACATGCCGTTGCTGGTGCATGGCGAAGTGACTGATGTAGAGATTGATATCTTCGATCGCGAGGCAGTGTTTATCGAGCGTCATCTGCAGCCGCTGGTGACCCGCTTCCCGCAACTGAAAATCGTGATGGAACATATCACTACCCGTCAGGCGGCCGAGTTCGTGCGCGATGCCGGCGCACAGGTGGCGGCGACCATCACGCCGCAGCATCTGCTGATGAACCGCAATGATCTGCTGGTCGGCGGGGTGCGTCCGCACAACTTCTGTCTGCCGGTCCTCAAGCGCCGCACGCATCAGCTGGCGTTGCAGGAGATGGCGGTGAGTGGCCATCCGCGCTTCTTCCTCGGTACCGACACCGCGCCGCATACCCGGGATCGCAAGGAGTGTGCCTGCGGTTGTGCTGGTTGCTACTCCGCGCCGGCCGCGCTGCCCTTGTATGCCGAGATCTTCGAGCAACTGGGCGCGCTGGATAAACTCGAAGGCTTTGCCAGCCACTTCGGCCCAGATTTTTACGGCTTGCCGCGTAATACCGGCCGTGTACGACTGGTCCGCCAACCGTGGACCGTACCGGCACAGCTGACCTTGGCCGATGGCCATCAGCTGGTACCGTATTGGGCGGATCGTCCGCTGCAGTGGCAGGTTGCTGGCTTGGTGGACTAACCGGTCAGCCCGCTGACGCGAAGGGCACCGGGATTGCGCTGGCAGCCAGATGGTTGCGCAGCGCAATTTTTTTATCTGCGGGCTGGTACTGGCTAGAAAGTGTGATGTATTATGCAAAAACTTTGATTAAGTTTTCATTTCAGGCGTAAGCCAAGGAGTGGTCGATGGAACAGGTAACCCGTGCCTGGTTTGATGAAGTCATGGTGCCGACTTACAACCCGGCGCAGTTTGTGCCGGTACGTGGTGCCGGTTCGCGTTTGTGGGATCAGCAGGGCCGCGAGTATATCGACCTGGCCGGCGGGATCGCCGTGAACGCGCTTGGCCATTGCCACCCGGCGATGGTGGAGGCATTGACCACCCAGGCTAACCAGTTATGGCATGTCAGCAACTGGATGACCAACGAGCCGGTACTGCGTCTGGCGCGGCGGATGGTCGCGGCGACCTTTGCCGATCGCGCCTTCTTCTGTAATTCCGGCGCTGAGGCTAACGAAGCGGCATTCAAGCTGGCACGCCGTTATGCGCATGATACCTACGGTGCGCACAAGGATCAGATCATTGCCTTCCAGCAGGCGTTTCATGGCCGTACCTTCTTTACCGTCAGTATCGGCGGTCAGGCCAGTTATTCCGACGGTTTCGGCCCCAAGCCCGGTGCGGTCGATCATGTGCCGTTTAATGATATCGAGGCGCTACGCGCGCTGATCTCCGATCGCACCTGTGCCGTGGTGATGGAGCCACTGCAGGGCGAGGGCGGGGTGATTCCGGCGGATCCGGCATTTGCCCGCGAGGTCCGTGCGTTGTGCGATCAGCATAACGCGCTGCTGATCATGGACGAAGTGCAGACCGGCATGGGCCGTACCGGCAACCTGTTCGCCTATATGGGGCTGGGCATCGAGCCGGATATCCTGACCACCGCCAAGGCGCTGGGGGCCGGCATCCCGATTGGCGCAATGATCACCCGTGAGGCGATTGCCCAAGTCTTCCGTCCGGGCGTGCATGGCACCACCTTCGGCGGTAACCCGTTGGCCTGCGCGGTGGCGGATCGCGCCTTTAGTCTGATCAACGATCCGGTACTGCTCGCCGGGGTGCGCGAGCGGGAAGGTTGGTTCCGCGAGGCGCTGGCGGCGATCAATGCCAAGTACGGCTGTTTTGACAGCGTACGGGGCCAGGGTCTGCTGATGGGGGCTGTGCTGACCGCCGCCTGGCAGGGCAAGGCCAAGGCCTTTGTCGATGCCGGGATTGAGGCGGGCGTGCTGGTGCTGGTGGCGGGAGGCAATGTGGTACGTTTCGCCCCGGCGCTCAACCTTGATCGTGCGGCCTTCGAAGAGGGGATGCAGCGATTTGAACAGGCGGTTGCTCAAGTAGTGGCGGCCGGCTGAGTTTGCGTCAACACGGGTTAAACCCGGCAAGATTAACGACTGAACAGGGCCCTTCACGGGCCCTTTGTCATGATGGCCCCTTGAGTCGGCGCGAGTGCCGATCTATGGTGGTCGCCTTCTGCCATTGCGGCACAGTGATTTCAAGGAGTCGAGGATGAAACTGGCATTTATCGGTCTGGGCGTGATGGGCTATCCCATGGCGGGTCATTTGCAGGCGGCGGGCCACGATGTCTGCGTCTACAACCGTACCAGTTCGCGGGCCGAAGCCTGGGTGGGCCAACATGGCGGACGGATGGCACTGACCCCGGCCGAGGCGGCGCGCGGTGCCGATCTGGTGCTGATGTGTGTCGGCAATGACAATGACGTGCGCGCCGTGGTCTATGGTGAGCAGGGGGTGCTGGCAGGGATGGCGGCCAATACCACGCTGATCGACCACACCACCACCTCGGCGATCCTGGCCGAAGAGTTGGCAGCCCGTTGTGCGGAAAAAGAGGTGAATTTCCTCGATGCGCCGGTCTCTGGTGGCCAAGCCGGGGCGGAAAACGGCCGTCTGACCATCATGGTCGGTGGTCAGGCGCTGGATCTGATGGGGGCGGAGATGGTACTGGCCTGCTATGGTCAGCGCATCACCCACGTTGGTGGTCATGGCGCCGGCCAGCGCTGCAAGATGGTCAACCAGATCTGTATCGCCGGTATCCTGCAGGGGGTTTCGGAAGGGCTGACCCTGGCCCGCGCCAGCGGACTGGACATCCCGACCGTGGCCCAGGTGCTGGGTGGCGGTGCCGCCCAATCCTGGCAGCTGGATAACCGCGCCGTGACCATGGGCGAGGGCAAGTTCGATTTCGGCTTTGCCATCGAGTGGATGCACAAGGATCTGGGCTTCTGTCTGGAAGAGGCGGCCCGCTTGGGGCTGAGCCTGCCAATGACCGCGCAGGTGGATCAAGCCTACCAGGCGCTGATGGCGCGCGGCCTGTCGCGTTGTGATACCTCGGTACTGATCCGTCAGTTTGACGACGAGCAAGCGTAATCCTGCTTGCTGCTGTTTGGGGCCCGGTTCGCGATCCGGGCCCAAGAATTACCCCGTCAGTTTTGCCAGTCGTGATGCACTTGCCTAAGCTTGTGGTTTACCTGTTTTCAGGAGGCCATCATGACCATCAAGGTGATCCTGTTTGCCGCATTCGGCACCCTCTGCCAGGTGACCTCGCCGCGCCGACCGTTTGAGCGTTTAGCCCGTCAGGTGCCAGATCCGGTACAGTTTACCCGAGGCGTGATGACTGAATCGCTGAGCCTCTCCCAGGCGGCTCGCCGTGCGATGGCGCCGCTCTCCCGTGAGGAACTGGCTGTGCTGGAGCAGGATCTGCAAGCTGAGTTGGCCAGTATCGAACTGTTCCCGGAAGTCCCGGCGGTCTGTCACCAGTTGCGCGCCAGCGGCTTGCGTCTGGCTGTGCTGTCCAATCTGGCTGCGCCCTATGCGCCGGCGGTGGAAGCGCGGTTGCCGACCGGGTTCGAGTGGTGCGGCTGGTCGTCAGCGTTGGGTTATGCCAAACCCGATCCGCGATTGTATGAGTTGGCCTGCCGCGCCTTGACGGTGATGCCAGATGAGGTGCTGATGGTCGGTAATAACCGGATTGCCGATATCAACGGCGCCCGCGCCTGCGGGATGCAGGCGGCCTGGTTACGTCGCCAGGCCAAGTTGTCGGTGAGTGAGCCTTGGTTGGCCCACCTTGGTGAGCTACCTTGCCAGCTCAGCGGTTGTTGACACCGCCTTGAGCTGGCACGCGGATGTGCCGCGCAGTCTATCGCGACAACAGTCTATCGCGACAGACCGCAGTCTATCGTGACAATAGTGGTGGGGGCTGCACCGTTTCAGCCGCCTGTAACAGCGCTTGACGTAACCAGATATGTGCGGCGTCGTGATGCAGAAGCGGGCTCCATACCATCATCAATTCAATCGGCGGAATGGCCAGTGGTGGGCGACGGAACACGGCTCCTGGCATCTGCGTCGCCAGCCCGGCCGCGCGGGCGGGAATGGTGGCAATCAGATTGGTCTCCAGCGCCAGATTGATGGCCACCTGATAATTACGGGTGAAAACCCGGATGGCACGGCGCGCCCCCTGATTGGCCAGTGCCCGATCCACCCAGCCCAATTTTTGCAGTTCGTTCAATTCGATGCCGACACCGACGCCATAACCGGTCTTGCTGACCCAGACATGTTCTTGTTGCAGGTAGGTCTCCTCCTGCCAGTCGTCGAGCAGCGGATGGCCGGCATGCAGCAGACAGACAAACTCATCCTGCCAGATACGCTTCTGGTGAAAGGAGTCCGGCAGCTCTGCAAAGATGTTGAGTGCCAGATCAACGCGTCCCTCTTCGATTTCATGAAAGGTGACATCGCTGGGTGTCATGATATCCAGCGTGATTCCCGGGGCTTGATCGGCAATCCGGTGCAGCAGGCGAGGGATCAGGGTTGAGGCGGCATAATCACTGGCCATAATGCGGAAGCGGCGCTGGCTGTTATCCGGGGCGAACGATTGGACAGGGGAGAGCGTCTCCTCCAGTTGCAACAGCATCTGGCGGATCACCGGTTGCAACTCCCGAGCGCGCGGCGTTGGCTGCATGCCCTGCTGGGTGCGCACCAGCAGGGGATCATTAAACATGTCGCGCAGGCGTTTGAGCCCATTGCTCATTGCCGGTTGGGTCAGGCCAAGCTGGGCGGCGGCGCGGGTCACCGAGTGTTCGCGCAGCAAGACGTCCAGATAAATCAACAAATTCAAATCATAACGACTGATATTCATGGTCCGATCCTTTTTTTGTCATCATAACCGGATCACGGCAGGGGTACTCGAGGTTGTCCCTGTCTTGTGGCGAGGGTCACGGCTGGGGCGCGAGTCTGGATGCCACTGCATCCATGCGACAGGGCGAGCACCAGTTAGCCATCACTATGGCATGTTTCGTGGCAGGCAGGGAGGGTGAGCGAGGGTGTCGAGTAAACAAAAGCCCGCCGAAGCGGGCTTGGAGTGGTGCGCAGCGACCGCGATTAGCGGGTACCGAAGACCACAATGGTCTTGCCGTGTGCCGAGATCAGGTTTTGATCTTCCAGCATCTTCAGGATGCGGCCCACGGTTTCGCGTGAGCAACCGACGATCTGACCGATCTCCTGACGAGTGATCTTGATCTGCATACCATCCGGATGGGTCATGGCATCAGGTTGACGTGCCAGGTTGAGCAGGGTCTGCGCGATACGGCCGGTCACGTCGAGGAACGCCAGGTTGCCAACCTTCTGGCTGGTAGACTGCAGACGGCGGGCCATCTGGGAAGAGAGACGAACCAAGATTTCCGGATTGACCTGGATCAGCTGACGGAACTTCTTATAAGAAATTTCAGCCACTTCGCACGGGCCCTTGGCACGTACCCAAGCGGTGCGCGTCGGGTTCTCGCTGTCATCAAACAGACCCAACTCACCGATGAAGTCGCCCTGATTCAGGTAGGACAGGATCATTTCCTTACCTTCCTCATCCTTGATCAGCACGGCCACCGAACCCTTGACGATGAAATACAAGGTTTCCGCCTTTTCGCCCGCATGGATCAGCGTGCTCTTGGCCGGATACTTGTGAATGTGGCAATGCGAAAGGAACCATTCCTGAGTAGGATCGGATTGAGGTTTGCCAATAACCATTAGATGAGTCCTATTTGCTAGCATCAACCGCGTCGCGCACGGTTGTCTGTCTTTATTGTCATGTGCCGGCTCTTGTTGTCGTCTTCCCAGAGTCCGGTTTCCGCCGAGGGTGGTGTCCGATGCCCTCATCACAGCACATGAAGTTTTTGGCTCCATGTGTCCCCTGTCGTGCCGCAAATCGCGGGACGGCGTTTCAGACACGAATCCCATCATACGCAGGCTGACCGACAAACAGAAGGGGCTAAGTTGACCGCTTTCAGACTCGCATCGAGCTTGTGATCATGATCACTCACATGAGGCCATGAAATGGCTTTCAGGTGAAGATCAGGATCGAATGAGTCGAAATTGCCCCATGGTGGTTCATCACAGCGGATGGGCTACAGGCTATGCTACGCTCAGTCGGCTTGTTCTTCGTCGCCATCACGAAATTGTGCGGCGGGTAAAATGGTCACGGTTTCATGGAGTTCACTGAATACCAGCACCCACTCGCCGTTTTCCAGCCCTTGGCGGATCTGTTCGACCTTGACCGCAAGGGGGACCTCCTGCTCACCGTAATCGGTGCCTTCACGCAAGACGAAAGACTCGATGACATTGGTCAGGGTCTCCGTTGCCAGGGCTTGCCACGGAATTAACATTGCGCCACTCCTTGTTTGTACTGCTTGGGGTTGATGGGGGGGGCCTCGCTGCCCGTTAGATCAGCGGGGCGCAAGATTGTCCGCTTTCCAGTAGGGCGCGGACCGTCTGCAGGGCCTGGCGCAGTGCTGCATCGTCTTGCGGATGGCTAAGTGACAGGCGCACGGCTTGGGGGGCAGCAAAATGACCGGCGGCAAACAATTCTGCGCCGGCGAGACCAATGCCCTGCTGCTCGGCCGCCGCCACCAGAGCTGCAGCACGCCACGGCTCGGGCAGGCGCAACCATGCGTGCATGCTACCGCTTTGCCAGACCAGATCCAGTCCGTGCATGATCTGTTGCGCGCAGGCGCCACGTTGCAACAGCAGGGTTTGCTGTTGTTGCAGTAGTCGGTTGGCCTGGCCGTCCGCCATCCAGCGGCAGCCGATCTCGACCAGCAAGGGGCTGATCATCCAACTGCTGGCGACAATCGCCTGGGTCGCCGCGCGATAGAGGGCCGCTGGCAGTAACAAGTAGCCCAGACGCAGACCGGCACTGCTGCCCTTGGACAGGCTGCCCACGCAGATCACCCGCTCGGGGGCCAGATTGACCAACGGTGGCGGCGGGTTAACCGCCAGTCGGCCATGCACATCATCTTCGATTACCCACAGCTGGTAGCGGGCACAGATCGCCAGGATCGCCTCGCGACGGGCCAGTGGCATGGTCACCGTGGTCGGGTTATGCAACGTCGGGATCAGATATAGGGCGCGAAAGTGGCCCTGTTGGCAGGCTTGCTCCAGCGCTTCGGGCTGCAGACCCTGCTCATCCATTGCCAATCCACGTAGTGGGATCTTCAGGCTATTGGCCAGCGAGATCAGCCCAGGATAGGTCAGCCCTTCGCATAGCAGGGGTTGGCCTGCCAGGCCCAGCGCCAGCAGGGCGAGCAACAGGCCGTTTTGCGCGCCATAGGTAAATAGCAAGCGATCCGGATGGGCGGCGACGCCATGTTGTTGCAACCACTCGGCGGTACAGGCGCGATGGCCGGGATTACCCTCGGCCGGGCTGTACTCCATCAGCGCATTGATGCGAGCCGGATCCTGCAAAAGCGGGGCGATGGCAGCATTGAATGCCTCACTGCGATCCATCCCCACCGGCAGGTTTTGCCATAGCTCGATGCGCCCGGCGGTCGGTTGCCGCATCACCCAGGCGGGGGCCTGGCTCTCCTCTTCGGTACTGCGCACATAGGTGCCGTCACCAATCCGCGCGCGCAGCAAGCCACACTGCTCGGCTTCATGGTAGGCACGAGTGACCGTACCCGGGGTGATGCCCAGGCGATCCGCGAGGGCTCGGTGAGTTGGCAAGCGGGTGCCGGCCGGGAGCTCGCCGGACTGAATGGCCTGTCGCAGGGCCTCAAGCAGACGACGATAGAGCGGGCCTTGGCCCGACAGGGTAGGTGTCCAGATTGTATGCATGACAATATAATGATTGCAGACCAATTTCGGCCATATTACCGTGACAATGTCGCGACAACCAACCATTTATAGCGTATCAAACCTAAATTGTATTAATACAATTTGCGGCAATCAGGAGAGAGAAGATGAACACGGAATGGCTGTTGCCGTTGCTCAGTTTTGCCATCATCAGTTGTATGACGCCAGGGCCGAATAATGTCTTGTTGACGCAGTCGGGCGCCCGGTTTGGTGTGCGGCGAAGTGTGCCGCATGTCTTCGGTATTACCGCCGGTCTGGGGGTTTTGTTGTTGATCATGGCCACTGGTCTGAATGCGCTGTTTTATGGTTGGCCGGCGCTGCAGTGGGTGCTCAAGCTACTCGGCTCCGCCTATCTGTTATGGTTGGGCTGGAAGATTGCCAGTGCACCGCCGTTGGTGTTGAACAGCGGTGATGCCTCATCAGCGGAGCGGCCATGGGGGCCATTCCAGGCGATCGCCTTCCAGTTTTGTAACCCCAAGGCTTGGCTGATGGCCATCTCGGCGGTGGGCAGTTTTAGCCTGGTTGGCAAGGCCTATTGGCCCTCGGTCGGTGGCATGGTGGTGATCTATTCACTGGTCTGTGCCCTCAGTTGTCTGATTTGGGCTCGCTTTGGCGCCGAGGTGGGTCGCTGGTTATCCACGCCGCGTGCCTGGTGTCTGTTTAATCGCTGGATGGGGATAGCCACGGCGGCCTGCGTGCTGTTGTTGTGGCACTGAGTTAATTGCCTCGGCACCGGATCGGGTTATGTTAGTATCCGACATCATAGGATGGCCCGGATGGGCCGATAAACTCGAAAGGAGTCGTAGATGGCGATGAGCTGGTTTTTGCCCCTGTTAGGCTTTGCTTTGATCACGTGCGGGACGCCGGGCCCGAATAATATGTTGTTGACCGCGGCCGGGGCCAATCTCGGATTTCGCGCCAGCATGCCGATGCTGGTGTCGGTGGTCAGCGGCTTGAATCTGATGATTTTGGCGACGGCGTTGGGCTTGGGGGCCTTGTTTGCCTCGTTGCCGGTACTGCATGATGCCTTGCGGGTGATTGGCAGCCTGTATCTGATCTGGCTGGCGTGGAAGCTGTCGCAAGCTGGGGCGCCCGGTGAACGTCAAGTCAGTGAGATGCCGCGCTGGTATCAAGCGGCCTTCTTGCAACTGCTCAATCCCAAGGGGTGGTTTATGGCATTGTCAGCCATTGGTGGATTTACCTTGGCCAATGATCGCTACTGGCACTCTGCGTTGGTGGTGTTGCTGACCTTTTTTCTGATGGGCTTGCTGACCGGCGCATTCTGGGTGTTGTTCGGTGCCCAGGTGCGGCGATGGATTCATACGCCGATCGGCTGGCGCCGTTTCAATCTGTTGATGGGGTTGCTGACCGCAGCGTGTGTCGGCATGGTTTGGCTTTAGCTGGCGGTTACTGCGGTTTTACATGCCGCTGCGCTAGAGTTTGCGCTAAATGCGTGTAGAATTTGCGCCAGTTTTTCGCTCAGACGCTGGTGCCGCATTGGTTTATTGAAGGCCCTCTGGTGCGTCTGTTGCCTCACGCATTTGCCATCTAAGAATAGAAGCATGACCGAACCTGTACATACGGCGGATCCGTTTGCCGAGATCCGTCCCTACCACGACGATGAAGTCCCGGCGGCGATCGAACGCCTGATTAATGATGAAGAGTTGCTGGCGGCGATTGCCCATTTCCGTTTTCCGCGTCTCTATCGCTGGGGCTATTGGCTGCTGCGTCCGTTGATCCGTCAAGCGCTGCACAAGCGCTGGGCCAAGGTGAGCACGGTACGCGATGTACAGAACGAAGTGGCCCATTTTATGACGCAGATGATTGCCTCCACCACCGCGGGGGTGACCTACTCCGGGCTGGAGCAGCTGGAGTCCGGCAAGGGTTATCTGTTTATCTCCAACCATCGCGATATCGCCATGGACCCGGCGTTCGTGAACTGGGGCCTGTACAAATGCGGACTGGAAACCGTGCGCATTGCTATCGGTGATAACTTGCTGCGCAAGCCGTGCGCGACCGAACTGATGCGTCTGAACAAGAGCTTTATCGTCAAGCGTTCGGCCAAGGGGCCGCGCGAGATGCTTAAGGCTTTCAGCGAACTGTCGGCCTATATTGGTCACTCGCTGCAGGAAGGTCACTCGATCTGGATTGCCCAGAAAGAGGGGCGAGCCAAGGATGGGGATGATCGCACGGATCCGGCGATCCTGAAGATGTTCCACATGGCAGGCAAACAGCAAAAAATCGCCTTTGCCGACCATATGCGCCAACTGAATATCGTGCCGGTCGCCATCTCCTATGAGCTGGATCCAGGCGATCAGGCCAAGGCGCGGGAGCTGGTCGAGCGTGCGCAGTCTGGTAGCTATGAAAAGGGTGAATTCGAAGACATCGACAGCATTGTGGCCGGGATTGTGGGGCAGAAGGGGCGGGTGCATGTCAGCCTCGGTCAACCACTGCAGGAGGCGTTTGATACGCCGGAAGCCTTGGCGGCACGCATTGATCAGGAGATCCATACCCTGTATCGACTGTTCCCGAACAATCTGGTGGCGGCCGGTCGTGGCGATGAGGTGACCTCAGCCGAACGAGCGGCCTTCGAGGCGCGTTTGCAAACGATGCCCGCTGAATGGCGGGATACGGTGCGGGCGATGTATGCGCGTCCGGTGCTGAATCACGATGCGGCCTTGGCAGCCAAACATGACCTGTCGGTGGCTGTCGAGGGGTGATACCTCGCCATCATTCATGGGCCACACGGCAAAAAAAACAGGGCGCTCGCGAGCGCCCTGTTTGCTTTCTGATCCTGACGCGGTGAGGTCAGGCCACCGCCTGCAGGGCGGCAACATCGCTGTCGATCACCACGATATTGGCTTTGCGGAAGAAGTTGAACTCGGTGGCTGAGGCCCAGGTGTAGGCACCCATCATACGGCCCACGATCAGATCGCCCACCTCCAGCTCCGGCAGGGCGATGTGTTCGGCAATCACATCGATGCTGTCGCAGGTCGGGCCGGCCAGCACCGAGGTGTGTAGCGGGCCTCGCGCATACGGTGCGCTCTTCGGGTAATCGATATGGTCGAACAGCTGACCGCTGTAGCTGCCATACAGGCCATCATCCAGATAGTACCAAGGCACATCAAAGCGCTCGGCCTTGCCCATCACGCTGGAGATGGACGTCATCGCCGGGGCAGAGATAAAGCGGCCTGGCTCGGCCAACAGGCGGATGTGTTCCGGCGTCTGGGTCAATGCGGCGCGGATCGGCGCGCAGAAGGCATCGATATCCAGCGGTGCCTCGTTCTGGTAGTCGACCGGGAAACCACCACCGATATCCAGTACTTCCAACCCCAACCCTTCGGCTGCCGCCTGGCGCAGCAGATCGTTACAGGCATTGATGGCTTCAACGTGACGGCGGGCATTCGGTACTTGTGAACCAACATGGAAGGAGAGACCGATCACCGGGATCTCCATGGCGCGCGCCTGGCGCAGCATCGGCAGCACCATTTCCGGACGGCAACCAAACTTTTTCGACAGGTCTACCTTGGTTTCCGGATTCGGGAAACTGACGCGCAGCAGCAAACGGGCGCTATCGCGATAAGGCAGGAACTTCTTCAGTTCGGTCGGGTTATCAAAGACAAAGATATTGCAGCCATAATCAAGCGCATGACGAATGTCGCCATCACGCTTGATCGGGTGGGTATGAATACAGGTGGTCGGGTCGATACCGGCATCACGCATCAAGTCGACTTCACCATTGGTGGCCAGATCAAAACTAGCCCCTTCGGCTTTCAGCACCTCGACCACACCCATATGCGGCAGCGGTTTGAGGGCGTAATGCAGGGTCACACCAGGCAGTGCCGCGGACAGGGCACGATATTGCTGACGGACAGCCGCCTGGTCCAGTACCAGCAGCGGCGAGCCAAATTCGGCGACCAAGTCGCGATAATCCATTCCCGAAACAGAGTGGCTGTTCATCTTGTCCAAACACCTCACAAAAGGGCCATGGCCCTGGGTCAGTTCAATCTCCTCGCGGCATGGCGGGAGGGAGGAATAATGCAAACGCGCGCATTATCGGGCATCGCGCAGCTCATGCAATATCCCTTGTCGTCAGCGGTGGATTGGCGGGGGCTCTTAGGGCGGTTTTTGCAGGTTTTTACCGTGAGTTTTTCTATTTATATGGCAAAAGAAACTGCATAAATTGCAATGTAAGGCACAAAAGTGGGACAACAGTCGGCATTGCGGGAGATATGCAGAATTTTGTCGCAAAGTGATATCGATGAATAATTTTTTTCAAAAAGAGAAAAAAATGCTGATTTTTATGCTGTATTGATGCATGAAATGTCAGGTTGTGTGCAAGTAAATTATCCGTCCTGGCATGGCCCAAGATTGCCGGACACTATGCCATCGAGTGATGAAGGTTGAACGTTACTGAAACCAATGGACAATTTTTCGTGCAAAAAATCACCATCTCTGATGGAATAGGTACTGCTTGAGTACTGGTCGTACTAGATAGACTGGGAAATAGCCCCATGAAAAAGGTTTCATACGGAAATACTGTGAACATGTTCATGCTTTGGTATTTCCTATATCGGTCCGTTGCCATAATAGGAATAGGCTGTCGGAGAAGAGCGAACACATTCCGTGTTCTAGCAAATTTTATGATTGGTATTAAGTTAATTGGATGGCGTTGTGTTCAAGGTTGAAGCGCGTTCTAATCGATCGGATTACGGTTTTACGCTGATCGAGTTAATCATTGTTGTGGCGATTGTTGCCATCATTGCTTCGGTGGCGTTGCCGGCATATCAAAGTTATGTCCGTAGCAGTTACCGCAACCAGGCACAGATGGGTATGGAGACATTGGCCCAGTTGATGGAGCGTAATCATGCCCGTCAGGGCGTGTATCCAACCGCACTACCTACTGCGGAACTCCCTACACAATACTCATTTTCGTTAGGCGCATCTTCAAGCACCAGTATCTACACCCTGGTCGCAACACCGGTTGGTGCACAGTCCAAAGACAGTTGTGGCACCTTGACTCTGGACTATACCGGCAGCAAAACGCCAAGCGAGTGCTGGCAGTGAAAAACGCGATATCGAGTACTAGGACACGATGCGTTGCACCGCAATTGAGGGGGTTCACCCTGCTCGAATTGTTAGTGACGCTGGCGGTCGCCCTGATTCTGATCTCGATAGCTACGCCGGCATGGACCGCGTTGGTATCGGCTAGCCGTCTGTCATCAACAGCTGATCTGTTGCAGACCGGTTACCGGATGGCGCGTACTGAAGCGGTCAAATCCTCTGCTACGACAATATTGCAACCGGTGTCGGGCAGTGACTGGAACAGTGGTTGGGTGGTGATGATAACCAAGCTTGATGGTAGTCAGGAGATAGTATGGCGTTCGGGTGCGCTGCCGTCAGGGATCGGGGTGACGCCGGACATTCGCAAACCGGTGCGGATAGCAGGTACCGGCGCGTTGAAAACCAGTGTCTCCGGTGCACAAGGGCCGACCCGATTTACCCTTTCGGCACCTGGCTCCTCAATGTGTCTGAATTTACTGGTTAGCGGGCAAAGCTACCTGGCAGACGGAGGATGCTGATGCGATCAGAAACAAGAGCCACTTCGCAAGGCTTTGCTTTGCTTGAGGTGCTTATCGCTATGCTGGTCGCAGCGGTTGCCCTATTGGGTCTAGCTCAGTTGGAGGTTCGTGCAGTCCAAGGGGCGCAAAGTAGTCTGGACTATGCGATTGCAACCACCAGGTTGAACAATCTGACCGAGCAAATTCGTGCCAATCTATGTAACAACCGAAGTCAAGCTACGGTGTATCAACAAACGGTGAACAATTGGAAAGCCGGTTTGCCTGCAGGGGGCAGGGCATCCATACCACTGCAGTATGCTGACAACATGATATTCACTCTGTCGTGGCAGGATACCCGTCTGACTACGGGTAATAGCGTGACGATAAATCCCGTATTCCCGGATATTTGTAATTAGGAGTGCCAATTGTCTCGTTGCATGTTAAAGAGACAGGCCGGTTTCAGCCTGATTGAGTTGATGGTGGCCGTATTGCTCGGTCTGGTCCTAGTGATGGGTACCGCCTCATTTTATTCAACCCTGCATACAACCAGTCTGATAGCCAGCCAGTTAGGGGCCGCCCAGGAATCGTTACAAGCTGTCAGTATGATAGTCGGCCGTGCGGTGAGGCAGGCAAGCACTGTTTCCGTATTGAACAACGGGAAAAGTATGCAGGTCACCTATGGAAATATTCAGGACGCAGATAGGGTTTCAAGTTGTCTTGGAAACATTCGCACTAACAACAATGTTGACACCTTTGTTTTTGAGAATGGCCAATTGAAATGCAATGATGGTATTGTTAACCAGAATATTGTGGTTGCTTTAGATATACAAGATCTCTGGTTTAGTGTTAGTGCGGGTAGTCCAAATATTGTCACTGTTGTCGTTAAGCCTACAAATTTACCTTCATCATACAATAATGGTGTCACGTTGGTTTTTTCTATGTGGCAAAAATATATCCAGTCACGCGCGGGCGCTTGAACTGATAGGAGTGATACATGATCCCCCCATTATCCCCTCGTCAATCTGGTTATGTGCTCGTCACCGTGCTGGTTTTGTCTCTCGTTGCAAGCTTGGTCGTTTTTGTTTCGTTACGACAAAACCATCTTTTGGAACGAATGAGCGGTAATCAGCAAAAGACACTCAATGCCAGTCTTGCTGCTAGCCATGGTGTTTCGGATGCGATCCTGTATATGAAGAGCGTCAGTTTTGAACTGACTAGAATAACGGATGCTAATACAGGGCTTGTAAGCCAGAAGGGGACACCGGACAATTA
Organism: Aeromonadaceae bacterium; assembly: GCA_041911695.1. Taxonomy (GTDB): domain Bacteria; phylum Pseudomonadota; class Gammaproteobacteria; order Enterobacterales; family Aeromonadaceae; genus Pseudaeromonas. The sequence goes on from JAYROM010000067.1 coordinate 27,993, forward strand.
TAGTATCTCGAATGTTTTCTATAGTGCTTCAGACAAAAAACTCACCTTTCTGAGTAAAGGGCAATACCAGAATGCTATCGCCTATTTGCGCACCACATTTTTGTTGAACTCCGGCAGCGCCGGGAATGCCACTGGCGTGATTGGTTGTAATGATATAATTATCAACGGAGGGGGGTTCATCGACAGCTATGACTCTAGCAAAGGGGGCTACGACTCCAACAGCAACCGCGCAAATAATGCATTTGTCGCTCTGGTGAACGGAAACTCCGAAAATGTGCAAGGTGAACCCAGTCGTATCCCGCTTGGATTATCAGTCATTAATGGTGATTTTACAGCCTACAATGGTTATGTCACGACAAAAGGCAATGGATCAATTGTTTCTGGTAACGTAGTTGCTAATGGGAAAGTCATTTTAAATGGCAATACTACTATAGGCGGTAATGTCTCCGCAAAAAATGAAGTAACACTTAATGGAAACAACACTGTGGGGGGGGCTGTGCATGCTGGTGGGGAGTTTATTGCTAACTCAGGTACTGTTGTGAGTGGCAATGTATCGGCAAACAGCGTAAGAATGAATGGGAACACTGAAATATCTGGTAGCGTCACCTCTAATGGTGAGCTCACAATGTCAGGAAACAATACCACTATTGGAGGTAATGCATCAGCTTCAACCGCTGATATCAAAGGTACAATTAAAGGCTCTTTATCGGTAGACTCATCGAGTATTTCAACGGATAACGGTAACGGTAAGGCATTAGGTGGTGTGACCTATAATGCCACGAGTCGGGCAAAAAATGTTGCACCGACGATGCCGGATCCTGGCGAACTGACTAATATCTGTCAACAAAATGTTGCTAGCAACACTTGGTTGAAAAATCAGCTTGGGACATTACCGAACTCTACATCAGGCGAGCTAAACAATGCTAATTTTGGTAGTGGTTTAACGAATAATGCTGTTTATAGTAAAATGTCCCTTGCCGGTGAGAGTGCCGACAACAGGAAAATCATTACAGTTTTGGATAATACAGTGGTGTATGTTACGGGAGAAATCGTTCTTACTAATTTATCCATTCGAATTGCTAAAGGTAAAAGTCTCACTTTCAAGCAAGTCACTGGTGGCACGGGGAAAGTGATTGACATGAATGATGTAAACATAACGGCAACGGATGGTACTGCGTTGGGTGCTGCAAGTAATAATGGTGTGGCACCATTCTCAATTTATTCTGACAGTACAGACAAAGTAAATATTCGGGCTGAAAACAATGAAACAAATAATATGTATGCAGCAATCTATGCGCCCCTTGCTCGCGTCACCCCGCGAGCTGGTTCAGGCAACTTATCTGGCTCCATACTGGCAAA
>JAYROM010000068.1:0-5523 GCA_041911695.1 Aeromonadaceae bacterium
GCAGTTGATCTGGCGAATGGTGGCGAATTTCAGCTGCCACAGGGCTGCTTCCTCGCCAGGCAGATAACGACGGATGAAAAGGTCGGATGACATGCGGGTTCCTTGGGTTGATACGGGGGCTGGCGTTGCGTCGCGATGGTACGCAAAGACCGCGCAGAAGTGGTCATGATATGCCGAATATTGGGGCCGGGCACGCGGTCGTGTGGTGAGACCGGCCGCGTGCAAGGATGTCGGGGGCGGTTAGCCTGCAGATTGGAACGTCGCGCCAATCCGCCGCAGGGCATCCGGCATCACCGATTGCCAGTAGTGCCAGGTGTGACCGCCTGCGGCGAACAGGAAGGGGATCTCGATACCCGCCTGTTGCAGGCTCTGCTGCAGCGCCAGGTTGCTACTGGTACTGATATGGTCCTGTTCGCCGCAATAGAGCACCGGTGCGTGCATCTTGCGGGCCGCAGCCGGTTGCCACTGGGCAAACTTGGTCATATCAAAGTAGCCGGAGAGGGCAATGCTGGTCGCAAAGTCTTGCGGATGGCGATAGGCCAGATAGAAGGCGCCAAAACCGCCCATCGACATGCCCATCACCGCTCGCTGTCGCGGGTCGGTGCTCAATTGCCAGCGGGCCGCCTGCGGCAGTAGCTCCTCCATCAGGTAGCGCTCGGTGTTGCCGCGATAATAGCCGGTGCCACCTTCAACCATCACCACTGCCATCGGTGGCAACTGCTGTTGCGCAATCAGGTTGTCCAGCAGATTGGGGAGCTGGCCATCCTCCACCCATTGGTGGCGGTTCATTCCGTAGCCGTGCAGCAGCAGGACCCAGGGGAGAGGCCGGTCTGCCGGTACGCCGGCCGGACGATAGATCAGCAGATGGGTGGCACCGACATAGCGACTGGTCAACGGCTGATCGGTCAGGCTGCCCCGGGCCGACGCCGGTTGATGCGGTTGATACAACCGGTCGGGTTTGCCGAGATGGCGTACCGAGTTGAAACCGCCATGGCCATCAGATTGATGTGCCGGGTTCTGCGGGTCGGCCACCCATTGTCCATCCTGAATGAACTTGTAAGCCCAATCGCCGTCGGTCAGATGCACAGTCAACTGCCAGTTGCCTTGCGCATCACGCTGCATCGGCAGGGTGTCCTGTTGCCAGTCATTCATCTCGCCGGCCAGATAGACGGTTTTAGCGGTGGGTGCATGCAGGGTAAAGGTAACCGGATGGGTACCCGATGCGGGTCGGGTACAGGCTTCGACTGGATGCGGGGTATCGGCTGGATGCAGACGCATGCTGCCGCCTTCATGTGCACTCATATATTGCAGGGTCACGGCTTGCGTAGTGGCATCATACGTCAGCCGCATGCTGCCTTGTTGTGGGTCACCGTTAATTTTCCAGAACAGGGTGAGCGGTGCGGTGTGCTCGATATCGGCCATCGCATCGAACTCGATGTCGGCGTGCTGGTTATCCGGCCCCAACTTGCGCCAGTAATGGACCCCCATCTGTTTCGCGCCCTGCTCGTGCAGGGTCAGGGCATCGCGGATCCCGTCCCCCCACTGGCCTATCCAGCGGGTGCCGGTTAACGGGGTCGCGGCCTGACTACATAGACTGATCAGCGCTAGCAGGCCGAGCGCAGCAAGACGTCGTAACATACAAAACTCCTTGTTTGACTGGTGTTGGGTACGTTAACGGGTCGCCTGGCGGCAAACTTGATAAATCCTGCCAATCGGCAGGCATAGGGCGATGTTACAGGCGGCGCGGCATTACCACAGCCGGTAATGGTCAAGCGGATGCGGGTTGACCGGCAGGCAGAGCTGAAAATAGGGCTGCCGGGCGTCCGGAAAGCAGAGCTCGATGGGCGCATCGGCATGATGCCAGCCCTGAAAGAACAGCCATTGGGCATAACAGTGGTACAGGAATACCGGTAACAGCTGTGCCGGGCCATGCAGGGTAAAGGTGGCGCGCCAACCGGCGGGCCGGCTGAAGGTCAACATCTCCGGCGGGCAACGGCCGGATAGCGCCGGGCAGGCCAGCAGTAGACCGGTTTCCAGCCCGTGTGGCCCTGGTTGTTTACACATCAGTACTTGCGGGGCGGTTGCGGGCAGGCGATCGCGCCAAGTCTGGCTTATCTGCTGCACATACTGCGGCAGGTGCAGGGTGGCGGCTGGCTGGTCGCCCAGTGGATGCCACCAGCCCCACATGGCTTGTGCGGCATGGTAGGTCAGCTGTGGCGGATGTTGCCATTGTCGCTGCAGCGCGAGCAGGGCCGGCTCGTCGAGCACGGGTCGACAGTAGCTGTGTGACAGCTGACCATGTTGGCGAAAGGCACTCGGCGTCATAAAGAATTGCTGCTGGAAGGCGCGGGTAAATGCCTCATGGCTACTGAACTGGCAATCCAGCGCCAACGCCAGAATATCCGGCGCCCCCTGATGTAGCCGTTCGGCGGCACGGGTCAACCGGCGTCCCCGCACGAAGCTGGCCAGGCTCTCGCCCACATGTTGCGTGAAATGACGCTGCAGACTACGCTCGGAGAGACAGATCTGGCTGGCGATATCCGCCGCCCGAATATCCTCGAACAGGTTGTTTTCAATAAAGTGTGCCGCATCCAGCAGCCGTTCCTGATGCATTCCAGTGTTCATCCATGGCACGGGAGGAGGGCGAGTTTAACAAAGCCGGCATAAAAAAATGGAAGCTGTTTCCCATTTTTCTCTATCGCATCACGCGCTAGGCGCTTGACGGCGCTGGATGGTGTAGCCGTTGATTTAACAACGACTTACCGTGCCGGTTGTTGTCGGATAAATGCCTGCTGGGAAATAGGTGAAAATAGGTATTGGAGAAATAGAATAATTATCATCACTATATTGCTAATCGCACGGCGTGGAATATTAAGAATCACTTTTATTTTCAATACATTCCCATGTAATGAAATGCGTGCTTAACCCTCAGTGCTCCCGTAAAATAAATAGATGCCTTATGGATGAGAATAATATGCAAACACAGCAAGAACCTTTATTTGACGAGCATGATGAACAATTAGGCGAAAAGGCCAACGCCGCACGCAAGAGTACCTTGGTCAGCGTGGTGGTGAATGCGTTCCTGAGTACGGGACAGATCCTGACCGGCTTGCTGGCTGGCTCGCAGGGGTTGGTGGCTGATGGTATCCATTCGCTGTCCGATCTGGTGGCCGATTTTGTGGTGCTGATTGCCAACCATAAAAGCCAGGCGGCACCGGATGAAGACCACCCTTATGGCCATTACCGCTACGAAAATGCCGCCTCGCTGATTTTGGGGGCGCTGCTGCTGGTGGTGGGTATCGGCATGCTGCTGTCGGCGATTCACAAGATCCATGATCCGGAAGCGATCCCAGCGGTACATATGAGCGCGTTGTGGGTGGCGCTGATTGCGCTGGTGGCCAAAGAGACGCTGTTCCGTTACATGCTGGCGGTGGCTAAACGGGTTAAATCCAGCATGTTGGCGGCCAATGCCTGGCATGCGCGCTCGGATGCGGCCTCATCCCTGGTGGTCGCGGCGGGGATCGTCGGCAATCTGTGTGGCTACAAACTGCTCGATCCGGTGGCGGCGATCATCGTCGGCATCATGATCTGCAAGATGGGCGGCAGTTTCGGGCTGGATGCGTTGCATGATCTGATGGACAGAGCCGCCGATCTGGAGACTGAAACCGCGATCAAGCAGACCATCATGCAGGCGCCAGGGGTGCGCGGCCTCCATGATTTCAAGACCCGCAAGATGGGCGATCTGGTGCTGGTAGATGTGCATGTCGAAGTCGACGGGCAACTCTCGGTGCGTGAAGGGCACGATATCGTGCTCGAAGCGCGCAACCGCGTGCTGGCCAAGCATGATGTGCTGAATATGATGACGCATATCGATCCGGTCTAACCGGATGCCGGCGCAACGGCGGCGGCTTATCCCGCGGTGGCTGCGGGGTCTGCCGCGGCGCCGCGACTGCGGAAACTCTTGTAACTCAACTGGTATTTGGCCATGCGCAGGCCAAGCAGGCGGCGGGTCATTCCCAGATGGGCCGCCGCCGCGCTGACATTGCCGGCATAGCGGGTCAGTGCATCGACAATCAGCTGGTATTCCACCTCCGAGATCTTGGCCTCCATGGCGTTGATGCGGGTTTCGGCGGCCGGCGGTAGCGGCTCTGGTGCCAGACGCTGCAGTGCCGCGGGCAACTGGTTGGCGTGAATCATATTGTTGTCCGACAGCAGCACGGCGCGCTCCATGGTGTTTTCCAGCTCGCGCACATTGCCTGGCCAGTCATAGCTTTGCAGCAGGTTGAGGGCGGTGGTGGTCAACTGCGGGGTGTCGATGCCCTGCTCACGGGCAAAGCGGGCGATAAAGTGCTCGGCCAGCAGGGCAATATCGCTACGCCGCTCGCGCAGTGGCGGTATGGTGATCGGGAAGACATTCAGCCGGTAATAGAGATCTTCGCGAAAGGTGCCCTTGGCCACCATCTCGGTCATTGGCCGGTTGGTGGCGGCGAGGATGCGCACATCGATATGCAGCGTTTGGTTGCTGCCCAGTCGCTCGAAGCTGCGTTCCTGCAGGACGCGCAGCAGCTTGGCCTGCATCGGCAGGGACAACTCGCCAACTTCATCCAGAAAGATGGTGCCGCCGTGTGCCTCCTCGAAGCGGCCAGCCCGCCGCGCGGTCGCGCCGGTGAAGGCGCCTTTCTCGTGGCCAAACAGTTCACTCTCAATCACGCTCTCCGGCAGCGAGGCACAGTTGAATTTGACGAACGGGCCATGGCTTTGCGGGCTGTGGTAGTGGATGGCACTGGCCACCCGCTCTTTGCCGACGCCGCTTTCCCCTAAAATCAGCACTGTGGTGCGCGAACGACTGACCTTGTCGATCAGCTGGTAGACCTCGGCCATGGCGCGGGCATTGCCGATGATATTGGCCGGTTTGAACTTCTCTTTGAGTGCATCGCGCAAGCGGCGGTTCTCGTCCATCAGTGCCGCTTTATGCACGCTCTCCAGCAGGTGCAACTCGACCGACTGCGCCAGGATGGTGGCCAGGATCGACAATAGCTCGACATCCAGCCCGAGCAGGCCGCGATTGGCATAATGGCGCTCGACGCTGATGGTGCCCATCACCTTCTGCGCACGGGCAATCGGTACGCAAATAAAGGCGGTACGACGCGGGTTGCCTTCGCGCTGGCTGCCGGTACGGTTCAAAAAACCGGGCTCGTCGGCAATCGACGGCACCACCACCGGCTTGCCGGTTTCCACCACCTGTCCGGTGATGCCTTCGCCCATCTGGTAAATCCCGCGCGCAATTTCGGCATCACTAAAACCGATGCCCTCATAGATGTAGATATGGCCGGTCACCGGATCGCACAGGGTCACCATGCCTCGGCGGATCTGCATATGGTGCGCCAGCAGTTGCAGGGATTGGTGCAGGATGGATTGCAGACTGCTCCCTTGGCTGACCGCCAAGCTCACATCGGAAAGCAGCGGTAACAGCGCACTGCGGCACTCGCCAAACAGGCAGGCATCGGCATGCTGCGCGGCAGA
>JAYROM010000069.1:0-3910 GCA_041911695.1 Aeromonadaceae bacterium
CGACAGCACGGCCTGCAGACCGCCTTGTGGACGGTTCTCCAGCACCAGATCGCCGCCATGGGCATGGGCGATACTGCGGGCAATCCCCAGGCCGAGGCCGGTGCCTGGCAAATCGTGATGCAGGCGATAATAGGGCTCGAAAATCTTCTCCAGCTGATCCGGCGGCAACCCTGGGCCGTCATCGATGAAATAGAGGATCACCAGCTCGGCCTCGGGTTGGACCTCCAGGTCATCCATCACGATCACCCGCACCCGGTCACCATATTTAATCGCATTGTCGGCCAGGTTGCCGATGCAACGCTTGAGGGCCAGTGGTTTGCCGCGGTAGGGCTTCTTGCAGCGCCCCTCAATACTCATCAGCGGCTCACCGCGCAGGTTATAACCTTCGGCAATCTGCTCCAGCAGTTGGTTGAGGTCAATCAGCGCGATATTTTCATGGATATCAGTGTCTTTCACCGTCTGCAGCGCCCCTTTGACCATCAATTCGAGGTCATCCAGATCCTTGCTGAATTTCTCAATCTGCGTTTCGTCCTCCAGCAGTTCGACACGCAGACGCAAACGGGTGATCGGGGTTTTCAGGTCATGGGAAATCGAGCTGAACAGCCGCTCGCGGTCGGTGATATAGCGTTGCAGGCGGTGTTGCATGATGTTGATGGCGCGGGTGACAGCCACCACCTCACTGGCACCCTCTTCCGGTAACGGTGGTTGGTCTATGTCCTTACCCATATTGACAGCGGCGGTGGCCAGCTGACGCAACGGACGGGTTTGCCAGCGCACCAGCAGGACAGTAAAGAAGAACAGGATGCCGGTCAGCACCACAATGAAGCGGAACTGATGCGGGGGAAGCAGGGCATCCTCATCCAGCGACATATAGGGGGCGGGCAGCGCCGACGCCAGATAGAGCCACTCGTGCTCGGTGAGTTGGATCTGGATCACCAGCACAGGCGGGTTGAGTGGCTCAAGTTGCAGGGTCTGCTGCGCCCATGACAACGGCAAGTCGGCGAGGGCGGTCTGGTTGTTGAAGATTTTCAGTGACTGTGGGGCAGAGAAATCGGTACGCAGGCTGACACCATAGCCCAACCTGTGGTGCAGGACGTTACGCACCTCGTTAATCATCAGGCGTTTGCGGGTTGAGTCGGGCAAGCTTTGGATCTTGATCTCGGTCTGGTTGAGGGACACAAAAAAGCGGCTGCCACCCATATTGCGCAATTGTTCGAGGGCCAGCTGACGATAGGCAAGGGGGAGCGACTGGAAGAAGGTAACGGTGGAGACGGCGGAGTTGGCCAGATTACGGGTGGCGGTGAGCAGACCATCAAGTTCATGTTTCTGCAGTTGTTGGCGCCACAGGCCGGAAATCATCCCTTGTGCCAGCAGGATGGCCAACAGCAGCAGCCACAACATCCGTGACAACAGCGAACGTGGCAGCATCCAGCTGAACCAGGATCTAATCCTCATGGCTGACTTCGGCAATCAGCATATATCCGCTTCCGCGGATGGTCTTGATGATGCGCGGGTTTTTGCCATTGTCACCCAGCTTTTGGCGCAAACGGCTGATCTGCACGTCAATCCCGCGCTCCATTGGTAAGGTCTCGCGACCGCGGGTGGCATCACTGATGCTGTCGCGATCCATCACCTGACCCGGATGCTGCAGAAACAGTGACAGCAGCATAAAGTCACTACCCGTCAGATCCAGCTCGCTGCCATCATCATTGGTCAGGTGCTGGCTCAGATTATCCAGCACCCAGTCCGCAAAGCGGATACGTCGTCCGCTGCTTTCGCGTTCCGGCTGGCGGAATTCGGCACGGCGCAACAGCGCCTTGATGCGAGCCATCAATTCGCGCGGGCTAAACGGCTTGGCGATGTAATCATCGGCGCCCAGCTCCAGGCCGATCACCCGATCGGCTTCATCAGAAGCGGCCGTCAGCATAATAATCGGTACCTGTGAAGTGCGGCGGATCTGCTGACACAGACTGAAGCCGTCATCGCCGGGCATCATGATGTCGAGAATGATCAAATCAGGTTGCTGATCGGCCAGCAGACGATACATCTCATTGCCCTCGGCGGCCGTGAGCACATCGAATCCGGCACGCGCCAGGTATTCGCGTAATAATTCACGAATTTCCTGGTCATCATCCACAATCAGGATCTGCTTACCTTTGACCATCTCTTGTCATCTTTTCCATATGCCAGCGTGCGCAGATTGAACACATTTGTCGTAAAAATTGCAAGGAACACGCAGGGATGGTGTGATATTTGGTTCCGCATGCGCGAATTCGCGCAACGACCCGTGCTGACAAGCGGACGATATGGCGTCGTCTGTGTCACCTGCGCGAACAATGCTTATTGATAGCATAGCCAATCAGAGAAGGAGAGGCCGTGATGCCTGTTTCATCAGCAGTCCGCTATCGCCGCCCCGCCACGGTGTTGACCTTTAGTGAGGAGATCCAGAAAAGCCGCTTTCTGACCTGGATAGGTCCCACCACCGGCCGGTCGGCCGCACAAGCATGGATTGCCGGCCTCCGCGAGGCGCATCCCCACGCCCGTCATTGCTGCTGGGCCAGCATCGCCGAGGCACCTCAAGACGGACAGGGCTATGGCTGCTCCGACGATGGCGAACCAGCCGGTACTGCCGGACGACCCATGCTGGCATTATTGCAGGGCAGTGGATTGGGCGCTGTCAGCGCCGTGGTCGTGCGCTATTACGGTGGCATCCTGCTGGGAACCGGTGGCTTGGTACGCGCCTACAGTCATGGGGTCAGCCAGTTATTGCAGCAGATGCCTGTTTGTGAGCAGGTGCTGCAGCGCCGGTTTCTCTTACACTATGGTTATGAAGACACGCGCCTGGTTGAGCGTTGTCTGTTACAACATCAGGCCGAAAGTCTGTCGATGGATTATCTGGCCGAGATCCAGTTGCGCGGGCAATGTCCCTATGATTGCAGTGACGCCTTGTCGGAGACGTTGCGGCAACAATCCCGCGGCCGATTGCAGTTATGCTGGGAAGCGTAAAGCATGGTCGGTTGAGGTCATTGCTAACTATAAAGGAGTGCGAATCGAGCGATGCGTCGAGTTCTGTTCTGGTATGTCAGCCATCATGGGCAAACCCATAAAATTCTGGAGCATATGGCCAATCAGTTGGCGGATGTGCAGATCGAATGGTGTCTGCTCTCGGCAACGCCCTCTTTGCCGATCACGGATTATGATCGAGTACTGTTGGCCGCGCCGATTCGCTATGGCCATTTCCCCGCCGTTTTACGCCAAGTGGTTCGGCAGCATCAAATCAGCCTGACGCAGCGACAGGCCGGATTTATCGGCGTGTGCCTGACGGCAAGAAAACCGGAAAAGAATCGGCCGGAGAGCAACCTATATATGCGTAAGTGGCTACAGCGCTCACCGTGGCAACCGGCAGCCTGCGCCGTGTTCGCCGGGGCGGTCCGTTATTCGCGCTGTACGCCTTGGCAGCGCTGGATTATCCGGTTGATCATGCAGATGACGCAGGGGCATACCGATATCCGCGCTGATATGGAATATACGGATTGGGCCCAAGTAGAGGTGTTTGCGCGCCAGTTTTTTCAACAATCAGCCCAATAATCAGGCGGTTGAACACGCTTTTGCTGTAAATAGCAGCAAACGGATGTGGTTGGTGAACAAAGCACTTGTGCTGCAAAGTGAGATGCTTATAATGCGCCTCCACCGACGGACGACACGTCACGGCGGTCTGGACAGTCCAGCAAAATGTGCTTGACTAACCCAGTGGCTCGCGTAGAATGCGCAGCCTCGACAGCAACGCTGTCACGCTCTTTAACAAACCAATCAAGCAATCTGTGTGGGCACTCGCAGGATTCGGACGTCAACAAAATTGAAGTCTCGAAGACTGATGAAGTGACCAAGCGAATCGAAAGATTCAGCAACA
>JAYROM010000070.1:0-4506 GCA_041911695.1 Aeromonadaceae bacterium
GAAGCCTACAAAAATCTGGATAGTTTCAATCAGATCATGACGGCCCTGCTCGAGGGCCGACATGGGCGCGATACGACCCTGGTGGCTCTCGGTGGTGGTGTGATTGGTGACCTGGTTGGTTTTGCGGCAGCCAGTTATCAGCGAGGCATTCCTTTTATCCAGATCCCGACGACTCTGCTGTCGCAGGTCGATTCATCTGTGGGCGGCAAGACGGGGGTCAATCACCCGTTGGGTAAGAACATGATTGGCGCCTTTTATCAACCCAAGGCCGTCATCATAGATACCGATTGCCTGACGACTCTGCCGTCTCGTGAACTGTCGGCGGGAATGGCCGAAGTAATCAAATATGGCATCATCTGGGATGCCGACTTTTTTACTTGGCTGGAGCGCCATATGGGTGGACTGATGGCTCTGGAGAGCCATCTACTGATCCAGGCGATCCTCAAGTGCTGCAGCATCAAGGCCGAGGTGGTGTCGCAAGATGAAACCGAGACCGGGGTCCGCGCCTTGTTGAATCTGGGTCATACCTTTGGTCACGCCATTGAGGCCGAGCAAGGATATGGCAATTGGCTGCACGGGGAAGCCGTGGCGGCTGGCACCCTGCTGGCGTCGCAAACGTCGCTGCGTCTGGGTCTGTTGACCCCGGAACAATTGGTGCGGATCCGGAACTTGCATCTGGCGGCTAACCTGCCAGTGCTTGCACCGGCGGAGATGGATTACGCCGCCTTCATCCAGCACATGATGCGGGATAAGAAGGTGCTGTCAGGGAAATTGCGTCTGGTGTTGCCGACGGATATCGGCCGTGCCGAAGTATTCGCGGATGTTCCAGAATCCGTACTGCAGACCGTCATCGAGATGGATCACCGGGCGTGAACGCACAACGCTTGCCGGATTTAGCCAGCCAGGCGCACCTGAGATCGCGTCTGCACCACTTGCTGGCTTTCTCTTCGCCGTTCATCTTTCTAGCCGGCGCCGCAGGCAGCGGGCGCACTCTTTTGTGCGAGCAACTGCTGTCGATGTTTGATTCGCCGCCTTGGCGCGTCGCCTTTGTCAGTTGTCAACGCGGCCTGCCGTTGTCGCGTTTGCGGGAGATTTTGATCTCTCAGCTGGCGCCAGCTGCTGTTTTCAATCCGGAAGACGGCTGTGCCGATTCTCTGGTTCGGATCCTGGGGGCCGAGTCCCGCGCTTTACTGCTGGTGATCGATGATGCCGATCAAGCGGTGGAGGGCTTGATCTCCGAGCTTTGGGAGCTGTATTCCATTAATGATGCGCTTCCGCAACCCCACAAAATCAGTGTGTTACTCTGTGGCGTGGCCCCCTGGTGCGAGTCTCAGGCACGCAGTCTCAAGGGGCATGCCGGGCCGGCGCTCGAACTGGATGTTGAGCCTCTGCCGACCGACGAGCAGATGGCGTTGTTAGAGTATTGTCTGCGTCGTGCCGATTATTATGCATTGCTGCCGAATCCGGCTGCACTGGCGGATAAGTTGCGCCTGTGCGCGGGCAACCCTGGCCAGATTGTCGCCCTGGCGGAGAGTATTATGAGCAAGAAGAGCCCCACGAAGAGAACCCATTTACCGACCAACAAGGTCGTGGCCTCGGTCGCCGTGGTCGCGGCCTTGATTCTGCTGCTCAGTTGGGTGATTCCGCCGTTGTTGACTGAATCGTCGACACCTCCCACATCAGAACCGTTGCCAACCGCCAGTTCGGCGGCGACGGCCACGGTGATCCCGGCCGCGCAGAGCATCAAACCGGTCGAGGATAAGGCGCCCTTGCCTGCTGATGCGGTTAGTCAGGCGGATCTGGATGCCAAGTTACCCGCCGAACAGCGTCGCGTCGTGATTGCGGACCATGTGGTCAAACAGATCATGAGCGATCCCCGTTCCGGCAAAGTCGTCTCAGCGGCACAAGCGACGGCATCCGCCGCCGTCTCTGCGCCTGTTTCTGGGGCCATGGCTCCCGTTTCGGGTGCTGTGACCTCCTTGCAGCAGTTGTCGCCCTTGGCGGAAGAACTCAAAGCGGCTCCGTTACCGGCAGCCAGCAGCTCTGCGGTGTCGGCGGCATCGGGGAACGTCAGCGCGGCCGCAGTGACGGTAGCTCAGCCAACCGATGACAAGGCTGCGGTCAAGGCCAATGCGAGCGCTGCGGACAAGCCGGTGGTGGCGACTGAAGCATTGGCGAGTGTCATGGGTAATAACAGCGAATTGAAGCAGAAGCCGCTGCGGAGTTACACCATCCAGCTCTCGGCGGGCAGTGAGGCGGCGGCACTGGTGCGTTATGCCAAACAGAAGAGTCTCTCCGGGCGCTACTGGATTTATCAGACCGAATACAACGGCAAGCCGTGGTATGTGTTGATCCTCGGCGAATATGGCTCGGCCAAGCAGGCCAAGGCGGCCATCAATGCCATGCCAGCCGCCTTGCGGCAGAGCCAACCCTGGCCCAAGTCGTTTGGTCAGGTGCAAAAAGAGATGAAATAACCAGAGTCTTGGTATCGACTTCGTGAGGGGGCTACAATGCGCCCCCTTTTTTGTGGCGAGTGGCCGCTTGTAGCATGACAAAGCACCGATGAAAAAAACGCGCGCATTTCTCAAGTGGGCTGGTGGCAAATATGCCTTGGTCGACTCCATCACGGCTCGACTGCCACAGGGGCGGGTTCTGGTCGAACCCTTTGTCGGCGCGGGCTCGGTCTTTATGAATACAGAGTATGAAGCCTACCTGTTGGCCGATATCAATCCGGATCTCATCGATTTCTACAATTTGCTCAAGAGTGCGCCCGATGCCGTGATCCAGCAGGCGCGGGGGCTGTTCTGCCCGGCGAATAATCAGCGCGAGGCCTATTTTGAGCTGCGTGCCGCTTTTAACCAGTGTCACGAGGCGCGCGAGCGCGCGGCCCTGTTCCTGTACCTGAATCGACACGGCTATAACGGCCTCTGTCGCTACAACAAGAAGGGGGGCTTCAATGTTCCCTTCGGCAAGTACAAGGCGCCCTACTTCCCGGAAGAGGAGCTCTGGGCTTTCGCCGAGAAGGCGCAGCGTGCCACCTTCATCTGCGAATGCTACTCCAAGACCTTTGAACGGCTGGAGGCGGACCACGTCGTCTATTGTGATCCGCCCTACGTGCCACTATCGAGCTCGGCCAATTTCACCACCTATGCGGCCAATGGCTTCTCGCTGGACGACCAGGCGTTGCTGGCACGTTTGGCCCGTCATACCGCGCAGGAGCGGCAGGTTCCGGTGCTGATCAGCAACCATGCGACGGCGCTGACCTACGAACTGTATCGCGGCGCCTCGTTGGACGAGATCCAGGTCAAGCGGACCATCAGTCGCAGTGCCGGGAATCGCAACAAGGTTGGCGAGTTGCTGGCGCTCTATCTGCCTGGCATGGTGTTTGACGGAGGCTAGAGTCAGCTCTCGCCTTGGGGTACTATTTGCCCGTTTTTATTGCCAACTTCGGATGATTGCCTAATGAACGAGTTCCTGATCGCCCCTTCCATCCTTTCTGCCGATTTTGCCCGTCTGGGTGAAGATGTGGCTCGTGTCTTGGCGGCCGGGGCGGACGTGGTGCACTTCGATGTGATGGACAACCACTATGTGCCCAACCTGACCATAGGCCCCATGGTCTGTCAGGCCCTGCGCAACTATGGCATTCAGGCGCCGATCGACGTCCATCTGATGGTCAAACCGGTGGATCGTCTGATCCCCGATTTTGTCAAGGCGGGAGCCTCTTTGATCACCTTTCATCCGGAGTGTTCCGAGCATATCGATCGCACGCTGCAACTGATCAAGGATCACGGCTGTCAGGCCGGTCTGGTCTTCAATCCGGCGACGCCGCTGCACTATCTGGATTATGTGCTGGATAAGCTCGATGTGATCCTGCTGATGTCGGTCAACCCGGGTTTCGGCGGTCAGAGCTTCATTCCGGGAACACTGGATAAGCTGCGCCAGGTGCGTCAGTTGATCGATGCCAGCGGCCGCGATATTCGTCTGGAGATCGATGGTGGGGTCAAGGTGGATAATATCCGCGAGATCGCCGCCGCCGGGGCTGACATGTTCGTGGCGGGCTCGGCGATCTTCAGCCAGCCTGACTACCAGGCGGTCATTGCCCAGATGCGAGCCGAGTTGGCCAAAGTCCATGGCTGAGAACAAACGCGCCGACATCGACTTGCTGCTGTTCGATCTGGACGGCACTCTGGTCGATAGCGTGCCGCAACTGCACCGGGCGGTGGATGCTGCGCTCCAGAGTTGCGCTCTGCCGGGGGTCACCCTCGAGCAGGTCAAGCAGTGGATCGGCAATGGCGCGGATCTCCTGCTGCGGCGGGCCATCCAACGCCGCTATGAGCTGCAAGGCGAGATGGACGAGGCGCTGGTGCAGCGCGTGCGACAACAATTCGATGAGCGTTATCTGGCCGGTTTGGCGAGCGACTTCTCCCTGTTTCCCGGGGTCGTTGCGACGCTGCAACGGCTGCGCGCCGCCGGTTATCGCATGGCGGTGGTGACCAACAAGCCCCA
>JAYROM010000071.1:0-3681 GCA_041911695.1 Aeromonadaceae bacterium
AGACAGGGTCTTTTCTTTTATCTGGCGGTGAGGGAGGGATTCGAACCCTCGATACGTTGCCGTATACACACTTTCCAGGCGTGCTCCTTCAGCCACTCGGACACCTCACCGTTTTTTGATTCCTTGTTTAAGGCGTGGAATCTCACCTTTTTCCAGTTCAGTGTGCTTGTGGCTGCGTCGCACGCCTTGCGTGCTCTCCTTTATCGCCAGTTTCGCTGGCTTGGGGCAGCCACTCGGACACCTCACCGTTTTTTGATTCCTTGTTAAGGCGTGGAATCTCACCTTTATATTCCTGATAAGCCGGAATCTGGCGGTCGCCCGACGCCATTGCGTCGACAACGGGCGGCATCATAGTGAGATGCCGCCGATAACGCAACAAATTTTCTATGAAAACAAAGCGTTTGTTTAATTAAACGACAAGGGCGGCGGACCGCCCTGCCCTCAGGACACCGTTTGTACCGGGATAGGTTGCAACTTGGCCTTCCACTCAGCCGGGCCGATTTCGTGGATATTATTGCCCAAGCTATCAACCGCGACAGTGACCGGCATATCCTCGACCTCGAACTCGTAGATGGCCTCCATCCCCAAGTCCTCGAACGCCACCTTGCGCGCCTTTTTGATCGCCTTGGAAACCAAGTAGGCGGCACCGCCGACGGCCATCAGATAGGCTGCGCCATGCTGTTTGATCGACTGGATGGCCACCGGGCCACGTTCGGATTTACCGATCATGCCGAACAGGCCGGCATCGCCGAGCATGGTGTCGGAGAACTTATCCATGCGCGTCGAGGTGGTCGGGCCGGCCGGGCCCACCACTTCATCACGCACCGGATCGACCGGGCCGACGTAGTAGATAAAGCGGCCGTTAAAGTTGACCCCATCCGGCAACGGTTGACCAGCCTTGATCAGATCCTGAATGCGTTTGTGGGCGGCATCACGACCGGTGAGGATGGTACCGGAGAGCAGCAGTGTCTCGCCGACCTTCCAGGTGGCGATCTCCGCCTTGGTGATGCCATCCAGGTTGACCTTGCGCGCGCTCTTGGCACCTTCCCACTGGATCTCCGGCCAAGCGGAGAGCGGTGGCGGCACCAGTTCGGCCGGGCCGGAACCGTCGAGGGTAAAATGCAGGTGACGGGTGGCGGCACAGTTCGGAATCATTGCCACCGGCAGGGCAACGGCATGGGTCGGTGCCGAGTGGATTTTCACATCTAGCACCGTGGTCACGCCACCCAGCCCCTGGGCGCCGATGCCGAGCTGGTTGATCTTCTCGAACAGCTCCAGACGCATTGCCTCTTCGCGGGTCTGCGCGCCGCGAGCCTGCAGTTCATGGATGTCGATGTCCTCCATCAGCGCCTCTTTGGCCATCAGCGCCGCCTTTTCCATGGTGCCGCCGATGCCGATGCCCAGCATGCCGGGCGGACACCAGCCGGCGCCCATGGTCGGGATGGTCTTCAGTACCCAATCCACCACCGAGTCGGACGGGTTGAGCATCGCCAGCTTGGACTTGTTCTCCGAGCCGCCACCCTTGGCCGCGATATAGACATCAACCTGGTCACCGGCAACCAGATCGATATGCACCACGGCCGGGGTGTTGTCGCGGGTGTTCTGGCGCAGGCCAGCCGGATCTTTGAGGATGGAGAGACGCAGCGGGTTGTCCGGATGGGTATAGGCACGGCGGGTGCCCTCATCCACCATCTGCTGGATGGTCAGTTCGCCATCCCACTGTACCCGCATGCCGATTTTGACAAAGCAGGTGACGATGCCGGTGTCCTGACACAGCGGGCGGTGGCCTTCAGCCGACATGCGCGAGTTGATCAGGATCTGGGCGATGGCATCGCGGGCGGCCGGGCTCTGCTCCCGGTCATAGGCGGCCTTCATGGCCTCAACGAAATCGAGTGGATGGTAATAAGAAATGAATTGCAGCGCGTCGAAAATAGAATCAATAAAATCCTGCTGGCGAATCAGCGTCATGCCTGCCTCCCTATCCTTGGGGTCTTGTCCGTCCGGCTTGCACCAGCGGCGCCCCGATTTCTGTCAATTGTCCGGTTATGATACGCTGCCCGCCGCGCCTGTGCCATGAAGGCCCGGCTAAACTGTTGACCAGGTTCCAGATGTCTACACCATTGACCCTTCGCTCATTTCATTTCAGCGCATTGGCCCTGCCGGCTGATGCGCCAGCCCGTGCGCTGTTCGCGCCACTGCAACACCTGCCCTGGGCCATGCTGCTCGAGTCGGCGAGCGCGGATCACCCGGATAGCCGGTTCGATATTATCGTCGCCGCACCGCGCGCCACCCTGACCACTCATGGCAATGACACTTCTCTGCAGCAGGACGGACAGGCACAGCCACTGGCCGGTGATGCGTTCAGCGCATTGCAACAAGCGATCCATGACCACCTGCCGGCCTGCGATTACCACGGCGAGCTGCCGTTTGTCGGCGGGGCGCTCGGCTTATGGGGCTACGATTTGGGGCGTCAACTCGAGCGGTTGCCTGCACTCGCCAGTGCCGATGTGCAGATCCCGGATATGGCGGTCGGCCTGTATGACTGGGCCTGGGTGCTCGACCACACCACGCAGCAAGCCCATCTGCTGGTGCTTGGTGACGAGATCGCCTGGCAGGCGCGTTGGGACTGGTGGCAACAGCAGACAGTACAAACCAGCGCCGGTTTTATATTGACCGGTGACTGGCAATCGAATCTGGATCAGGCCGCCTATGCCGCCTGTTTCGAGCAGATCCAGCACCATCTGGCGATCGGTGACTGTTACCAGATCAACCTGACCCAGCGCTTTAGCGCGGCCTATCGTGGCAGCGAATGGCAGGCCTATTGCCTGTTGAGTGCGCACAACCGCGCGCCGTTCTCCGCCTTTATCCGTCTGCCGCAGGCGGCGATCTTGTCGCTCTCCCCCGAGCGCTTTCTGGCCCTCAACGGGCGACAGGTCTCAACCAAGCCGATCAAGGGCACCCGCCCGCGGCATGCCGATCCAGTACAGGATGTCGCCGCGCGTGACGAGCTGGCCAATGCGCCCAAGGATCGCGCCGAGAACCTGATGATTGTCGATCTGTTGCGCAATGATATCGGCCGCGTCTGCCGGCCGGGCAGCGTGCAGGTACCGGCGCTGTTTGCCATCGAGTCATTCCCTGCCGTCCACCATCTGGTCTCCACCATCACCGGCGAGCTGGCTGACGAACTGGACGGGCTGGATCTGTTGCGCGCCTGCTTTCCGGGCGGCTCGATCACCGGCGCGCCGAAGATCCGCGCCATGGAGATCATCGAACAGCTCGAGCCGCACCGGCGCAATGGCTACTGCGGCAGCATCGGCTATGTCAGCGTGCATGGCCGGATGGACACCAGCATCACCATCCGCACCCTGCTGGCAGAGCAGGGGCGGCTGTATGTCTGGGCCGGCGGCGGCATCGTCGCCGACTCGCAGGTCGATGACGAGTATCAGGAGACCTTCCACAAGCTGGGCCGCATCCTGCCGGTGCTGGGCACGGTTCGGCCATGAGCAGCGCATCAATGAGCCGCTCGCAACCGGATCCGACGCCCTTGCCCGCCGCACTGCAGGCGCTTCTGACCCGCTTTCAACTCAGCGCGCCGCCCTCGGGCGAGCAGTTACCGGACGAACAGTTGCCGGGCGGGCTACTACCAAGAGAGGCACCGGCTGCCGGCTGGCGCCAGGCCGC
>JAYROM010000072.1:0-4113 GCA_041911695.1 Aeromonadaceae bacterium
GAGGATCGCTACCTGGCCGAAGATATCAAGAAGTACCCGCTGGCCAAGGTCGAGAGCCTGTTCCATATCCGCCATGAAGACGGCACGGTGCAGTTTTTCGATACCCCGCTGCCGCCCACGGTGTTTGCCCGTGTGGTGGTGGTCAAGGAGGGGCACTTCATTCCGTTACCGGGCGAGTTACCGCTGGAAAAGGTGCGCAATGTCCGTCGCTCGGCCAAAGAGCGTGTGTTTGTCACCAATTCGCTGCGCGCCCTGCAGTTTGTCAGCCCGACCGGCAATATCCGCGACATTCCGTTCGTGGTGCTGGTCGGCGGTTCCGCGCTGGACTTCGAAGTACCGCAACTGGTCACCGATGCCCTCTCCCATTACAACCTGGTCGCCGGGCGCGGCAACATCCGCGGCATCGAAGGGCCACGCAATGCCGTGGCCACCGGGTTGATCCTCTCTTATCTGCGGGAGAATCCGGCATGAAGACGCTGAACGATGAGCACCCGGTCATTCTGGTGCGCTTTCTGGACGGCTGTAACGCCGACCTGTGGCAAGGCGCGCTGTATGGCATCGAGGAGGAAGGCATCCCCTACCAGATCTCGCAGGTGAACGACACCGACACCGTGGCGGCCGCCTATAACGCCGCCCTGCAGTCACCGCTGCAAGTCGGTATCGCCTGTGACCGGCAGGAGATGGTGGTGCATTTCAAGAACCTGCAGCCGGACAGTCCGCTGTACCGGCTGACGCTGGCCGGGCCTGCACAGGATGACACCCTGCGCAGCCTCGGCAATAACGCGGCCCGGCTGGTCAAAGGCCTGCCGCTCAAACCCATGTAATGCAAGGCAATCACTCAAACAGCAGGAGATACACACATGAACAATGCATTAGGACTTGTCGAGACCAAAGGGCTGGTCGGCGCCATCGAGGCGGCAGATGCCATGGTCAAGTCGGCCAACGTGCAGTTGGTGGGCTACGAGAAGATTGGCTCCGGGCTGGTGACGGTCATGGTGCGTGGCGATGTCGGCGCGGTCAAGGCCGCGGTCGAGGCCGGTTCGGTCGCTGCCAAAGCGGTCGGTCAGGTGCAGTCGTGCCATGTCATCCCGCGTCCGCACAGCGACGTGGAGAACATTCTGCCGAAAAGCCTGTAACTGCCCGGGCGTCAGTAAGAGGTGCACAACGTGAAGCAATCACTGGGTTTAATCGAAGTCCGCGGTCTGGCTCTGGCCGTCAATGTGGCCGATGCGATGGCCAAATCAGCCGCCATCAAGCTGGTGGGCGTGGAAAAAACCAACGGCGGTGGCTGGACGGTGATCAAGATCACCGGCGATGTCGCTGCGGTGAAGTCGGCACTGAATACTGGCGCCGCCCTGGCTGAACAGTTTGCCGGGCTGGTCGCACAAACCGCCCTGTCGCGGCCGGATGTCCATGTGTTGTGTATGACGGTGCCCGGCTCGCTGGCACCGTCCTGCGCGGCAGTGGCTGTCCCGGCCAAGGCTGACCCTGTCACCCAACCGGCAACCGATTCTGTCGCTGTCGCCACGGAGACCGAAACAGCAAAGGAGACGGTGAGAGAAACAGACACCCCGACCACGCCGTCTGACGTGGCGGACACGGATACCGCGAGTGCTGTGAGTGCCGAGTGTGACGAGAGTACCGAGCGTGCCAGCAATGACGACGATGCTGCGCGCGATAAAGCCAATCTGGCTGACGCCGCAAACGCCGCGAGCGCCGCCGCGCAGGCCAGTTGCAATCTCTGTCACGACCCGCTCTGCCCACGGCAGAAAGGGGAACCCCGCCATAAATGCCTGCACATCAGAGGGTAATGATGATGGAACAACAAGAACAGGATCTGGTCCGGCTGGCCATCAGCAATGTGCTGCAGAGTATGCGCGAGCGGCCGCTGCCGCTCGGCATCTCCAACCGCCATCTGCATCTGTCGGCCGAGGACTATGCGGTGCTGTTTCCCAACCAGCCGTTGACCCGGCAGAAAGATCTTAAACAACCCGGACAGTTTGCCGCCGAGCAGACCGTCACCTTGGTCGGCCCCAAGGGCATGCTGAAAAAGGTGCGTATTCTGGGCCCGCTGCGTGCGCAAAGCCAGGTTGAAATTTCCCGGACCGATGCGCGCACGCTGGGCATCCCTGCCCCGCTGCGTCTGTCCGGTAAATTGCAAGGCACCCCCGGCATCAAGCTGATCAGCTCGTTTGGCGAGATCGTGCTCGATAGCGGCGTCATCGTCGCCCAACGCCATGTGCACATGTCGCCGTTGGATGCGCTGGTCTATGGCGTGCAGCACGGCGACAGCATCCGCGTCGCCATTCAGGGTTCTGACCGGCGCACCGTGTTCGACGATGTGGCGGTACGCGTGTCGCCAGCGATGGCGCTCGAGCTGCATATCGACACCGACGAAGCCAATGCCGCAGGCGCGGATGCGCCGGATGCGGTCGCCGTTCTGCTCAAGGAGTAGCCCATGCCTGCCCTGTCGCCGAACCAGATAGAACAGATCGTCAACCAGATTGCCGCCCTGCTGCTGCAGCGCGAACGGGCGGTGTATGCCGTCCGTCAGGACGAGCTGGCACGCGGCCTGGCGCCGTCGGTCTATGTGCGGCATGCCCATCTGCATATCCAGCAACCGACCGCCGCCTTTATGACCCGGTTGGCCGCGCTGGACGGCAGCGATCTGGCGGTGAACAGCGTGCTCGACGCCTGGTCGTACGGCATCAAGGTCCATATCAGTCTGCACCGTCAGTTGCTCCCCCTGCTGCCGGTACAACCGCTCAGCGTGTTACCGCTGACGTTAAGTGATCACCTCGGGGTGGCCGTGCACCTGTGCGGCAAAAAGGTGATCGGGTATCGCGATGTCGCCGATCTGCTGGACGGTGTCCTGCTGCTGGTCCCGCACGCGATTGTTACTGCGCTGGCAGCAGATCTGCTGACCCAGCATCACATTCACTGGATCCGGCCGGAGTAAATCATGCAACTCGCCAAAGTAATCGGTTCTGTCGTGTCGACCCAGAAATCGCCTTCGTTGGTCGGCAAGAAATTGTTGCTGGTGCAGATGATCAATGCCGATGGCCGCTACCCGGGTGATAACCCGTTACGCGAAGAGGTCGCGGTCGACTCGGTCGGCACCGGTGAAGGCGCGACGGTGCTGGTGGCACGCGGCAACTCGGCCAGCCGGGTGTTCAGCGCGCCGAATGAAGCGATCGACCTGACGATTGTCGCCATCGTCGATTCCATCTCCACCGCGGCCGACTATTAAGCAGGAGTGTCTATGAGCATCTATACCAAAACCGGCGATCAGGGGACTACCTCCCTGGTGGGCGGGGTGCGGGTCCAGAAAGATGATCTGCGGGTAGACACCTACGGGACGGTCGATGAACTGAATGCCGCCCTGAGCCTGGCCGCCAAGGCGGTGCAGGATGCGGCCCATCGCCGCCTGCTCGATGCCTTGCAATACCAGTTGTTCTATCTAGGGGCTGAACTGGCCACCAGCGCCGACACCGCACCGCGCCATGCGGATCAACGTCTGGTGACGGCGGAGGATATTCAAGCCATGGAGCAGGCAATAGACCGCGCCATGGCCGCCGTGCCGGCCGTACACAGCTTTGTGTTGCCCGGCACCTCGGAAGCGGGTAGCCGCCTGCATATGGCACGCACCATTGCCCGCCGCGCCGAGCGCCGGCTGGTCGGGCTGGCTGGGCAGGTGCCGGTCCGGCCACTGCTGCTGCAGTACCTGAACCGGCTGTCGGATTGCCTGTATGCACTGGCACGCCATGAAGATCAGCTCGCCGCGCGCAGCCAGATCATCGATCAAGTGGTCGCACGTTATTTGGCTGCAGCCAGTACGGAACAATCAACCACGGTAGCAGCCACGGTAGCGGCACCGGCTGCTGCTGCCGGTCATGCCGGGGAAACCGCGTCGGCAGCGCCCGATTTCAAGACTCTGCACCGTCTGCTGCAGCAAGCCATGATCGCAGCCAGCCAGTTACAGGTGCCGGTGGTGATCGCCGTGGTCGATCGCCACGGCAACCCGATCCTGACCTACCGCATGCCGGGCGCCTTGCTGGCCAGCATCGAGCTGGCACCGAAAAAAGCCTATACCGCCGTGGCGCTCAAGGCGCC
>JAYROM010000073.1:0-19236 GCA_041911695.1 Aeromonadaceae bacterium
ACCCCACCGCAGCACGGCGAGCGTGGCCAGGGTCACGCTACACACCATATTCAGCATGCGATAAATTTATAGGCCAAATTGGTATCAGCCAAGGTGCGCGGCAGATTAACCGAGCCAAGCAGAACAACAAAATCAACACAACAGCATGATTATAAAAAATAATTACTAATTTTTCTGCGACGAAAATGACCGCCACTCAATTGTGAGATAGATCACACCAAGCGATCCGTGTGACAAAAATCCAGTTAAACCGACATTTGTCCGATTTCGCCCCTGCGGTCAGCCATCAATAATGAAATCGTTATCAATTTGTTCTGCCAACTTGACCCGAGGGAGATCCCGAGATGATCACGACACTCGTCAATGAACGGCTGATCTGTCTGGCACTACAGGCGACCAGCAAGGAAGCGGTTTTTCAGGAAATGGCGGCCATGCTGGCCAATGATGGGCGCATTAACGACCGGCAGCAGTTTGTCGCGGATCTGTGGGCGCGCGAAAACATCGACAACACCGGGTTTGAGCAGGGGATCGCCCTGCCGCATGCCAAGAGCGCGGCAGTGGTCAATCCGGCGGTGGCGGTCGGCATCAGCCGCGATGGCATCGCCTACGGCGCTGAGGATGGCCAACCCTCGCACCTGTTCTTCATGATTGCCTCCCCGGCGCAGGGTGCCAACCATCATGTCGAGGTATTGGCCGAACTCTCCTCGCGGTTGATTGAGGAGGGCTTTATCGATCGCCTGCTGGCCTGCGATACCCCGGCCGAGGCACTGGCGCTGTTCCAGGAGGCCAAACGCGAGCCGAAGGCCGCAGTACCGGCCGATCAGGGGTTCCTGATCGGCGTCACCGGCTGCCCGACCGGGGTGGCGCATACCTATTTGGCCGCTGAGGCGCTGGAGCAGGCCGCTGCCGAACTCGGTTACGCGATTAAAGTCGAGACCAACGGCTCGATTGGCGTGCGCAATAGCCCGAGCGAACAGGAGATCCGCGACGCCAAGGCCATCATCGTCGCCTGCGACCGTCAGGTCGATCTGGCACGCTTTGCCGGCAAACCGGTGCTGCAAACCGGGGTCAAGGCGCCGATCCGCGATGGCAAGGGGGTGATTGAGCAAGCGTTGCAGGCCCCGGCGTTTGTGCCATCGGCCCGCGATCAAAGCAAGGCGGCCGACAGTCAGGGCAGCACCAGCAACGATCTGTACCGAGTGTTGATGAATGGCGTCTCGCACATGATTCCGTTCGTGGTCACCGGTGGTCTGCTGATCGCGCTGTCGCTCGCCATCGGCGGTCACCCAACCCCGGCCGGTATGCAGATCCCCGAAGGCAGCCTGTGGAACCAGATCCTGAATGTCGGCGTCGTCGCCTTCAAACTGATGATCCCGATCCTCGCCGGCTATATCGCCTATGCCATCGGCGATCGCGCCGCACTGGCACCGGGCTTTATCGGCGGCTGGATCGCCAATGACGGCAGCTTCTATGGCGCCACCGCCGGCACCGGCTTTATCGGCGCCATCATCGCCGGCCTGCTGGTCGGCTACCTGGTACGCTGGATCGCCACCCGCCAGTACCACAAGATGGTGCAACCGCTGGTGCCGATCCTGATTGCGCCGATCACCGCCTCGCTGGTGATTGCCGCCCTGTTCATCTTCGTCATCGGCGCACCGATTGCCGGGCTGATGGTCGCCATGAACCATATGCTGGTGTCGATGAGTGGCGGCAGCCTGGTGCTGCTCGGTATCGTGCTCGGTGGGATGGCCGGCTTCGATATGGGTGGCCCGGTCAACAAGGTGGCCTTCCTGTTCTCGGTCGGCCTGATTGCCTCCGGTCAGACCCAGTTCATGGGCGCCATGGCCTGCGCCATCCCCGTCGCACCGCTCGGCATGGCTGTCGCCACCGTCCTCGGTCGCAAGCTGGATATCTTCGATAAGGCAGAGCTGGAAGCCGGCAAGGCTGCCGGGGCCATGGGGCTGGTCGGTATCTCCGAAGGCGCCATCCCGTTTGCTGCCCGTGACCCGCTGGCAGTGATTCCGGCCAATGTGATCGGCAGCATGGTCGCGGCAGTGATGGCCTTCCTGTTCGGCATCACCAACAGCGTCGCCCACGGCGGTCCGATTGTTGCGCTGCTCGGTGCCATGAACCATCCGCTGCTGGCCCTGTTGTCGATGGCCACTGGCGCCGTGGTCACCGGTATGCTCGCCGTCGCCCTGAAGAAGTGGCGCCTGCAAACCCGTCAGCAGGCTGCCACCGCCTAACCCCTCCTCAGCAGTAAAGCGTCCATTTTGGCGGAGCCGTTGCTGGCTCCGCTTTTTTATTATCCTCTACTACCTATAACCTGCTGTTTTGCTCACATTTCACCAGATACACCCTGCTTGTTTAAGCGCCGTTTATGCATGAAAAATAAAAAATAACCTTTAACTTTCAATATATTGCAACCGCTTCGTGTCACAACAGGCAAAAAACCGAAGTATTGGATCGAAATATCCATCAGCACAAATTGTCATCTGGCAGTACAAATGCACCTGCGTGGAGGGCACTTCCGCAGCAAGCTACAGTTGTTTTGCCGGGTCAGAGACCCGGCTTTTTTTTGCCCGCTCGCCTCTGGTATCCTTGGCACTCTCTTTTATTCTTGTCTGCCCCGGAACGCCCCTGGCCATCCGGCACGCAGTGTTTCCTTTGCATGGAAGATTTGTCGATGGCCCACTCTGGCACTCTGTTTATTGTCTCCGCGCCCAGTGGCGCCGGTAAATCCAGCCTGATCAATGCGCTGCTCAGCCAGCACAATGCGGCCGGCACCCTGCAGCTGTCGGTGTCACACACCACCCGCGCCATGCGCCCGGGCGAGGCCGATGGCGTGCATTACCACTTTGTCAGCATCGACGACTTCAAGGCGCGCATCGCCGCCGGCGAGTTCCTTGAATGGGCCGAAGTGTTCGGCAACTATTACGGCACCTCGCGCCGCACCATCGAACAATGTCTGGATCAGGGGATCGACGTATTCCTGGATATCGACTGGCAGGGCGCCCGCCAGATCCGCGCACAGATGCCGGAAGCGCGCTCGATCTTCATCCTGCCGCCCAGTCTGCCGGCGCTCGAACAGCGTCTGCACGGTCGCGGTCAGGACAGCGCCGAGGTAATCGCCGGGCGCATGGCCAAGGCGGTCAGCGAGATGAGCCACTATGCTGAGTACGACTATGTGCTGATCAACGACGATTTCGATACCGCGTTGGACGAATTGCACGCGGTGATCCGCGCCGAACGCAGCCGGCTGGCCGGTCAGCAGATCCGTCATGCAGCTTTGCTGGATCAGCTACTGGCGAGCTAAGCCAAAAACAAGTACACTTTCGCGTCATTTTTATCTCTGGAGTTTCCCATGGCACGCGTAACCGTTGAAGATGCTGTTAAACAGGTTGGCAACCGCTTTGATCTGGTGCTGATCGCCGCCCGCCGCGCGCGTCAGATCTCCGTTCAGGGCCGTGAGCCGCTGGTTGACGAAGAAAATGACAAGCCGACCGTGGTCGCCCTGCGCGAACTCGAAGAAGGCCTGATCTCTACCGAATTCATGGATGCCCAGGATCGTCAGGATCTGCAGGAGCAGGAAGCCACCGAAATGGCCGCCATGCACGCCCTGACCGATGGCCGTGGTCTGATGCTCTGATCCCCGAATGACGGCCGGTCCCGGCCGTCATCCTCTTGCGCCTCGATTTACAATTTCGGCAATTCGCCGCACACTCCATCTGTAACTATCGTGGTCGTCTGTCACCGCACAGGAATAACAGGCTGCCAACGCGCAGTGTTGACGTGAGCCGGAGTCGGTTTTGTATCTGTTTCAGCATCTCAAAGAGTTAATTGCCACCTATCTGCCTGCCGAACAGGTGGAGCGGGTGCAAAGCGCCTATCTGACGGCGCGTGATGCCCACGAGGGGCAGGCACGTTCCAGCGGCGAACCCTATATCACCCATCCGGTGGCGGTGGCCCGCATCCTGGCCGAGATGCGCCTGGATCATGAAACCCTGATGGCCGCGCTGCTGCACGACGTCATCGAAGATACCCCGATCACCAAGGAACAGCTGGCCGCCCAGTATGGCGAGGCAGTGGCCGAACTGGTCTCTGGGGTCTCCAAGCTGGACAAGCTCAAGTTTCGCGACCGCAAGGAAGCCCAGGCGGAGAACTTCCGCAAGATGGTGCTGGCCATGGTGCAGGATATCCGCGTCATCCTGATCAAGCTGGCCGACCGCACGCATAACATGCGCACCCTGGGGTCGCTGCGCCCG
Organism: Aeromonadaceae bacterium; assembly: GCA_041911695.1. GTDB lineage: Bacteria > Pseudomonadota > Gammaproteobacteria > Enterobacterales > Aeromonadaceae > Pseudaeromonas. Next base: position 4,266 of record JAYROM010000073.1, read on the forward strand.
GACAAACGTCGGCGCATTGCCCGCGAAACGCTGGAGATCTTCGCCCCGATTGCCAACCGCCTCGGCATCCATAGCATCAAGACCGAGCTCGAGGAGCTGGGGTTCGAGGCGCTCTATCCAATGCGCGCCCGGGTGCTACGCGAGTCGGTCAAACGCGCGCGCGGCAATCGCAAGGAGGTGATCGACTCGATCTACAAGGAGATCCGCGGTCGTCTGGAAGAGGTGGCCATTCCCGCCGAGGTGAATGGTCGCGAGAAGCACCTGTTCTCCATCTATAACAAGATGAAGAAGAAGGAGGTGCAGTTCCACGAGGTGATGGATATCTACGCCTTTCGCGTCATCGTGCGCGATATCGACACCTGTTACCGCGTCCTCGGCCAAATGCACAGCCTGTACAAGCCGCGTCCCGGCCGGTTCAAGGATTACATCGCCATCCCCAAGACCAACGGCTACCAGTCGTTGCACACCTCACTGGTCGGCCCGCACGGTGTGCCGATCGAGGTGCAGATCCGGACTGATTACATGGATCAGATGGCCGACAAGGGGGTGGCTGCGCACTGGGCCTATAAACAGGACACTGATGCCTCGGCCTCCACTGCGCAGCGCAAGGCGCAACGCTGGATGAAGAGCCTGCTCGAGCTGCAGCAGAGTGCCGGCAGCTCGTTTGAGTTTATCGAAAGCGTCAAGACCGACCTGTTTCCAGATGAAATCTACGTTTTCACTCCGGAGGGGCGCATTCTTGAGCTGCCTACCGGGGCAACGCCGGTCGATTTTGCCTACTCGGTACATACCGATATCGGCCACGCCTGTGTCGGCGCCCGTGTCGATCGCCACCCCTATCCGCTCAGTCGTGCGCTGAGCTCGGGGCAGACGGTGGAGATCATCACCGCACCGAATGCGCGACCGAATGCCGCCTGGCTCAACTTCGTCGTCACCTCGCGCGCGCGCACCAAGATCCGCCAGTTCCTAAAGAACCTGCGCACCGAAGAGTCGATCGTGCTCGGCCGCCGCCTGCTCGGCCATGCGCTGGGCGGCAAACGCATCGAGGATCTGGCGCCGGAAAACATCGCCCGCGTGCTGGCCGATACCAAGCATGATTCGCTGGACGGCCTGCTGGCCGATATCGGCTTGGGCAATGCGATGAGCGTGGTCATCGCCCGCCGCCTGCTCGGCAACGTCGAGGAGCTCAACGTCGAGCACACCCTGCCACAGCATGTGCGCAAGCTGCCGATCAAGGGCGCCGACGGCATGCTGGTCACCTTTGCCAACTGTTGCCGGCCGATCCCGGGCGATCCGATTGTCGCCCACATCAGCCCAGGCAAGGGGCTGGTGATCCACCTGGAGAGCTGTCGCAATATCCGTGGTTACAGCCGCGAGCCGGACAAGTACCTGCCAGTACAGTGGGACCCAGAGGTCAGCGCCGAGCACGAATTCCGCACCGGTGTCCAGATTGAGGTGATCAACCACCAGGGGGTGCTGGCCCAACTGGCCAACACCATCGCCGCCACCGGCGCCAATATCCAGAGTATCAGTACCGAGGAGAAGGACGCCCGTGTCTACCAGGTCAATCTGTTGATCATGACCCGTAGCCGTATCCATCTGGCCGATGTGATGCGCAAGATCCGCGTCATGCCGGATGTACTGCGCGTCAGCCGCAGCCGCCAGTAAGGTGGCAGGAAGTCTCATGAGCCCGGAACGTTTTGCCCGGATCCGTCAGATGCTGGCGCTACGCCAGCCTGACTTGACCGTCTGCCTGGAAGAGGTCAACAAGCCGCACAACCTGGCGGCGATGATCCGCACCTGTGATGCGGTCGGTATCGCCCGTGTGCATGCCGTCTGGCCACAAGCCATGCGCATGAACAACCATGCCGCCAAAGGCAGCCACTATTGGGTCCGCGTGGATCACCACAACACCATCGGCGAGGCGGTGAGCACTCTGCGCGGGCAGGGAATGCAGATCCTGGCGACCCACCTCTCTGACCGCGCCGTCGACTTTCGCGAGATTGACTATACCCGGCCGACCGCTATTTTGTTCGGCGCGGAGAAGCATGGCATCAGCGCAGAGGCGCTGGCGCTCGCCGATCAGGACATCATCATCCCGATGGTTGGCATGGCCCAGTCACTCAACGTCTCGGTGGCCAGTGCGCTGATCCTCTACGAGGCACAACGGCAGCGCCAGTTGGCCGGTTTTTATCAGCGCAGCACCTGCCTGCTGTCGCGCGACGAGCAAGATCAACTGTTGTTCGAGCGCGGCTATCCGGTGTTGGCCCGGGTGTGCAAACACAAACAGATGCCCTACCCGCCGCTCGGTGACCAGGGCGAGTTACTGGCTGACGACGCCTGGTGGCAGCAGATGCAACTCAGTCGTCGTGCCTGGTCGGCCCTGCAAGCCGAAGAGGCCGCGTTGGACGAGGACGAGACGTTCAGCTGAACCGGTGCTGAAATGGGTTTCAAACAAGGTTCCGGCGAAAAACCCATCGGTCGCGTCAGTTGGAGCCAATGCAGCAAGATCCCTCCCCGCTTTTTACTTATACTGCTGTGACGAATGTTGCGTTTATTGAGACGACCTGAATGAAACGGCATGCCCTGCGGGGCTGGATGGGACTGCTTTTACTGATGTGGCTAACAGGTCCGGCAATGGCAATCGATAACCCTTGGCATCTGCTCACTGCGGCGCAACTGCCGACCTTCTACCAACAGACCCTGCCGGCGTTCTGGCATCAGCATGCCCAACCCAGCGAGTTCCTTGCTGCCGATGGCGTCCCCCTTCGCTATGTGGCGCTGCGTAATCCAGCCAGCCATGACGCGGTGATCGTGGTCAACGGTCGTCTCGAGAGTTATATCAAGTATCAGGAGCTGGCACGCGACCTGTATCAACAGGGCTATAGCGTCTATCTGTATGACCACCGTGGCCAGGGCTTCTCCGGCCGCATGCTCAGTGATCCGCAAAAGGGCTATGTCGGGCGATTCGATGACTATGTCGATGATCTGCAGCGTTTTCACGAAAGCATCGTCCGCGCTGATCAACCGGAGCATACCTTCGTGCTCGCCCACTCGATGGGCGGTGCCATCGCGGCCCGTTATCTGGCGCGCCAACCCGCAGGCATTACTGCCGCGGTCTTGAGTGCCCCCATGTTCGGTATCGAACTCGGCGCCCTGCCCGAGTGGCTGGCGCGCGCACTGTGCTGGCTGATGGAGACGGTCACCCAACTGCTGGGCATTGAATCGCCCTATGCGCCAAGCCAGGGCACCTATCAGGCGGTCCCCTTCGCACAGAACGAACTGACCCATGATGCGCTGCGCTACGCCTGGTTCCGCGATATCTATCGCGCCTACCCGGAAGTGCAACTCGGCGGCCCGACCGCACACTGGATCACCCAGGCACTGGATGGTGCCAGCGCCGCAACGCTGGATGGCCGACGGATCACCACACCAGTGCTGGTCCTGCAGGCCGGTGACGACAGTGTGGTGCGCAATGATCGCCAAGCGACCTTCTGCCGACTGATGAGCGATGCCGGTCATCCCTGCGCCGGCGGCCAGCCGCTGCAGATTGCCGGCGCCCGGCATGAACTGTTCAACGAGCAGGATGATGCGCGTCAAATGGCACTGAATGCCGCCTTCGATTTTTTCAAACAAAAGCGCGAAGTTTCATATGAAAAGTGAGACTTGAGTCACGCCGGGGATGGGATAAACTGAGCGTCCATCCTTCCCCCCGCGCTACTGAGGTCTTGCATGTACCACATTGTTGTTTCCGATCTGGATGGCACCCTGCTCAATAACCAGCACCGTGTCTCCCCACGAACCCGTCGTACCCTGCACCGTCTTACCGAGCAGGGGATTCACTTTATCGTGGCCACTGGTCGGCACTACATTGATGTACAGCGTATTCGCGATGCCTTGGGTCTCGATATCTTCCTGATCACCGCCAACGGCGCTGTGGTCTACGACAAGAACAACCGTTGCATCTACAACCAGACCATTCCGCCCCACCTGGCCCAGCAACTGGTCGAGGTGGAGCGTCGCGACGATATTGAACTGCATATCTACCAGGGTGACGAATGGTTGGTCGAACGCGAAAGCCCGGAGCAAAAAGAGATCGTTGGTGAAGACCATTTCACCTACCGCATCGTCGATCCCATCACTCTCGACAAGGCCAATATCAACAAGATTTTCTACACCGGTGAGCATGACGAGCTGGTCGAGCTGGAAAATCGTCTGTTACAGAACTGGGGCGATCAGCTCAGCATTGCCTTCTCCACCCCGACCTGCCTGGAAGCCATGCAGAAGGGGGTGCACAAGGGCAACGCCGTCAAAGCCGTGCTAGAGCAGAACGGTTATCCACTGAGCCAGGCAGTGGCCTTCGGCGACGGCATGAATGACCGCGAGATGCTGGCGATGGTCGGCCACGGTGTGGTGATGGGTAATGCCCACTCGCGCCTGAAAGAGGCACTGCCGGATCTGCCGCGCGCACAGACCAACGATGAGGACGGGGTAGCCGAATATCTGATCAAGCTGTTCGCCGAGCAGGGTATCAAGGTCTAAGCCGTTGTCGTCACGGTTAAAGGGGCTGCCACCGCTGGTCCCTGACGATGCCCGGGTGCTGATCCTCGGCTCAATGCCGGGGGTCGCCTCACTGCAGGCTGCCAGCTATTACGCCCACCCGCGCAATCTGTTCTGGCCCCTGCTCAGTCGCTGGCGAGGCATCGCTGCGCCCGCTACCGTGCTCGCCGAGCAAGCAGCATGGCTGCGCGGTAGTGGTCTGGCGTTATGGGATGTGGTCGGCGCCTGTGAACGGCCCGGCAGTCTGGACAGCGCCATTGCTGCCGCCAGTGTCGAGGCCAACGATTTGGCCGGTCTGCTTGAGCAGCATCCCGCGATTCACACCCTCTGTTTTAACGGCCAGACGGCATGGCAACTGTTTCAGCGCCATCAGTTGCGCCGTGAACCGGCGCGTTATGCTGCGCTGACGCTGCTACCATTGCCCTCCACCAGCCCGGCCAATGCCAGCCAACCGGTTGAGCGCAAACAACAAGCCTGGTTTGCCGCACTCGACCGCTCAGGTACCCAGCAATAGCCAGAGACCGCCATCCGGCTCGTCCAGCAACAGTTGGTGACTGTCGACGGTTTCCACTTGGCGAATACGCAGAAAGTGGTCACGCATCAGTGTCTGCAGCGCCTCATGGCGGCGCTCAAGCAGGGCTTTACCCGCCTGATTGTCCGGCATCAGGCTGATATCAGAAGGGGTGAACGCCAGGTATTTATGCGACAGCGCCCACTGGCCACGGACCAGCACGCGCAGGCTGGGGGCCTCACTGGTCTTGCCGATGCGCAGGCGTGATTCGAACTGCCACTGGCCGTTATCCAGCATCAGCATGCGCCCATCTTCCTGCCAGCGACTCAAATTCTCATCCAGCAGCAAATTAGACAGACTGACCGGCATATCGATCTCGCGCACGAAACGCCAGTTGTGATCGATCATCTGCCGTCGCCAACTCCAGTCAGAGGGCAGATAGCAGGCCAGCACAAGCACTAGCAAGGTACACAGGGTCAGCAGCGCCAACCAAGGTCTCATCGATGGCACATCGTCGATAATGGCTGACTCAGGGTATAGTTGGCGACTTGGCCATTCTGGATCCAGACCAGCGAGACCTGACTGTCAAATGACTGGATCAAGATGCGGTCGGCCGCTGGCAGACCCCGATCACGCCCCCAGGTTTGCAGGCACGCCAGCCAATCTGGCCGGTCCAGCACTTCGGCCTTGCCCTCGGTCCATTCGACCAGTGGGGCCTCAGTCAAGGTCGGGGTATTGCGCCAGGTACGGCTAATCATCAGCACGCTCGCCACCAGCATTAGCAGGCAGAGCACGACCCAGCCCTTTTGCCACAGCGTCAACGGTGAAGAGAGCGAGGCAAACGCTTCTTCTTCCAATAGTGACGCCAGCTCTTCCTCATTGAGTGGTGAAACCAGCATAACCAGCCTTCCTGTGCAGAGAATCGCACCTCAAACTACCGCGACCACACGGCTGGAATACAGCCTCCGCGACCAAGTTTTGCGTTGTTTTACGATTACCAACAACGAATTGACGTTTTCAGGCACTCTCTTGTCGCAAGCTGACGAAATAACACGTAATAAAAATAAGTAATTTATTAAATTACTTAATTATCATCGATTTAAAGTGTAAGCCGAATGAATCGCTGTCGTTGCAACACGGCACCACGCTTCAGATTCAAAAGAAAACCACGGTTACTTCACTCACCACATGCTGCGCTGATGGCCACAAAAATATGCGCCATGCTGGCCGGTTATCGGTTTATCCACGTCGATTGTTCATGGCATGATGCCCCCGATTGATGTGCGGTATTAACCAGGGAATTCAGCGTTTTGCCGCCTGTCTCGCCGTCTACATCACCCATTCCAAGGATTATTGGAGAATCAGCTGCATGTTTGCTCATATGACGTTGCGCGTAAAAATTGGGGCCGGCCTGGTCTTGCTGACCCTGCTCATCCTGATCAGTGGCGCCCTGAACTACCATGTCCTCGGTCAGTTGGCGGCCAATACCGATATGTTTGCTACCCGCCTGCTACCGGCACAAAGCAAAGTGCTCAACGCCGATCGCGATCTGTATCAGGCGTTGAGGGCAGAGCAAGAGGCGCTGTTGACCAATGATGCGGACAAGCAAAAAGCGGCCCGCGCCGACTTCGACGAGAATATCGACCAGGCACGTGACCGCATGCATGGCTTTTTGCATATCCTGGCCGACTACCCCGAGATTACGGCCCAATTCAATGGGTTTGATCAGCAGTTTGAGGCCTGGCACAAAGGCTCGGTGCAGATCTTTGACCTGCTGGCCGATGACGACAAGATTGCGGCACGTGAACAACATGAGGCCCAGGAAGCCCCCTTCCAGGCACTGCGTGAACAATATAATAAGGCGGGTGATCTCAATGACCAGCTGGTGCAGCGCCTGCATGCCGAATCGACCCGACTGGCCGATAGCCGTCAGGTCTGGACCCTGGTGATTGCCGCCGCGTCGCTGGTGTTGGGGCTGTTACTGACCTGGCTGGTACCACAACTGATCGTCAGCCATGTGGTGGCCATCCAGCGCAAGATTGAGGATATCAGCCAGGGCGAAGGCGATCTGATCAGCCGCTTGCCGTTGACCACCCACGATGAATTGGGCCAGTTGGCGCGCAGCTTCAATACCCTGCTCGACCGCCTGCAACAGCTGATTCGTGAAGTCATTGGCGATGCCGCCTCCCTCGGCGACAGCACCCATCATCTGCAAAATATCGCCGGCGAGGCCGAGACCATTAACGAGAGCCAGCGCACTCATCTCGCCTCTCTGGTCACTGCGATCACCGAAATCAGCCATGCCGTGCAGGATATCTCGCAACACGCACAGCAGACTTCGGCGCAAAGCCAGCAGGCGCAACAGGCCGCCGATCAGGGGATGACGTTGCTCGACCGCAACAGCGCGTTGAACCAGCAACTGGCCAGCAGCGTGCAACACGCCGGCGCCACCGTGTCACAACTAGCCACCGAGTCTGAGCGAATTACCTCGGTACTGGATGTGATCAAGGGCATCGCCGAACAGACCAACCTGCTGGCGCTGAATGCCGCGATAGAGGCAGCGCGCGCGGGGGAACAGGGACGTGGCTTTGCCGTGGTGGCCGATGAAGTACGCACCCTGGCGCGGCGGACTCAAAGCTCGACCGAGGATATTCAGCGCATGATCACTGCGCTGAAGCAGGGGGTCACCACTGCCGTACAGGCCATGGAGGAGGGCTTCACCCAGATGAACGCCGCCGTGGCCATGTCGGATCAGATGCGCACCGCCTTTGCCGACATCCGCAAGCTGGTCAGCGTAGTGCAGGATATGAACTTCCAGATCGCCTCGGCGACCGAGCAGCAGAGTCTGGTGATGAACGAGATCAACAGCAGCGTCAGCGAACTGAACAGTCTGACCGAGGAGGCCACTGCCACCTCCTCTGCGGTGCTGCGTACCGGTCAGCGGGTCGATACGCTGTCCCAGCAACTCAATACCCTGATGCGCCAGTTCAAGGTATAAGCGACGCCTCACGCCATGACCGGCAGACTGGGCCGGCCATGGCATTCATTTAAGAGAAATGCAGGTCGCCGCCCTTTCACCAACACGCCGTCACCCCATCCTTGGGGGCTCGATGGCGGCAGCCCTGCCGCCAATGGCGGGTGAGTGAACACGCCCTACCTTATCTGATCTGACTCAGCCTTGCCGCACGCCGCACAACGGGACTTTTTTGAGTAATGTGCCCCGAGACTGATCGGTTTTTCCCGGTGTATGCCAAAATGTCTCTATATTGTCCCCGATCCGGGGTGGCCGTAACGGATAACGTCCAGAGAACGCTGTATGCACCGAACTGTCTTGAAGTGGCTATTTCTGATCGGGATAGGGTTGCTCGGGCTGGTGGCATCATGGACCATCTACCAAGATCGTCTGGCCTCCGAAGAGAAAACACGACAGATCTATTTTAATGAAGAGGCCCGCATTCAGGCGATGCAGGTGGAGTTGCTATTTGACTCAGCCTTGGCGGTGCTGGATGCCTATACCGCCTTCTTTGATGCCTCGGACGACGTCAGCCGCCACGAGTACGACGAGTTCTCCGACCGCATACTGGCCAACCGGCATGAGCTCGACGGCCTGCTCTGGATGCCTTATATCACCCAGGCCCAGCGCGCCAGCTTTGAAGCCCGTCTGCCACCGGACAAGCCGCATATCATGGAACAGCGTGCGGCTGGTGAGGCCATCCATAGCGCGGCCATTCGTGACTTCTACCTGCCGATCGAATATGCCGCCCCTCGGGCACTACAGCCCGCGCTGATCGGCCTAGACGTCAATGCCCGCGCTTCCAACCGCGCCTTGCGCCAGCAAGCCAGCACCACCGGCCTGCGCTTGACCTCGGCCGCCATCCCTGACCTGCAATCAGCCAATCGGGATAACATCGTCGCTATCTATCAACCGGTTTATCGCAACCACCAGGTCAGCAACGATAACCTGCGTGGATTTCTGGTGTTATTTGTCCGTCCACAGGCACTGCTGCGCCAGCATGCCGATCTACGCACTCACAGTCGATTGTCCCTGCAGTTAACCGACCAAGCGAACAATGCGGCCCTACTGGCACATAGCGGCACGCTGACGCAGACGGCAGACAGCGCTTACGTCTATCACTACCCAATCACGATGCCGGGCCGCGCCTGGCATCTCACCATTGGCCTCAACCAGCCCTTAACACGCAGTACCATCCCGGAGCAGTTGTTTATCTGTCTGTTAGTGATCACAGTGGTGGTCGTGATGGGGGTGGAACGTACGATTACCTATCTACAGCAGCTACAGGGCATCAATCATCATCTGGAAAACCAGAAGAAAACGCTGGATGCGCTGGCCAGCCATGACCCACTGACCGGGTTGTGGAACCGACGCCGGCTGGAAGAGGCGGTCGAGAAGCTGCTCACTCAACCGAGAGATCCCCGGCGGCTGGCAATCTGCATGCTCGACCTGGACAACTTTAAACAGGTTAACGATCAGCAGGGGCATCGGCGTGGTGATGAGCTATTGCGCGCCGTGGCGGATACGCTGCACGTTTGTACCCGCCAAGGTGACATTGTGGCCCGTCTCGGCGGCGACGAGTTCGTCCTGGTCTTTCGCTTATACAATGATGTGGCGGATGGCAGTGAGCTGCTGCCGCTACTGCAGCGCCTGCTGGATAATATCGCCGTAGTGGCCACCGACTTCAGCCAAGGGCAGATTCCGGTGACCGCCAGTATGGGCATCGCCCTGTCGCGCCCAGAACATCGCACTCTGGCGCCGCTGTTACATCAAGCCGATCAGGCCATGTATCAGGCTAAAAATGCCGGGAAAAGCCGCTATGTCTTCTATCCGGAGTCATGATCAACGGTGCGATGTGGCTACACCGCCTGACCGGCGGCCCAACCCGAACTCCAGCACCACTGAAAGTTGAAACCGCCAAGCCAGCCGGTCACATCCATCACCTCGCCGATAAAATAGAGGCCCGGCACATCACGTGCCGCCATGGTCTTGGACGACAGGACATCAGTGTCGACCCCGCCACAGGTCACCTCAGCAGTGCGATAACCCTCGGTGCCGTTTGGCCGCAGTGGCCAGGCGGTGAGCTGAATGCTCAGGGCCTCCAGCGCCTTGGCGCTATACTGGCGCAGCGGTTTATTGGTGATATCGCCGCGCGCCAGCAACGTCTCGACCAGTCGTTTGGGCAGCACGCGCGCCAGCCAGGTCTTCAGCTCTTGGGCCGGCGCATCACGTTGCCCTTCCGCCAGCCAGGCAGCACAATCCAGCCCGGGCAACCAGTTGATATGTACCGTTTCGCCCGGCGTCCAGAACGAGGAGATCTGCAAGATCACCGGCCCCGACACGCCGCGGTGGGTAAACAGCAACGCCTCGCGAAAACGGGTGCCGTCGGCCGCGGTCACCTCAGCTGGCACCGCGATGCCAGCCAGGTCAGCAAACGCCTCCTTGTCCTCGACATGCAGGGTAAACGGCACCAGCCCGGCGTGGGTCGGCACCACCGGCAGACCAAACTGCTCCGCCAACCGATACCCGAACGGTGTTGCCCCCAGCTTGGGTAGCGACAGCCCACCGGTGGCCACCACCAGCGAGGCACACTGCACGCTGCCGCGCGAGGTCTGCAGCATAAAGCCGTCCGTCACCTGGCTCACCGCCTCAATCTCGGTCTGCAAGCGCAACGTCACCCCGGCCCATTCACATTCCGTCAGCAGGACGCGCACAATCTCCTTGGCCGACTCGACGCAGAACAGCTGGCCATGGTCACGCTCTTCGTACTCGACGCCATGGCGCTCCACCAGCTCGATAAAATCACGCTGGCTATAACGTGCCAACGCCGATTTGGTGAAGTGGGCATTGCCGCACAGATAGGCGTGTGGCCCGGCATGCAGATTGGTGAAATTGCAACGACCACCGCCGCTGATCAGGATCTTGCGTCCCGGTTTTTTGGCATTATCCAGCACCAGCACCCGGCGGCCACGATAGCCGGCTTGCGCCGCACACATCAGCCCTGCCGCCCCGGCGCCGATAATCACCACATCCCACTGCTCTGCTGCTAACGGTTGCACCCTGTCTCTCCTCACCTTGATCGCGCGCCATTGTAGCCAGCCCATCCCCATCCTGCATCCCTTGGCATGGCTGACATAGTGCCTATTTTTCCGTGATATGCGGGGGTTGCGGATGCGGGTGAAAAGCGCACACTGTGATGGTTCCCATCGATAACGTGGCACGGGAGAGCACAAATGATAAAGAACGCCCCTTATAACCATATTCTGGTCGCCCTCGATCTGGAGGCCGACAACCACACCCTGCTGGCCCGCGCCTGCAATCTGGCCCGTTCACTGGATGCCCAGTTATCGGTGATCCATGTCGATGTCGACCTGCATGAGCTGTATAGCGAACTGATCGACATTGATATCGTCAGTGCGCAGAGCGATGCCCTGAATCAGACCCGGCAAAAACTGGATGCCGCGCTTGAGATTGTCGACTATCCATGGAGCAAACGCCTGCTGGTGTGTGGCGACATGGTGGAGCAGGTCGTCGATGCGGTGCGCGAGTACCAGATCGATCTGTTGATGTGTGGCCACCATCAGAACTTCTGGCGACAGATGTTCTCCGCCAGTCGTCAGCTACTCAATGAGGCCACTTGCGATGTGCTGGTGATCCCGTTACAGGCGTGACGCCGGCAGCGGATTTTTACCTTCGGCTTCCGCCAGTCTCGGCAAATGTGTATAGACTAGAAACATCCCCATCACCGTAAAGGAGAAAGAGGTATGGCAGGTTACGACGATTACGATCCGGATGATGCCGCCTGGGAGGATGAAAACGAAGACGACGAGGCCTACGAAGAGAACTGGGACGAAGACGATGAAGGCGCGTGGGAAGACGACGACTTTATCGATGAAGACGAGTTTGACGAAGAAGAATAGGCTCGCAGTGTCGCCTAGACCACCCCGCACCACCGAATAGCAACCAGGGCCGGCACACTGCCGGCCTTGTTGTCTCTGCCACCCGGGCCACATCACCCTTGCGTGCCGTCATATGGCAGCCGTGGTGACTAACGCTGGCGCTTATACTCCAGCCAGCGCACCGCATAACTGCAGGTCGCCACCAGTTGCAGATGTTGCTGGCGGCAGAAGTCGACGCACGCCTTCATCATGGCATCCGCCACCCCTTGCCCGCGCAGCGTGTCCGGCACCCAGGTGTGCACCACGTTAACCCAACGATCGCGCAGCGCATACTCCAGTCGCGCCTCACCTTCAGGTAACACCACAACAAAACGATGACGCTCGCCTTCATGCAGAACTTGCATACTGCCTCCTCACTGAAATCCGGGGATCTGCTGCTATTCATGCTGGCCTCAACTCGCGCAGAGTGCAAGCATTTCAGTTAACAGTTGTGCGCCGGAACCATTCTCAACTCCGGCCACGCCATTCGTCAGGTCACATCCCCTCTTGCACCCCGGGGGAGAGCAGGCACAATACCCGCATTGATAGCCGGAGCCCTTGCATGTCGACCTCTACAGATACTCGCATTCCCGTCACCTTGATCACCGGTTTTCTCGGTAGTGGCAAGACCACCCTGCTCAACCATTGGGTCCAACAGCCAGCGCTGGCCGATTGCGCCGTGCTGATTAACGAGTTCGGCAGCGTCGGGCTCGACCACCAGCTGGTGAAGAAGATTGATGAGCAGGTGATGCTGCTCGACTCCGGCTGTATCTGCTGTTCCGTCCAGGGCTCGCTGGCCGACGCCCTGCAAGAGCTGTTTATGAAAGCGCTGCACAAGCGCATCCCGCGTTTTAACCGCCTGTTGATTGAAACCACTGGCCTCGCCGACCCGGCCCCGGTGCTGTTTACCCTGCGTCAGGACGCCTTTATCAGCCAGCGCTACCGCTTTGACGGCACGGTGACCGTGGTCGATGCCGAACATCTGCCCGGTCAGCTGGCCCGCCAGTACGAGGCGGTGAAGCAGGTCGCCCTGGCTGACCTGCTGGTGATCAGCAAACGTGACTGCGTCACCCCGGCGGCGCTGGCCGACCTGCAGGCGACGCTCAGCCGACTGAACCCGGCCGCGCCACAGCAACTGGCCGACCACGGCCAGCTTGATCCGGAGGTACTCAGTCAGATTGGCCCTTATGATGCGGATCGCGCACGCAACGTCCGCCAGTTGCTGGCTTGGCTACGCAGTGAGGCGCCAGGGCTGGGGTTGGCCTCGCCGCTGCGGCCGGCCAGTGTGGAGACGGGCCGCGCCGCGCTGCGCCAGACTCCGGCTGCCAGCCTGCACAGTGATATCACCAGCTTCAGCCTGCGCATCGGTCCACCGCTCCCGGCGGGCCGCTTGCTGGCCGCCGTCGAGGCGATTCAGGCGCACTTTGGCGATGCCCTGTTGCGTCTGAAGGGCATTGTCCAGCTGGAGGGCGAAAGCCAGCCGCTGGTGTTGCACGGCGTGCATGGCCAGCTCTATCCGCTGACTCGGCTCGGCGACTGGCCGGAGGGCAAAGCCGAAAGCCGACTGGTATTTATCGTGCGGGATGCGGTCCGTGAACCGCTCGAAGCCCTGTTCCGCGATGTGCTGAATGCTGCGGAACCGAGCATGGAACAACGCCTGCGCGCCATGTTTGAGGCCGACGACCAGGGATCCGACCTGTAAATTACGGGGTTTTTCTCACCGGACAGCGGGCGTAAGCTGGGTTCAACGGCACAGGGAGACCTGGCGCCCTTACTCGTCAACCAAGGAAATATCATGATTCGCAAGAACCCGTCCGGCCATCAGCCGGTGATTCACGAGTCGGCCTATGTGGACAAAACGGCCATCATCTGCGGCAAGGTCATCATCAAGGAGAATGTCTTTGTCGGCCCGTATGCGGTGATCCGCGCCGACGAAGTCGACGAGAGTGGTGACATGGAGCCGATCATTATCGGTGCCAACTCCAACATTCAGGATGGGGTGGTGATCCACTCCAAGTCCGGCGCCCCGGTGGAGATCGGCGAGTTTACCTCGATTGCCCACCGCTCGATCGTCCACGGCCCGTGCTCAGTGGGTAACCGGGTGTTTCTCGGTTTCAACAGCGTGCTGTTCAACTGCCGCATCGGCGAGGGCTGTGTGGTGCGCCACAATGCTGTCGTCGACGGCTGCGATCTGCCGCCCGGCTTCTATGTGCCCTCCACCACCCGTATCGGTCCGCAGACCGACCTGGACACCATCCCGCGCGTGACCGCCGACGCCACCGAGTTCTCGGAAGACGTGGCCCACACCAATATCGATCTGGTACGCGGCTACAAGGCACTGTCCAACGAGTTCTGATCCCAAAAGGGCGGTCACACCGCGCTTGTCAGTCAGTTAATGAAGGAGAGATCGCCTGTTGAGCCAACCGTTGGCGGCAGGGATGCCGCCAACGAGCCCCCATGGAAGGGTTGACGGCGGGTTGGCGAAATAGGTTCTCTCTCCGGCGTACTTCACTGACCAACATGACGGTCACACCGCCCTTTCTCTTTGGTTGACCGTACTGTCTCAGGCCAACGCGGCCAGCGCCCCGGCGTAGTCCGGCTCTTCGGTGATCTCCGGCACCAGTTGGGCAAACAGCACCTTGTCCTGCTCATCCAATACCAGCAGCGCGCGCGCCGCCAGCCCGGCCAGCGGACCGGCAGCCAGTGCCACCCCATAATCCTGCAGGAACGCGGCGCCACGCAGCGTGGACAGGGTCACGACCTTATCCAACCCTTCCGCGCCACAGAAGCGCGCCTGGGCAAACGGCAGGTCATAGATGGTCGCCCCCGGTTTGCCAAGCTCTCAATCGATGACAGTGAGTAAGGTGGAGATTGCAGCCATAGATCCGGACTTTGTTCGAGGCTGCCGCCTCTGTCCCTGATGGAATTCGCTGGCCGTCACCTCAATCA
>JAYROM010000074.1:0-16242 GCA_041911695.1 Aeromonadaceae bacterium
CGTTAGGCCGTGATAACACCACAAAGGGCGCCATGGTGGGCGCCCTTGCTGAAGTGGATGTCTTGCGATGGCGATTACCGCCGGTATTCGTGCCCGTAACTCTGGATCAACCGCTTGGTGACATCGTGCACCGGGGCGTTGAACACCTGTTCGGTCGGGCCGCTTTCCACCACCATACCCTGATGCATCACCATCACCTTGTCGCTGATGTGGCGAACCAGCCCGAGGTCGTTGGCCACCACCACATAGGCGATGCCCAGCTCTTCCTGCAGTTTGAGCAGCAGGTTGATGATCTGCGAGCGGACCGACAAGTCGAGCATGGAGAAGGTGTCATCGGCGACGATGATGCTCGGATTGAGGATCAAGGCGCGGGCGAGGGCGACACGCTGCTTCTGCCCGGCGGAGATCATCTGCGGGTAGAACAGGGCGTGTTCCGGCAGCAGACCAACCATACGCAGGGTATCCTGCACCTTCTGCGCGCGCTCTTCCGGGCTCAGTTCGGTATTCAGGATCAATGGTGCCTCGAGGATCCGTCCCAGTCGCAGACGCGGATTGAGCGAGGAGTTGGGGTCCTGGAAGATCATGCGGATCTGCTGGCAGCGGCGCTGGTAGTTGGTGTCTTCAATCAACTCGCCCTGCACATAGATCTGGCCCTGACTGGGCGGAGCCACCCCGGCCAGGATGCGCGCCAGCGTGCTTTTGCCAGCGCCAGCTTCCCCGACCAGTGCCAGCGTCTCACCTGCGTTCAGAGTAAAGCTGACTTCGTCAATCGCCTGGATGATGCGTTTACGGAACAAGAACCGGCGCTCGGTAAACTGCTTGCTGATGTTCTCAACCCGGAGCAGGGCTTCCTGATGACTCATTTTTTCGCCTCATCCAGATTGAGCGGGAAATGACAGCTGTACTGCTGGCCCTTAAGTTGGGTCACGCGCGGTGTTTGCACGCATAGCTTCTGGGCATACGGGCAGCGCGGGCCGAGACGACAACCTATCGGCAGATGTTGCAACGCCGGAATCACCCCGCGCAGGGCATTCAGTCGTGACTTGTGCGGCAGGCGGCCACTGAAGTCAGGGATGGCCTCCAGCAGGGCATGGGTATACGGATGGTGCGGCGCATTCAGGATCAGATCGCGCGGTGCGGTTTCCACCATCTGTCCGCAATACATGACAGTGATGGTTTCGGTCAGGTTGGCGATGGTGGAGATATCGTTACTGATCAGCAGAATCGTGGTGTTGTTGTTCTGGTTCATGCGATCCAGCAGACGCAACAGCTGCGCCTGCGTGGTCGCTTCCATGGCGCTGATCGGTTCATCAGCAATCAACAGACGCGGCTGGATGGCAATCGCCATGGCGATCATCACCTTCTGGCACACCCCTTCGGACAACTCGTGCGGATAGGCGCCCATCACGGTGCGGTGATCCTTGATGCCGACACGGTGCAGCAGGGCGATGGCATGTTTGCGTCGCCAGAACAGTCGCTGCCACCACTTGCCTTCAAACACACGGTTAGGGATAACCTCGGTCAACTGGCGACCGATGGGGATCGACGGGTCGAGACAGGAGCGTGGCTCCTGGAAGATCATCGCTACATAACGGCCAATGGTCTTGCGCCGCTCGCGTGGCGACAGGCTCATCAGATCGATGTCGTTGATGCGCATGCGGTCGGCGCTGACATGCCAGTTTTCTTTGATCATGCCGACGATCGCCTTGGCGACCAGACTCTTGCCCGAGCCGGATTCACCGACCAGACCGCGGATCTCGCCTTCGTTGATGGTCAGGCTGAGGCGGTCAACCGCGCGGACGCGGCCGGCAGAGGTATCAATCTCAATGGTCAGATTGCGAATATCGAGCAGCGGCATCAGTCAATTCCCTTCTGTAAGGCACGACGCAACCCTTCACCGACCAGATGGGTGGCGAGAATACTGAAGGCGATGGCCAATCCGGGCAGGGTCACGGTCCAGGAGCCGATATAAATCAGATCCATGCCGTCGGCGAGCATGGTGCCCCATTCTGGTAACGGTGACTGGGCGCCGATACCGAGGAAGCAGACGGCGCTGATATCGAGAATCGCAGTGGCCAGCGCCCGCGAGGTCTGGGTGACCACGGTGTCGACAATATTGGGCAGGATGGCCAAGCGCAGAATACGCAGTGGCGTTGAGCCATCCAGCCGTACCGCGATGATGTACTCCTTCTGCAGCTCGTTGCTGACTGCGGCATAGACGGCGCGTACAAATTGCGGGATCAGCACCAGGGTGACGGCCAGTACGGCATTGTCCAGTCCCGGGCCAAACAGGGCGACCAGCACGATGGCCAGCAGCAACGACGGGATAGAGAGCAGCATGTCGAGCATATGGTGCAGCACGCTGGATTTGAGCCCGCGGGTCATCCCGGCCAACACGCCAATCGCGCAGCCGAGCAGCATGGCAATCGCGGTGGTGACCAGCGCGCTACCAAAGGTCAGTCGTGCGCCGTTGACCAGGCGGGAGAGCAGATCGCGCCCCAGATCGTCGGTGCCAAAGAAGTGGTGCAGGGTGCCTTCGGTGGTCCACGATGGCGGCAACAACAGGGCATCGGCATGCTGCTCCAGCGGGTCGAAGCTAACCAGTTCCGGCCCGATCACGGCGACCACCACCAGGAAGATCAGTCCCCACAGGCCGACCATCGCCAGTGGGTCCTCGCGGTAGGCGAGCCAGGTCTGGCTGAGCGCCGAGGGGATACGGATCTCGGTGTATCCTTTCTTAGTCTTGCTGGCCATACAATTCCTTTCTTCGCGCAGGGTAGAGCAGGGTCGACAACAGTTCGGCGGCAATATTAAGCACCAGCAGGACACAGGAGACCAGTAACAGACTGGTCTGAATGACGGCGTAGTCACGCGCCATGATGCTGCTGATCAGCCAGTGGCCCATGCCGGGCCATTCGAACACCTGCTCGATGATGATGGCAGAGGTGATAATGGTGCCAAATTGCAGCGTCAGTTGCGGCAGGATCGGCGGTAAGGCATTGCGCAGACCGTGACGCAGGATAACAAACATCAACGACCAGCCACGGCTGAAGGCGGCCTTGATGTAGTTCTGGCGCAGTACATCGGCCATCGAGTTGCGCACCAGGCGGACGATTTCGGTGGTTGGCAGCACCGACAACGCCAGAGAAGGCAATAGCAGATGATGCAGGGCATTCATCCACGCGCTCCAACGGAAGGGTTCATTTGACAACCAGCAGTCGATGAGGATAAACCCGGTCACCGGTTTGATCTCATACAGCAGGTTGAGTTGCCCGGAAGAGGGTAACCAGTGCAGTTGCAGCGCGAACAGTAAGATCAACAACTGTCCTAACCAATAGACCGGCAGCGAGGCGCCGAGCAGGCTAAAGCCCATGATGCCGACATCCAGTGGCCGACCCAGATTGAGGGCGGCCAGGGTACCGAGCGGAATGCCGACCAGCACGGCGATACCGACGGCCACCAGACACAGCTCCAACGTGGCTGGCAGGTGACGGGCCAGGTCTTCGAGCACCGGGTGACCGGTCTGGGTCGAATAACCAAACTCACCACTAAACAGGCGGCTCAGATAGTTGAGATAACCCTGCACCAGGTGAGGCACCGGGATGCTGCTGAGTTCCACTTCCAGCCAGTAGGACAACAAGGTCAGCCCCAGCAGGGTGAACAGCAACAGGTTCAGACGTCTCAAGGTATAGCTCAGCATGATTTATTCCCTGTAGGCATGCTTGAAGTCGATCCCGCCGACCGGGGTCGTTTCCAGATTATGGACATCCTTACCACTGACATACAGGTTGAGGCTGTGCACCAGTGGTAACAGGGGAAGCTCTTTTTGCACCAGTGACTGCATCTGCTGGTAGGACAGAATGCGATCAGCCAATTGGCTGCTGCGGTTGGCTTGGGCCATCAGGCGTTCAAACTCGGGATTGCACCAGCGTGAGAAGTTGTAACCATAGTCGTTACGTGACTGGCAGCCGAGCAGCGGGCGGAAAAAGTTGTCCGGATCTGAGGTGTCTGCGCTCCAGCTCATCAGCAGGGCGTCGTGGCGTCCCTCTTGCAGCATGCTGCGCATCAGTGGCCAGCGCAGTTGCACGAAGCGCACGCGAATACCAATGCGCTGCAGATCGCTTTGCAGCAGCTGCGCGGTCTTGAGCATGGTCGGGTTGTTGGCCTGGGTGGTGGGTTGCAACCACAGGGTCATATCGAAGCCGTCGTCCAGCCCGGCCTTCTTCAACAGTGCGCGGGCCGCCTGCAGATCGTAGTCGGTCTCCTGCAGATTGGGGTTGTAGCCCCACGAGATCGGCGGTAACAGCGAGTTGGCCCACTCACCAGTATGGAAAAATACCGCCTGCAACAGGTTGTCGCGGTTGATCGCCTGGGCAATCGCCTGACGCACCCGTAGGTCAGACAGCGGCTTCTTGCTGGTATTAAAGGCGATAAATGAGGTATTCAGCCCACTGTCCTCACTCAGGCTGAGCGTCGGTTGGGTGCGAATAAAGCTGACCTGACTGGCGGCGGGCATCGACATCACCTGGCACTCGTCGGTCAGCAACTTGGTCAGTCGCTTGTTGGCTTTTGGCGTGTAGTCGAAGGCCAGACGCTGCAGGGTGGCCATGCGCTCCCAATAGTTCTCGTTACGCACCAGGCGGATGAACTCGCCGCTGCGGAACTCCTGCTGCATGAAGGGGCCGGTGCCGATGGCCTGCATGTCCAGCAGCTGTGGCCGCCCGGCCAGCATCATCTTGCCGGCATATTCAGCGGACAGGATGACCGCATAGTCACTCGCCAGATAGGAGAGGAACGAGGCGTTGGGGGCGGTGAGCTGGAATTCAACGTGGCTGTCGTCCACACGGCGAATATCGCGCACCTGCTCTTGGAAGTCGGTGTTATCAAAGAACGGGTAATTACCACCGGAGACATTATGGAACGGATGCTGGCTGTTAAGCATGCGTCTGAAGCTGAACACCACATCGTCGGCGTTCATGGTCCGTGTCGGGGTAAACCAGGGGCGGGTATGAAACGCCACATGGGGCCGTAGGGTAAAACTGTAGGTCAGGCCGTCGGCACTCACGCTCCAGTCACTGGCCAGTGCCCCTTCAATCCGCTGGGTCAGTGGATTCAGCGTCAGCAGACGGTCGTAGACCTGCTGTGACAAGGTCGAGCCCATACTACCCGTGGTATATAACTGCGGGTTCATGCTGGTCGGGGCACTTTCCATGCAGTAGATCAGGCCGTTGCGCAAGGTCGGATCAGCTTCCTGCTTGCATCCGGTCAACAGCAGTTGGCAGCCCATCAGCGCCAGGATAAATCGCATCATCATATTTGTATTCATCAGAGTGGCCGCGCCCTAAGGCCATGTTTTCTTAATAAACCACGAAGCTGATCGTAACTTAACCCAACCATTTGTGCAGCTGTTCTCTGGGTATATCGCGCCGCGGCGAGCAGTTTGTGCAATAAAGCAGCCTCGTAAGCGGACATATGCTGCATCCAATCGGTTGGTAACGGGATATCAGGCGCCACCGTGGCGCAGGGAGAGGGATCTGTGCTGTCCGGTGCGGGCTGGGGCGAAGGCGACATGTGTGCTGACCACGGGGTAGCGAAGGGGTCAAGACACAGCTCGGTGAGGGGTTGGCCCGGAGCACCATAACGATACAGGCTGCGTTCGACCACATTGCGCAGTTCGCGGACATTGCCGGGCCAGGGATGGCGTCGTAACTGCTCGCAGACCTGCTCGCTGAATCCCGCAAACTCTCCGGCCCCCAACTCCTGACACAAGCCTTCGGCAAAGTGCTGTGCCAGCAGCAGGATGTCATCCTGACGTACCCGCAGCGGGGGGAGTGGTATTACGTCAAACGCCAAGCGATCGAGCAGGTCGGCGCGGAATGCCCCCGACGCCACCCGCGCCGGCAGATCGGCATGGGTGGCGCCGATCAGTCGCACATCGACGCGGATCGGCTGCTGGCCGCCGACGCGTTCAAATTCGCCATACTCGATGACGCGTAGCAGTTTCTCCTGCAGGCGCGGGCTCATGGTGGCCAGCTCGTCGAGAAACAGGGTGCCGCCATCGGCGCGTTCAAACCGGCCAGGATGGCGTTGCCGGGCGCCGGTAAAAGCCCCCGCCTCATGGCCGAATAGCTCGGTCTCGAGCAGGGATTCGCTCAGGCTGGCACAGTTAATTGAGATAAAGGGCTGCTGCCAGCGTGCGGACAGATAGTGCAAGCGATGGGCGATTAACTCTTTGCCGGTACCGCGTTCGCCAATTACCAGCACCGGGCGTGGAATGGGCGCCAGACGTGAAACCTGCTCCAGCACATCACCGATCACTGCCGATTCACCGACCAGTCGAGTGAGTTCCATTGCTGCTCCTTAACCCATAAGTTGGTTTATTTAACCATTTATTGGTGAATAATAACATGGTATCAGCTGGGTGTCGCATGGCGATAAATTTAATTTCCTTATATTTCATATAAATACAATGCTGTGCAAAGTTGGCCCGCTCCTTGCGATGTGATCACTGACAACGCAGACCACCGGTCTCTCGCTGCATCAGGGCAGGGGATGACACGGTTGACTGCCTTACTGTGAACCGAGGAGAACTATCATGGGCGTTTTTTCCCGACTGGCTGATATCGTTAATGCCAACGTCAATGCCATGCTCGACAAGGCTGAAGATCCACAGAAGATGGTGCGCCTGATCATCCAGGAGATGGAAGAGGGGTTGGTACGTGAACGGGCCAACCTGGCGCGCTTTCTGGCCGACAAGAAGGAGCTGCAACGTCAGTTCCACCGCTATGCCGCGCGCATTGAGGATTGGCAGTCCAAGGCACGTCTGGCGCTGCAAAAAGGGCGCGATGATCTGGCGCGTTCAGCCCTGATCGAGAAGAATCGCGAGCAGCAACTGGCCGATGCCATGGCGCAGGAGATGTCGGCGGTCGAAGAGGGGATCAACAAGCTGGAGAGCGAAATCAACCAGCTGGAGACCAAGCTGGAAGATGCCCGCGCACGGCAGAAGGCGATGGTGTTGCGCAGTGCCGCCGCCAGCAGCCGGTTGAATGTGCAGCAGCATGCACAGCAAGGGGCGCCGGCCAGCATGATGGACAAATTTGATCGCATGGAGCGTAAGATAGAGGAGATGGAAGGCCGTGCCGATGCCTGGCGTGGACAGTCTGGTCTGCATGCCCAGTTTGCTGAACTGGAAGCCGATGACGAGATTGCCCGTGAACTGGCGGCCATGAAGGCCGATCTGGCGCCGGCTGTCCCGGTTGTTGCACCCACCCCGACTGCCCCGGAAGAGGGTAATAAGGAGGCTTGATCTATGGGGGGATTCCTCTACGTACCGACTATCCTGTTCCTGGTGATCGTGGCGCCGCTGTGGTTGATCCTGCACTACCGCAGTCGGCGACATACCGCGGTGGGGTTGTCGGATGATGAAAGAACCCGGTTGACGGCGCTGTTGGCGCAAACCGAGTTGCTGCAACAACGGGTCCAGACGCTGGAGCGTCTGCTGGATGCGGATTCACCCGAGTGGCGACAGGAGTTTGCCTCCTCAGGTGATGGCAACGGGAGCGCGCGATGAGCAAGACGTTGTATCGCGACCCACGTCAGGGGCGATTGGGCGGGGTGTGTGCCGGCTTGGCTGACTATCTGGGCTTTGAGGTCTGGGTGGTGCGTCTGGTCGCAGTGATCGCCCTGTTATTTGGCTGGGGGGTGACCTTCCTGCTCTATATGGTGGCTTGGTTCATGTTGGAAAAACGGCCGGCTGATCTGCCGTCCCAACAGGGATCCGGGATAAAACAGCACACCTGGCAGCAAGGCAACTCGCCGCAAACAGCACTGGATGAGGCGTCGCGTCGTCTGGCCGAGATGGAGCGCCGTCTGCAGCAGATGGAGCGGTGTGTGACCTCGTCGGCCTATCGGGTCCGACGTGAAATGCGAGGGCTATGATGGCAGGTCGTCCCGCTTGGCGCGATCCGGCGCAGTGGCAACAACAGGCAAAAACACTGGTCCAGCGCTCGCTGGACCGGCATTTACGGCTGGCCGTGACCGGGTTGTCGCGTAGCGGCAAGACCGCCTTTATCACGGCGCTGGTACATCTGCTGGAGCAGGCCGGGCATGATCCCTGTTTGCCTCACTGGCAGGTAATGGCTTCCGGGCGCTGGCTGGGTGCACGACGAGTGCCTCAGCGCCATCATCATATTCCGGCGTTTGCCTTTGAGGCCGGGGTTGAGGCGTTGCGTGGCACGCCCCCCAGCTGGCCGGCGCCGACCCGGGCGGTGAGCGAGTTATGCCTGACGCTACGTTATCGCCCCGGTGCGGGGCTGCGCCGTCATCTGGGGCAGGAGACCGGCACGCTGACACTGGAGATCGTCGATTATCCAGGCGAGTGGCTACTCGATCTACCGATGCTGGAGATGGATTATGCCGCCTGGAGTCAGTTGATGGCGCGTCGTCTGCTGCAGTCGCCGTGGAACGAACAGCCTCCAGCCTGGGTAGAGCTCGGCGCCGCATTACAGGGTGAGCAACGGTTTGATGAACAGTCGCTGGCGCCGCTGGTGCGCAGTTATACCGACTGGCTGCATCAATGTCGCGATGAGTATGGCTATTCGCTGATCCAACCCGGGCGTTTTATTCTGCCCGGCGATTTTGCAGGCGCCCCGATGCTGCAGTTTGTGCCTTGGGTGTGGAGCGAGGTGCCGGCGCACCCCGTCGCCGGTT
The DNA here is from genome assembly GCA_041911695.1 of Aeromonadaceae bacterium. GTDB lineage: Bacteria > Pseudomonadota > Gammaproteobacteria > Enterobacterales > Aeromonadaceae > Pseudaeromonas. Next base: position 8,710 of record JAYROM010000074.1, read on the forward strand.
CGCTGCTGGCGATGCTGGCCGAGCGTTATGATCACTACTGTCGCTATGTGGTCAAAGGCTTCTACCGCGACCATTTTTCCTCTTTTGATCGCCAGATTGTGCTGGTGGATTGCCTGCAACCGCTGGCGGCCGGCGAGGCGGCGTTTGCTGATCTGGAGCAGACGTTGGCACTGCTGATGCGCAGCTTTCAATATGGTCAGAACAACTGGTTACGCCGACTGTTTGCGCCGCGCATTGACCGGCTGTTGTTTGCGGCCAGCAAGGCCGACCATGTGACGCCGGATCAGCATCCGGCATTGCAGCATCTGCTGCAGACGCTGGTCCATCAGGCCGCCGGCGAGGCGCGTTTCGAAGGCATCCGCATGGATTGCTTGCCGATGGCTGCCTTGCGCTGTGCCGATAGCCTGCGCCTCGATTGGCAGGGCAAGCCGTTGACCGTGCTGCGCGGCACCGACGATACCGGCACTTTACGCCAACTATTCCCAGGCGAGTTACCGGCTGGCCGTCCCGGTCCTGCCTTCTGGCAAGCCAATGCGCCGGCGGCTGATGCCTCTGCGGCATCCGGTTTCGGCTTTGTGCACTGGCAGCCGCCAGCGGGATTGGGTAGCGGCCCGTGGCCGCATATCCGGCTGGATCAGGTGCTGGAATTTTTACTTGGAGACCATCTGCAATGAGTCAGGGCAACACAGATCAGCCCGTGCCGGCAGGGCGTATCGAGGTGCCGGTCGATGCACCGACTACTGAGCGTCCGTTACAGGGGGCCATCCAACCGGATGCGGCGGCCCTGGCACAGGCCCAACCGCTCGATGATCAGGCATTAACCAGCGAGACGGCGGACGAGGCGTTGACGCTGGATCTCGACGGCCCGCTGCCGCGCAGTGCCGGTCGGTTGTTGTTTTGGGGGCTGGGCGCGGTGGCGGGGATGTCACTGTTGCAAATGGGGGCCGGTCTTATCAGCCTGTGGGCGACCGCGCCGTGGTGGGCGGGGTTATGGGGCCTGGCACTGCTGATGTTGCTGCTCGGTGCCGGACAGTCCGTCTGGCGGGAAGGGCGGGCGCTGCGTCATCTGAAACGTAATGTACGCTGGCAGCGTGAGGCCAAAGAGCTTGGTGAGGGCGGTGCCCTGTCGCATGAGGGCCAGCAATTTTGTCAGCGTCTGGCCCGTGATACCCGCGCTATCGACACGCCGGGCTTTGCGCGCTGGCAGGCCGCCGGGGTGGGGCATCTGACCGCTGCCGAGCAGATTGATCTCTACCGGCAACTGGTATTGCACCCGGCAGATGATCAGGCCCGGCGACGCATCCTGCGCTGGAGTGGCGAAACGGCGGTCTGGGTGGCGCTGAGTCCGTTTGCCGCGCTGGATATGCTGATTGTGCTGTGGCGTAACCTGAAGATGATCGAGCAGGTGGCCGCCTGTTATGGCGTTCGCCCGGGTTACTGGAGCCGGATTGGCCTGATCCGTCAGGTACTGCGCCATATGGTCTATCTGGGGGCGGCCGAGTTGGTCAGCGATGTCGGTATGGATTGGCTGGGGGCTGAACTCTCGGCTCGACTCTCTGCGCGCATGGCGCAAGGGGTGGGCGCCGGGCTGCTCACCGTACGGTTGGGGATGGCCACCATGCGTGTGTGTCGACCGCTGGCGTTCACTGACCAGGAACAACCGCGTCTGCGCCAGTTCCGCGGCGCCCTGGTGCGGATGGTGATGCACCGCCTAACCGCAGCGCGCCAGTCGACCCCTTCGATGACCACCCTACAGCAAGAGATGGCCGAACTGGAAGCTGCGAAGGTGAACCGCTCGCATCACCAGACGCCCCATGCCGATAATTAACCGGCAATCACACACAAAGTGATCTATCGCAATAAAGCTGTCACGCGCCGCGCGGCAGACTAGACAGCACTATGCTTGGCTCTCTTATGCTGGGCTGCCTTATGCTGGACTGGCCGATAGCCGATACGTCATCTTGGCTATTTGCCAGCCCAGCAGTTGTCTGGCTATCCAATACAGGACTCCATTCTCATGTTTTTGACTCCTCAAGGTGAAGTGCGCGTGATTGGCCACCGCGGTGCGGCGGCACTGGCGCCGGAAAATACGTTGGCCTCGTTTCGCAAGGCGGCAGCGCTCGGCGTGCAGTGGGTAGAGATGGATGTCAGCCTGCTGGCCGATGGCGGCACCGTGATTTTCCATGATGAGGTACTGGATCGTTGTACCAATGGGCACGGGTTGTTGGCCGCACAGACGATGGACACTGTGGTCGGGCTGGATGCCGGTAGCTGGTTTGATCCTGCTTATGCTGGCGAGCGCATTCCCGATCTGCGCAGTGCGCTGGCGGTGATTCAGCAGGCGGGGATGGGGCTAAACCTTGAGATCAAGCATGATGGCCCTGGGGTCGAGCAGCTGGTAGATGCGGTCCTGGCCACCTTGGCGACCGAATGGGCTGACCATGACAGTTTGTTGATCTCCAGTTTCAACCATCAGGCCCTGCAACGCTGCCACCGCTGGGCGCCCCATTATCGCCGTGGCCAACTCTACGAGCAGGTACCGTCGCAGTGGGCCGAGGAGTTGGCAGAAATTGAGGCATGGAGTCTGCATTGCAACTGGCGTGCACTGGATGCGGCCCTTACACGACGCATCAAGGCGGCCGGGTATCGGTTGCTGTGTTACACGGTGAATAATCCACTGGATGTGGCTGCGCATTGGGCTTGGGGGATGGATGCGATCTTTACCGATGATCCACGCCAATTCGGCTTTACCGAGTTGGTCAAGTAACAGGATGTGTCTGGTATCACACTGTTTTTGCACTGACTTCCGCAAAGTGCACTAAGCTCGAATCAGATCCAATTTCAATCCTGTCCCCATAACCGTCAGGCAAGGAGTGGTGGATGAGTGACGACCTGTTGTTCATCGAGGACGATTCAGTAGAGATTAGCGACGAGTGCCACCAGCGCTGGCGGGTGATGATTGTTGATGATGAGCCGTCGGTGCACGAAGTCACCAAACTGGTGATGTCCGGCTTTACCTTCGATGGCCGCGGGATCGAGTTCTTGCACTGTTACAGCGCCTCGGACGCGGTCGATATGTTGGCGCGCGAGCAGGACATCGCGCTCATCCTGCTCGATGTGGTGATGGAGACTGATAGTGCCGGACTGGATTTGGCCCGCTATATCCGCGATGAATTGCATAACTGCGATGTGCGGATTGTGTTGCGTACCGGGCAACCAGGGCAGGCCCCGGAAGAGGATGTCATCAAGACCTATGACATCAATGACTACAAAGAAAAAACCGAACTGACCCACAGCAAATTGGTCACGGTGTTTTATGCCTCACTACGTGCCTATCGTGATCTGATGCGCTTGGAGCATGCGCGACAGGGGTTGCGTCGCGCCATTGATGCGATCACTGAGGTCTATGACTCCAATAACCTGCGCGGATTTGCCTCGGCGGTGCTGGAACAGGTCAATCATCTGCTCAATCTGAATGGCGATGGTGTGTGCGCCAGTCGGGTAGAGGCCTGGGCGGCCTCTTCTGAGGATGGCAATTTACGCGTGCTGGCCGCCACCGAGGCTTTCTCGCAACTGCACCGCAGTTGTGATATGGCCTCATTACCCAATGATGTGCGCGAAGCGCTGCATGCTGCATTGAGGGATCGGCGCAGCCAGTTCGGGGCGCACCATTTCACCAGTTATTACCACAGCAAGGCCGGTAGCGAGACGGTGGTCTATATGTCGTTTGCCGATCGCATCAGCCCGGATGCCCGCGAACTGCTGGAGATCTATACCGCCAATGTGGCGATCACTTACGAAAGTCTGTTGCTGCGTGAAGAGATTGAGGATACCCAACGCTCGACGATATTTATCTTGGGTGAGGCGGTGGAAAGCCGCTCGCGCGAGACCGGTGCCCATGTCAAACGTGTCGGCGAAATCGCGGCCATGCTGGCGGCGCTGTTTGGTGAGTCGGAGCGGGAGGTGGAGTTTATTCGTCAGGCGGCCCCCCTGCACGATATCGGCAAGATTGGTATTCCGGATCGGGTACTGAACAAGCCGGGCAAGCTCGACCACGATGAATGGCTGGTCATGCAGAATCATGCCGTGATCGGCTACGAATTGTTGCGTAAGTCGGACAAGCGGGTGCTGCAACTGGGGGCTCAGATCGCGCATGAGCATCACGAATGCTGGGATGGGAGTGGCTATCCGCGCGGATTACGCGGCATGGATATCTCTTTGTCCGGCCGTATCGTGGCGATTGCCGATGTGCTGGATGCGCTGGTCAGTCCGCGTTGTTACAAACAGCCGTGGCCGTTGGACGAGGCGTTGGCCTTTATCCGTGATAACGCAGGTAAGCGCTTTGATCCACAGCTGACGGCCTTGTTGCTGGCGAACGTGCCGCTGCTGGAGCGCATCTATGAGACCTATCCCATTACTGGTGCAATCCTGCCCGAGTTGGGGCAGGGTGTGACGCAACGTAGTGCGTGAGCAAGACGTACTGACGGCAGATAGACGACCAGGAGGGCGATGGTCCACGCTGGTGCAAGATGGCAAGGCATTTGCAACACCAGACTGAGTTTGCAAATGCATTGTTCTTCGTCCGTGACAGGTGACTGCCACGGACTTTTTTATGCGCCGCTGATCTCGTGCGGCATTTCCACCTGTGCCAGTGCCGTCGCGAGTGTTTCCGGTAGCAGATGCTGGTTCCACTGATCCAGATGCACCAACTCACCAAGCGGCAGGCGTTGTTGCCAGCCTAGGCGTTGGAGTTCTGGTTCCGGCAGGAATTCACTGACATAGCCGATACACAGATAGGCCAGGGGATAGATGTGTTCGGGGAGTTGCAGCACCTCGGCCAACCGTTGATTATCCAAGATGCTGACCCAGCCAATGCCTACCCCTTCAGCCCGGGCGGCCAGCCACAGGTTCTGGACTGCCAGACAGGCACTGAACAGATCCATCTCCAGAATCGCGGTTCGGCCGAGTACTGTCGGGCCACCACGACGGCGATCACAAGTGATACAGAGATTAAGCGGACTATCGAGGATGCCTTCAAGTTTGAGCCGTGGATAGAGCGGTGCACGGCGGTCGCCCTCGGCGGCAAACCGTCGCGCGGCGGCTTGGTTGGCCTCATCAAACAGCCCTTTGACCTGCTGGCGGACGGCCAGATCCTTAATCAGTACAAAGTCCCATGGTTGCATAAATCCGACCGAGGGGGCGTGGTGCGCCGCATGCAGCAGGCGGGCCAGCACTTCATCCGGGATGGGGGTCGGCAGAAATTGGGAGCGCACATCGCGGCGTTCATAGATGGCACGGTAGAGACCTTGGCGCTCTTCGGCAGTAAAAGCATGTGGGGGCATGACGGCTCTCCTGAAATTTTCGCCATTATGGCAACAGGGCTTAACTTGGAACAGCGTGCCAGACCACAGAGTCAGGATGATAAGGTATCGGCGCCGGTAAATCTCGCTGACGGGCTTGCTCCGTCAGCGAGGGGCGCAGCGATTAACGGGTCGGCTCGCTGACAAAGGCCAGCTTATGTAAGCCCAGTTGTGAGGCACGGGCCATCACATCGGCCACTCGACCGTAGTCGAGACGGCGATCGGCGTGTAACTGCAATTGCGGTTGCGGGTCGAGGGCCGAGGCGGTCTGCAGGTGGGCGGTCAATTGATCATCCGTCAGGGCCTCGCCATTCCAGAAGGCCTGGCCACTGGCATTCAGGGTCAAGGTGACATCTTTCGGATCGGGTTGATTGACGCTACTGCTGGCTTGCGGCAGTTCGACCTTGACGGCGTTAGTCATCAGCGGCGCGGTGATCATAAACACGATCAACAGCACCAGCATGACGTCGATCATCGGGATCATATTGATCTCGGAGACCGGTTGTCCTTCGGCGTCTGAAGAGAGTTTGCCGAATGCCATCAGACCCCCTCCGGCCGCGCTTGCCAGTGAGCCGAGGCGGCGTCACTAGCCTGTTCACCGTGTGAGCTGTCGCGACGGGCATGGCCAGTGGTCAGCAGGGCATACAGGTCATGGGCAAAGCCGTCCAAGTCGGCCAGTTTGACACGGTTCAGACGTACAAACAGGTTGTAGGTCAGCACCGCCGGCAGCGCGACCGCCAGACCGAAGGCGGTCATGATCAGCGCTTCACCCACCGGGCCGGCTACCTTATCCAGCGTACTTTGCCCAGATTGACCGATGGCCAGCAGGGCGTGGTAGATCCCCCATACTGTGCCAAACAGGCCGACGAATGGCGCAGCGGAACCCACTGAGGCGAGAAAGGTCAGGCCCGCTTCCAACCGCAAGGTCTCGCGGGTGATGGCACGACGCAGTGAACGCACCATGAACTCGTCAGCGGAGGCCATCTCCAACAGGGTCTCCTGACGCGGTTGCCGTAACTGCTCCAGTGCCTGCAACCCAGCCACGGTCAGGCGCGCGTATGGGTCATTGGCCGGCTGTTGCTGTAAGCCGCGAGCGACCTGAGCCAGGTCCCGACTTTGCCAGAAGCGATCAAGAAACAGCGCACTGGCGCGGCGTTCACTCCACCAGGCGAGCACTTTGACAATCAGGTAATACCAGGTACCGACCGACATCAGCACCATCAGGATCAGGGGGATCAGGCCAATGCCACTGCTCTGATTGAACAGGTGGGCCAAGCCCATGGCTTGGGGATTAAAGGATTCGTTCATGATAACTCCGCAACAAAATCGGACCCGGTACGGCGTGTGTTCCCGGCCCGCAAGGCAAGACATCGCAATGCAAGACAATGCCCGTTTCGGGCTGGTCGCCGACCAACAAGCGAATGATAATTTATATCAACGTCAAATGATAGCGATTATCAATACCTGTTCTGGCGTGTGCGGCCGACCGGCGGTATCCGCTTGAGTTCCATGGATGAAATCGACGCCGCAGAGGGTTGTCAGCGGGTAGGGTGCCTGTCAGGATAGTCGTGACCCAGGTCACAAGGAGGTGTTGCATGACCGGCTGGATTGATCCGACGATTTTGGCGTTGTTTATCCCGACTTTTCTGTTTGTCTCGATCACCCCCGGCATGTGTATGACCCTGGCGATGACGCTGGGGATGAGCATCGGCGTGCGTCGCACCCTGCATATGATGTGGGGCGAATTGCTCGGGGTCGGGCTGGTCTCGGTGCTCTCCGTGGTCGGTGTCGCGGCGGTGATGCTGCACTATCCGGCGATCTTCCATCTGTTCAAGTATGTTGGCGGTACCTATCTGGTGTGGCTCGGCATTCAGATGTGGCGCGCGCGCAGCAAACTGTCGATCCCGAGCGAGGCGGCAGCACCGCAAGAGGTCGGGCGTTTGCGGCTGGCGCTGCAAGGGTTTGTGACCGCGATTGCCAACCCGAAAGGTTGGGCGTTTATGGTCTCGTTGTTGCCACCGTTTATCTCACCACGTTTGCCGGTCGCGCCGCAGATCACCGCGCTGGTGGCGCTGATCCTGATCATCGAGTTTTCCAGCTTGTTACTCTATGCCAGCGGTGGGCGCACGCTGCGCCATTTTCTCAGCCGAGGTGGCAATGTGCGCATGATGAA
>JAYROM010000075.1:0-20110 GCA_041911695.1 Aeromonadaceae bacterium
CGGCAAGCCCAGTTGCTGTGCCAGCGCGCTGGCCACCGCCTGCACCCCATGTGAATGGGTGGAGGTAAAAGGGCTCTTGCTGTCGACAATCCGGGCAAACATCAGCCCCAGCTCATACAGGGCGGCAAACGGGATCGGCTGCGCTGGCAGTGCCCGGCACCAATCATCAAAGAACGACTCCATGGCATCGCCCTCCTGCTGTAACCAGAAGGCATCGTTGCCCGAGACCTGACTGAACAGGGCACAAAGGGCCGGATCGAACTCCTGGCCAGCATGGCGCGCCAGACACGCCCCCCACCAGGTGACGGGTGGTACCGTATCCGGGGGAGAATCACGCAACCACTGCGCACGCAAGGCATCGGCACGGTCGACCAGAAACAGCAGGTTGGCATGACGCTTGACCCACTCAGGTTCATCCAGCGTCTGCAACACTCGCCAATCAGTATGGTGATAGCGCACCACGCGGGCATACTCCGCCAGCAGCGCACAATTGGCGAGCAGGGTCTCACCACGCAGAGCATGGGCCTCCACCCCCGGCCAGGACCACTCGCTGACCAGATGACGATGCACATCTGTACTGGAGACCCCGCAGTCATGCAGCAGTCCGGCGATCAACAGCTTTTGCAACTCTGCGTCCGGCCAACCGGCATGCTGGGCACAACTGTAGGCCATCACCGCCACGCGACGGCCATGATAGACATCATCGATGCCGACATAATCGAGGGCACTGCCCAGTGCCACAATTAATTCGCGCAATGCCAAACGGTATTCGGCCATCGTTGCACCTCGCTGTTGCGGACCTGATTGAAGTATAGCCATTCGGCTCAACCTGCTGACCGTGAAACTGATACCCCGTCCGCAGATTGCGAATGCTATGCTCAATGCAGGCCGCTGCTCGTCTTTGGAGGTGTCTGATGTGCCTGCGACGCGTCGCCTTGATCGCCCTGTTGCTCAGCTTGGGCAGTGCCTCGTTACCCTGTCATGCCCAGCCACTGTGGTCGATCGGTTGGGGCCATGGCAGTGCCGATATCAGCCGTTTGCGGCTCGCGGCCAGCTATGATCTGCAACCGTCCTGGTGGCCAGACTGGCTGCCTCGCCCGCTACTGACCCTGCAGCCCGGGCTGAGTTACTGGCAATATCGAGGCGGCAGCAGTTGGTCGGTCAGCGTATTGCCGGAGATTGGCTGGCAACGGCCGCTGGGCAGTGACTGGCAACTGACGCTCGGCGCCGGGATCGGGGTGGCGGCCTTCAGCGATACCACGTTGGCCTCGCGGCAACTCGGCTCCGCTTTCCAGTTCGAGGATCGCCTGAGTATCGGTGTGCTGCGGCCGCCGTTCGGGCTGTGGTTGCGCGGCTATCACTACTCCAATGGCAACCTGACCGCCCACAACGACGGGATCAACCTGATTAGCCTGGAGTGGGGCTGGCAACTGCCCTAGTGCTGCCCGAGATCCGGCAACTGTGGCAGAATGGCGTTTTCCTTGCTTGCCGGAGTGATGTTGTGCGCCCTGTTTCGCCCACCCCTGTTTCCGATGAAGTGGTCGCAGAATCCCTGCGTCTGGCCCGCGCCAATCAGGCACCGGGTCAGACCAAGGAGCAGACCCAACTGATCGCCCAAGGTATCCAGAAAGGGATTGCCGAGTACAAGCGCAGCCTGAAGGCCCGCCAGCGTGCGGCGGACAAGGCCCGCAAGCAGCAGAAGCGCCAGCAGGCGCGCCTGCAGGATGAGACCGCCCTAGCCGCTGATGAGATCACGCCGGATGACCTGCCGCTTGAAGCCGGCCCGGTCTCGCGCCTGCCATGGTGGTTGCTGGGGGCCAGTTGGTTACTGTTTGTGGCCATCGCTTTCACCCAATGGCATCTGTTGACCGCCTGTCATATCTGACGAGCGCATCCAGACGAGACCAGGTCCACACTGAACGGGCGACGTTGTCCATACCGGACTTGCGCACTTGCCCGTCTCCGCCAGGTCGGGCGCCCGCCCGCAGTCTGCGGGCGGGTACTTTTCCCGCTGAGACCATATCCTGCCGCCGATAAAAAGTGAGGCGACGCACACGAATGTGTATATAATTTGCACCTTCGTAACTGGTAGCAGGTTAAAGGAATGGCCTCCATTCACGCAGATGTAACCCTGGTCGGTGCCGGTATCATGAGTGCCACCCTGGCGATGCTGATTCAGCGTCTGGCACCCGAACTGCATATTTGCATGATCGAGCAGTTGGACGAGGTGGCGCAGGAGAGCTCCGCCGCCTTGCATAACGCGGGCACCGGCCATGCCGGCTATTGCGAGCTGAACTACACCCCTCAACAGGCCGATGGCCAGGTGCCGATTCAGCGCGCCATCCAGATCAATACCGCCTTTGATGTCTCCTTACAGTTCTGGTCATTTCTGGCAGAGCAAGATGGGCACCATTTTACCCCGGCCGACTTCATCCACCGGGTTCCGCATCTGAGCGCGGTGTGGGGCGAAGCGGATATTGCCTTCCTGCGTGCCCGCTACCAACAGATGCAGCGTCATCACCTGTTCGCCGATATGGCGTGGAGCGAGGACGAGGCAACCTTGCAGGCGTGGATGCCCCTGCTGATGAATCACCGTACCCCTGGCGTACCGATGGCCGCCACCCGGGTGGCGCATGGTGCCGATGTCAATTTCGGCGCCCTGACCCGGCAACTGATCGCAGCCCTGCAGCAACAGGGCAACTTTACCCTGCTGACCGGTACCCGCGTCGCGGCCCTGCAACGTCAGCAGGGGGGTAGCCAGGTGTGGCGCATCAAGGCGCGTCGCCGCCACGGCGGTGACAAACTGACGGTGGAAAGCCCGTTTGTCTTTCTGGGGGCCGGCGGCAATGCCCTGCGTCTGTTGCAGAAATCCGGCATTCCCGAAGCCGCCGGGTATGGGGGCTTCCCGGTCAGCGGCCAGTGGCTGATTTGTCAGAACCCGGCGTTGATCGAACAGCATCATGCCAAGGTCTATAGCCAGGCACCGGTTGGCGCCCCGCCGATGTCGGTACCCCATCTGGATACCCGAGTGATTGGTGGCAAGAAGTGCCTGCTATTTGGACCCTATGCCGGTTTCACGACCCGTTTCCTGAAAAAGGGCTCGCATCTGGATCTGGTCAAGTCAATCAAGCCACATAACCTGACCAGCCTGCTCGGTGCCGGCAAGGGCAACCTGGATCTGACCCGTTATCTGGTCCGTGAATCCCTTCAGGGGCATAGCCGACGGATGCAAGCACTGCATACCTTCCTGCCGGATGCCCGCGCGGAAGACTGGCAACTGGCCCAGGCCGGCAAGCGGGTACAGATCATCAAACGCAGTGGCCGTCACGGAGGTCGACTGGAGTTCGGCACCGAGATTGTCGCCGCTGCCGATGGCAGCCTGGCCGCCCTGCTCGGCGCCTCGCCGGGCGCTTCGGTCAGTGTCAAGACCATGCTGGAGGTGCTGACGCGCTGCTTCCCGCAGCAAATGCAGTCGGCACAATGGCGCGAGCGTCTGCAACAGATGATCCCCTCCTACGGCCTGTCATTGGCCGAGGATGCCGAGCTGGCCGCTCGCATCCGCGAACACACGCTCGGCACCCTCGGCCTGCGCCCCTAATCCACCAGACCGGTCACCCGGCCGGTCTATCATGTCGCATCCCCGACAGACGGTTGACGCCAATAGCACAAAGCCCAAGCAATGCCCGGGCTTTGGATTGACTGCGGTGCGCGGCGGTTTTGGCCGCCAGCGACCTGTCGGCTAGCGCGCGTCGTTAGACCGTGGCCAGGAAGGCATCGCTCTCGACACGGGCAGCGGCCAGTGCCTGGTTGCGGGCCTCATCACCCATCCCCAGACCCTGTGCATAGGCTTCGTGCTGATCGCTCAGACCGACAAAGCCCAATACGGTACGGATATGGCTGACCGCCAGATCGGTGGCGGTGTTGCGATGAATACCACCGGTGGTGACCACCAGCAGTACCGGCTTGTTAGCCAGCAGGCCAACCGGGCCGGACTCGGTGTAACGGAAGGTCACGCCAGCGCGGCAGATGTAATCCAACCAGGTCTTGAGCTGGGTCGGAATACCAAAGTTGTACATCGGCACGCCAATCACAACACGATCGGCCTGCTGAATTTCAGCAATCAGAGTATTGGACAGGGCCAGCGCATCGGTCTGCGCGGCAGAATCGCTGGCGCCATTGAAACCAGCCAGCACGGTGCCATCCAGTTGCGGCAGCGGCGCAGCGCCCAGATCGCGCACCACCACTTCCTGGGACGGATCTTGCTTGGCCCACTTGGCCAGCAGTTCATCGATCAGCAGGCCGGAGCTGGAGTAGGCACCCAGAATGCTCGCTTTGATTACCAATACCTTTGCCATGTTTACCTCGAATTCAATGGGACGGTTCAACCGCAGTAAGGGCACTTTACGGAGGATCTGCATGCAAGAAAATCGCAAGTTTATGATTAAACCATTCCATTTTTTCGAACGGTTAACCAGATCATGAGCGATACCCAGTGGATCGACCGCTGGCGCGGGTGCCTGGTCGGGCTGGCGCTTGGCGATGCCCTCGGCACCACCCTTGAATTTCGACCGCCGGGCAGCTTTGCGCCGTTGACCGATCTGGTCGGTGGCGGCCACTTCTGTCTGCGCAAAGGCTACTGGACTGACGATACCTCGATGGCCTTGTGCCTCGGGCACAGCCTGGTGGCTTGCCACGGCTTCGATGCGACCGATCAAATGCGCCGCTACTGTGCCTGGCTGGATGAGGGGTATCTGAGCAGTCTCGGCACCTGCTTCGATGTCGGCAACACAGTCCGCACCGCCCTGCGGCGCTTCCAACAGACTGGCGAGCCCTATGCTGGCAGCCAGGCGCGCTGGAGTGCCGGCAATGGCTCCATCATGCGGCTGGCGCCGATCCCGATGGCCTATGCATTGTTGCCCGACCAAGCAGTGGCCCGTGCCATAGATAGCTCGCGCACCACCCACGCCGCCCTCTTGTGTCTGGAAAGCTGCGCCTGGCTGACCGAGATCCTGGTTCATCTGCTACACGGAGCCGATAAGGCGGCCGCATTAGGCGATCACCGCCCGGCCACCAGCCCGGAGATCCGCGCATTACAGCAGGGGACGTGGCGGGAGAAGCCTCGCAGTGCGCTACGCGGCAGTGGCTATGTGGTGGCGTCGCTGGAGGCGGCACTCTGGTGCTTCTGGCATACCGACAACTATGCCGCGTGCGTCCTCGCGGCGGCCAATCTCGGTGATGACGCCGACACCACCGCCGCCGTGGCCGGTCAATTGGCTGGCGCCTGCTACGGCTATCAGGCCATCCGCGAGGACTGGCGCGCTGCCTTGTATCAGGGCGAGGCGATCCGCCAACTGGCTGATGACCTCTGGCGATTGGCGCAGCAGTTGGCTGCGGAGGCAAGATGAGCGATACCCCCCTGCCGCTGCATGATCTCTGCCTGCCCCTCAACCACTGCAATCTGCCCGGCTGGTTGATTGCTTCACTGACCTTCCAGCAGCACCCCAGTCCACTCACGCTGGACAGTGTGGCGCTGTTCCATCGTGACCTGTGGCCACGTCTGGACGCACTCTCCACCCCGAGCGAGCGCGCACGTTGCTTTGATGACTATATGGCCGTCCATTTTCGCCTGCCCGGCCATGATTTGACCCCTTGGCCGGCCGTGGAGCCGATTCCGCGCCCGCACCGCCACTATCGCCGTCTGCTGCTGGGCTGGATGTTTGACTCCGACTCAGAGGATGGTGCCGCCTGGCGCGGTTGGGTCGAGTCCCGTTTCGGCCTGCGTACCGGATACCATGCCGGGCTGCTCGGCGATCCGCGAGACAACGAGGACGATATCGCCCTCGGGCAATACCGACGCGCCTGGCAACGCGCCACCTGGCAGACCCATGAGCTCAGCCGACAGCTGGATCTGCTCTACAGTTTCTGTCAGTACGAATTGCGCCGTCGCTATCCCGATCAGCAGCATCTGCCGTTGTACCGAGGCAGCCAGCAACCTCTGCCGCGCGGCGACTCGACCTGCCTGTTCAACAATCTGGGATCCTGTACCGCCGAGGTCGAGGAGGCTTACCGCTTTGGCGGCCGGGTCTGCGCGGTATTGGTGCCGCTCAGTAAAATCGTCTGTTTTGATACCCTGCTGCCCGGCAGCCTGGGGGGAGAGGCGGAATATATGGTGTTGGGCGGTTGGTATCGGGTGACGCGGGTATGGTAGTTCACCAATCGGCGACATCAATGATCGGCAAACGTCCGGCAATCCACCCAACGTACCGGGCTGGTCTGTACCTGAGTAAACAGGCCGGGCAGCACCTGGAGCGCCAGCGGGGAGCGGTCATGAAAGCGGATCACCCCGCGCCGCCACAGCAGCATCAATGTCAGTACCCGATCCGAGACCTGGGTAGCGGTGGCTCCGCGCCGCAGATCCCCGCTGTCGATATTCCACAACACCAGACGTAGCGGCGCCCGGGTGCTGATATCCAGGTCGCGTTCGCCCTGCGGCGGGCGGAACCAGGGCAGTCGGGTGCTGCCATTGACCCGTAACAGGCTACGACGCCCCTGCTCGAGCGTATCCAGCCAATCTTCACGGCCACGCATCACCCGCTCCTGCATCCCTTGCGTCGCCACGCAGTTCTCCGCATACAGATTATGCAGGTTACCGCCCTCGCCATGTGCCCGGGTCAGCAGTCGCTCGCCAATGGTGAAGAACACCGCATTCTGGCCGCGATCATTCAGCAACTGCGCCAGGCGCTGCGTCTGCGCGATCGCCGTCGGGCCACCATCAAAGCTGAGCAGGAACTCGCCATCCAGCAATTCAAAGCCGGTCAGTTCATCCGGGGTCAACGGTTGCGCCTCATTAGGCATCCATTGTGCAGCGGCGGCCCTGACCAGCAGTTGTTGCAGGTACGCCGCATGAAAGGTATGAGAGGCCTGTTGCCAGGCGGCAAAGCGTGCCGAGACCGGCGGCTGACGGGCGACCACCTCGCGCAAGGCGGCGACGGTCTCCGGGTGCGCGCAACGGCCACAATCGCGCGCCGCGGCCCGGTAAGCGGTGAGCAGGCGTCGCCATAACAGTTGGCGATACTGCTCAAAGGCTGGCATATCCAGCAAGGTCACATGCAGGCGCCCCGGCCACTCGTCTGCCGGCAGCATCTCGCTGGCCAGCAGTTCACTGCCAAAGGTCAGAATTTCTGCGCGCGAGGCGGCATTAAAGCCAGGGTAACTGGTCAGCGGGTCTGGCCAACTGGCGCGCAGCCCCTCGGCTGCCCAGGCGACATGCAGCAAAAGCCCCAGACTGCCAAGCCCATACAGGCACCGCCGCAGCCAATCGCATGCGCGCTTCATCACGGTTCCGGACACTTCCCACCGCCCTATGACCCTTCTGACTTGCACCATATCACACCCTGTGCAGAAAGCCTTAACCCCATGCGTTGGCCGCCATTTTCTCGTTCACGGTCGGCCTATACTTATTGATAAGAGCATCAGAAACAGGAGGCACAGATGAGTGACTGCTGGATGTTACCCAAAGGCAGCGACCTGGTCTCTGCGGTGCGCTGGTTAAGCCAGCAACAACGGCATGACAGTCAAGCCATTGCCGAAGCCGCCCTGCGTTTTGATCTCTCCCCGCTCGATGAGACCTTCCTGTTTGAGCATTGCCGGGCGCAGCCGGTCTGCCCGGAGGACAGTGCGCAGCGTGAGCGCTAGCCTCCCCCTGCGCTGTCCGAAATCTGACAGGCTGTCTGGCTTTGTTGACTTTCATCCGCCGCTGCCGGCCACCATCCCTTGGTGCCGGGGGATGCGCCGTGCAGTCGCCGGCGTTGATGGCTGGCGCAATTTTTGCTGAACGACTGTTTTCCCTGTCTGTTCAAGGAGTCAAAGATGGGCCACTGTTCCTGCAAATCTAGCGCACCGGATCGCTATGTCAGCTTTAGTGATATTGATTGTGACGGCAACGCACGCCAATTGATGGCCATGATCTATCAGCACATTGATCAACCTGAACGTAACAACGCGTTCTGGGACTATTTTCGGCGCAAGGCCACCGGCGGAAGCGGGCCGAAACCGGACGATCTGTTCATGATCCACTGCCATCTGAACCAGATCCGCGAGCTATTTGAGCAATGGGAAGATGAAGCCGCCCTGACCTTGCTCAACCAGATTGAGCTGGAGTGCTGTTAGCCGGCAGCGCCATGGGCCATGTCAATGCCGTAACGAAGCATGATCTGACCCTGCGCAGCGCAGGGTCAGCGCAGAGTTAGCGAGCATCGCCTCAGTGGGTCTGCGGCTTATGTTTGGCTGGCGTCTTGTGGTGGGTGGCCGGTGCCTTGGTGGCGGTCGCCGCCTTCTTGCCGACCGGCTTTTTGGCGACCGGCTTTTTCGCCGCCGATGACTTAGTGGCCACTTTCTTGGTAACCGGTTTTTTAGCCACCGATTTCTTAGCCACGGCTTTTTTGGTGCTCGCTTTTGCGGTCACCGGCTTTTTGGCTTGGGCGGTGGTCACCGAGCCCTTCTTGCCCATGGCCTTATGCACCGGCGTCTTGGCAGGCGCCACCGATGCCGGAGCGGGGTCATAACCGACCCGCGCCGCCGTCAGACTACGGATCCCCGAAGCCCCCGCCGCCTGCGGCTGATGCAAGAAGGTCTGCTTGGCAGCTGGCGCGGCCAACAGGCCGGCCGTGGTGGCCGCCGCGATCGCCGAGCGGCCACTGCCCTCCTCGTCTTGCCCCTCATCATTTTCCTGCGGGGCTATCCGGCTACGATGGGTATAAAAGTCACCGCTGCCCCCCGCCGCGCCATCCAGGTAGTCGACGCTTGGCAGGTCGAGCAGGCGGTCAAACAGCATCGGCATCAACACTTCCGGACGCGATTCGTTAGCATTCCACAACATCACCAGACCGATATCCTTCTCCGGCAAGAAGCCCAGACGCGAACGCACCCCGGACAATCCCCCCGCATGGAAGATCATCTTATGGTCACCGTTGTACTGGAAAATGCGCCAGCCCATGCCATACATCGGATTCTTGATCCGGGTTTGTCGCCACTTGGAGGTGGCCCCCTCCTTCGGCGAGCGGATCAGCGGCACCGTCAGGTTCTGCATCACCGAGGCCGGCAGCACATCCGGACGATGCCCCATCACTGCGGCCAGATACTTGGACATATCACTGATTGAGGCATTCACCCCGGCCGCCGGCAACACGTTGTAATAGGGCTGGGTGATCGGACGCGGTGCCCAGCCCGCACCACCGCGGGTATGCGGTACGGCGACATTGGCATTGTTCAGCATGCTGGCACGACCGGTACTGGCATCGCTCATGCCGAGCGGACGGAACAGATGGCTGGAGAGCAGATCAGCATAAGACTGGCCATATTGGCGACTCAACACATCACCAATCGTCGAATAGAGGATGTTCTGATAACCGAAGCAGCGGCCAATCGGGCAGGAGGCCCCCAGTTGTTCAGTCTTTTGCAACAACTGCGGATAGGACATGCCGCCTTCGAGCAGACCGTCATTGGCGTTGTGCGGCAAGCCACTGGTATGCGAGAGCACGTTACGCACTGTCAGTTGGTTGCTGCCGTCATACTTCAGGCGGAACCCTGGTACATAGCGGCTGAGGGGGGCGGAGAAATCCAGTCGCCCCTCCGCATTGGCCTTCCCCGCCAGCACGGCAGCAAAGGTCTTGGAGACCGAGGCCAGACGAAACACGGTATGTTCATTCACCGGGTTCTGCGCCCGGGTGCTCCCCACCCCGAGTGTCTTGATATAGACCACCTTGCCGTGGTCAACGATGGCCACCGCCGCCCCCGGGATGCGGTAAGCACCAAAAATACGTTCAACATCCCGATCGAATTGCGGCAGGACTTCTGCCAAGGGACGGGCTTGCGCCACGGGGATACAAAGCGAACACACCAGACCGGCCACCGTACTGACGCGCAGCAAGGCCCGGCGAAAAGAAGGAACAACAGACATGATCACGGCACTCTCGACAACAAGGGCTCTATTCTGGCAAAGCCCTCCGGTCGCGCCAAGGGTTAATCCTTGTTCATGACAGGGAAAAACAGAAACCGGGATCCCGTCGGCACCCGCCGCAGGACCCCGGCCCACAATCAGGCCAAGGCGGCCTGCCAGGCAGGTTGGCGACGCAGCAAGAACAAGCCGACCACAGCCCCCAGCGCACACAGGCTGACCACGTAATAGGCCGGAGCCATCACATCTTGTTTCAGCCACAAGGTCACCAGCATCGGCGTGATCCCGCCGAACACCGCATAAGAGACATTGTACGAGAACGACAGGCCACTAAAACGGACGACCGGCGGGAACGCCTTGACCATCACAAAGGGCACCGCGCCGACGATGCCGACAAAGAAGCCCACCAGCGCATAGTTGACGAACAGACTGGTCGGATCCTGTTGCAGCCCGGTGTAGAAGTGCCAAGTGGCCGCCGCCAGACAGAGTGAACCCGCCACAAAGGTGATGCCGCTACCCAGTGCATCGATCAATCGCCCCATGCAGACACAGCCCAGGGTCAGGGCGATGATGGCCAGTGAATTGGCCTCCAATGCGGTGGCCGGGGCCTGATGGTAGACCTTCTGCAGATAGGTCGGCGTCATCAGGATCACCACGACGATCGCCGCCGACAACAGCCAGGTCAGCAGCATCGAAATCACCACCGACACCTTATGCTCACGCAATACCGCCTTGAGCGGCAGTTCGGCGGCCAGCGCCTTGCGCGCCTGTAACTCGGCAAACACCGGCGTCTCATGCAGCCAGCGACGCAGATACATCGAC
Organism: Aeromonadaceae bacterium; assembly: GCA_041911695.1. Classification (GTDB taxonomy): domain Bacteria; phylum Pseudomonadota; class Gammaproteobacteria; order Enterobacterales; family Aeromonadaceae; genus Pseudaeromonas. The sequence goes on from JAYROM010000075.1 coordinate 10,778, forward strand.
ACGATGCCAAATACGCCGCCGAGCACAAAGGCCAGACGCCAGCCCCACACTGATACCTGCTCCGGCGTCAGATGGGCGTTGATCGCCGTCGCGACCAAGGAGCCGAGCAATATCCCGGCAGTCAACCCGGCGGTCAGAATGCCACAGCCCAGGCCGATACGGTGCGCCGGCACATGCTCGGCGACAAACACCCAGGCGCCCGGTACTTCCCCCCCAATCGCAGCGCCCTGCAGGATACGCAGCGCCAGCAACAGTAGCGGCGCGGCAATCCCTAACGAGGCATAGGTCGGCAACAGGCCGATCAGCAAGGTGGGCACAGCCATCAGCAAAATGCTTAAGGTAAACATGCGCTTGCGACCCACCAAATCACCGAAATGGGCCATGATAATACCGCCCAGCGGGCGTGCCAGATAACCGGCCGCGAAGATGCCAAAAGTCTGGAACTGGCGCAACCAGTCCGGCATATCGGCCGGGAAGAAGTGGTTACCCACCACCACGGCAAAAAAGACGAAAATGATGAAATCATAAAATTCCAGCGCCCCGCCGAGTGCAGAGAGCGCCAGGGTCTTGAAATCCTGCCGGTTTAACGGGCGAGCGGCGTTTGCCGAGGTCAACGTAGCCATGTTGAGCTGCCATCCATTGGTCACTATAAGTCGACCCAGTATCCGCCCGGCAGACCATTTTTTACATCGCTAAAAATGCAATACAGCCTTGCGAAATAGATGACACACCCTTGTAAAGAAATTTTGCCAGTACACGGTTTGTCACCCTCGTCAGGCGCGCGGTGCGGCACGTCCGTCCGGCCAGCGCGCCTGAGCCATTGTCCTCCGGCATAGACAGCCCCCACACAAATCATTACACTGCGCCAGTCATTGGGGAGTAGCCTCCCGAATCCAGGCGATTCGGGGTCACCGTCAACATACTTGGCCAGCAGGCCATGGCGGCGACGACTCCGGTTTGGCAAGACCTTTGACCACACTGCTACCGGATTGGCCGGGGTGGCGGCGTGGTCATTGGAAATTGTCCGGCCTGGAGTTCTATCATGGAGGCTTTCTTCGTTTCCTCCGGCATCGTGGCACTGGCAGAGATGGGCGATAAGACCCAATTGCTGGCGCTGGTCCTTGCCGCCCGCTTTCGCAAACCTGTGCCGATCATTCTCGGTATCCTGATCTCGACCCTGATAAACCACGGCTTTGCCGGGGCGGTCGGTCATGCCGTCACCCAACTGCTTGGCCCGGATATGCTGCGCTGGATCCTCGGCCTGTCGTTCTTGCTGATGGCCGGCTGGATCCTGATCCCGGACAAGATTGATGAAGAGGATACCAAGGTCGCCGGCCGCTACGGCGTGTTCGGCACCACGGTGATTGCCTTCTTCCTTGCCGAGATGGGGGACAAGACCCAGGTCGCCACCGTCGCCCTCGCCGCCCACTACAGCAGCCTGCTGGCGGTGGTCGCCGGCACCACAGTGGGGATGCTGCTGGCCAATGTGCCGGCGGTACTGATAGGCAACAAGGTCGCGGATCGCATCCCGCTCAAGTTGGTACACGGCCTGGCCGCCGCCCTGTTTGTGGTGCTCGGCATCCTGACCCTGGTGCGTGGCCAGGCGTTGATGGGCTAACGCCTGCGTGGTGACGACCGCCGTCCGGGTGTCGGGACTCAGGTCTGGTGCGCCAGACTTGCATGACCGGCAACACTCCCGTAACATACCGCGCACAAGGGGAGTAACTTCCACGCCGCGCGGTCGTCATCACGGTGCCATGCACCCGGCCGGCGGGCAGTCAATCTGACTGTAAGTGAGACCTTGCCATTCGCAGGCAAGGTCTATTCAGTTTCCTCATGAAGAGAGCCTGTGCCTGCCTGACACAGGCTTTTTTTATGGGAGTGCACCCGATGGATGTATTGAGCACCTGGTGGATGTGGAGCGGTTTTGCTGCCCTGATCACCGTCCTGTTACTGGTTGACCTGCTCTTGGTCGGCGGCGGCCGCCAGCATCAGGTCAGCTTGCGTGAAGCCGCGATCTGGTCGGTCATCTGGGTGCTGGTCGCCCTGAGTTTTGCCGGCGGTATCTGGTGGTATCTGGATGCTGAGGTCGGCCGCACCATGGCCAACCAGAAAACGCTGGAGTTCCTGACTGGCTATCTGCTGGAAAAGGCACTGGCCGTCGATAATGTCTTTGTCTGGCTGATGCTGTTTGGCTATTTTGCCGTGCCAGCCGCCCTGCAGCGCCGCGTGCTGCTCTACGGCGTACTCGGCGCCATCGCCCTGCGCACCGGTATGATCTTCGCTGGCAGTTGGTTGATTAGCCAGTTCCACTGGATCCTCTACCTGTTCGGCGCTTTCCTGGTACTGACCGGCGCCAAGATGCTATGGGTGGCGGATCAGGAGCCAGACCTCGGTAACAATCCGCTATTGCGCTGGTTGCGCCGTCACCTGCGGATCACCGATACGCTGCAAGGCGAACACTTCGTGGTGGTGCGGGACGGATTGCGCTATGCCACGCCGTTGCTACTGGTACTGGTGCTGGTTGAAATCAGCGACGTGATCTTCGCGGTCGACAGCATCCCGGCGATCTTTGCGGTGACCACGGATCCGTTCATCGTGCTCACCTCGAATATCTTCGCCATCATGGGGCTACGCGCCATGTACTTCCTGCTGGCCGGCTTTGCCGATCGCTTTGTACTGCTCAAATACGGTCTGGCCGTCATCTTGCTGTTTATCGGCGTGAAGATGCTGCTGATTGACGTGCTGCACATCCCGATCCTCTGGTCGCTGCTCGGGGTGGCCGCCATCCTGCTGGTCAGCATCCTGCTCAGCCTACGGGTAAGCCGCCAACCGGCCAAGCGCCGAGACCTGGACTCAGAGGCATAATCGCTTGTCCGGGCTCCCCACCCAGAGCAAAAACCCGGCAAACGCCGGGTTTTTTATTAGCAGATCGCGACACCACGGCGGTACATCAGTCGTTGAGCGCCGCCATCAGCGCAGCTTCGAGCTTGCCGTTGGAAACGCAGGTCGGCACGATCGACGGCGCGGCAACATGGGTGCCGTCAGAGTCGAGGAACGACACAGTGGTGGTCCCCTTGACGTTGACCGTAGCCACCGTCTTGCCCATGTTTTCAGTCAGAATCAGGTTCACACGCAGGGCGGGCGACTCAATGGCCACCTTGCTACCGCCACTGCCGCAATCTAGGTACTTCAGGCCATTTTCATAATTGGCCTGTTCGGCGGCCAGCAAGCCGGACTGACGCGCCTGGCTCTGCAACGGCAACTGATTCTCGGCAAACCAGTGTTCGGCACGCGACCAGACCAGATCATATGGCTTATCAAATTCAGCGGTGTTGTTGGTGGCGACTGCGGTAGGCGGTGTATAGCGATACTGCTCTGACAGGCCGTTGTCACTGGAACAGGCGGTCAGCAGCAGCGGGAGCACACCCAGCGCAAGATATCGTTTCATGGTTAATCCTTTTCAGCACATCGACTACAGTTGACCCGCCTTCTAAACAGGACGGGTCTGCTCATTCTACGCTAGCCCCTCATCAACTGGCAGCCCTGTTCTCATCAACATGGACGGAGAATAAACGGGTTACAAGCCATCGATCCGACGCTGGAACGGGAAGCGCACACGATATCCAGGACTCAGCTCTAAACGCTTGCCCGCTGCCAACTCGACCTGCCAGGCCTGTACACCTGGTTCATCGCCTTGCGTGCTGGCCGGCGAGCCCGGTAACGGCTCGATACGCAGTTGCTGATTGCGTGACACCGGCCAGTTATCGCGGATAGTCAGCGGCAGCGCAAAGCCATGGCCATTATGGAAACTGAAGGTCCAGCGTCGTGACAGCGTCTGCTCCTTGTTCAAGACCCCCTCTTCACCCTGCTCATCCTGCACCTGAATCGCCTTGACGGTGATGGCATCATCCACACCAAACCCCAACGGTAAACTGGCGCCGGGAGCCAGGGTGGCGGCGTCATGCTGGCCAATAAACAGACCATCACGACTGAGCTGCCATGTGCCGGCGAGCAGGGGGACCGGCAATGGATTTTTCAGCTCGGCATACAGATAGGCCGCCGCATCGAGGCGCGGCACCGACTCGAGCCGCAAGGTGACGAGCTGGGTGTTGCTCCCCAGCACCACGCGCTGTGGCCGCTCATCACTGTTCAGGCTGACGGATGCCGGAAGACGGTAACTGGCGGCAAAATCGGTGGCCACCAGTTGAGGCAGTGCTTCAACCTCGGCCGCCGGGGCCGGCGCGGGCGCATCCGCCATCTCGGCCTGCATCAGCCTGGCCGTCCCTTTAGCCTGGATCTGGCTCTCATCGTGCAGATCGATCCACCATGACGCCAAGGTCGGCGGCTGGGTCTGCAGATGAGGCGGCATGGTTGAGAGCGTCATCGCTACTTGCGACCAGGACTCCCCGGTGCGCTGTTGCACCAGCGCAGCGCGGGTCAACACCACCTGTCGTGAGGTGCTGTCGAGTGCCGCCTCATACACCGGCTGCCAACCGGCGCCGTTAATGCGGTAACGCACCGCGATCTGAAGTGATCCCGCCGGAGCCTGCAAGGCGACACGCAGTTGCTGGCGAGCACGGGCGCTCTCCTGCCAACGGCGCAGCTCATCGGCCAAGGCACTCTGCTCATGGGTCAGGGTCTGCTGCTCGGCCAGCAACGTCGCCTTCTGGCTACCCAGCCGGCTCATCGCACTCCCCAGCGCCTCGCTTCCCGCCTGCCAGCTCTGTGCCGGTAACGGCGCAGTCTTCCCCGGTGCACTGGCCAACGCTTGCAGATACGTGGTTTGTAACGCCACGGCCGCCAATTGGGCCCCTACCGCATCCAGCTGCTGCTGATTGCGCTGCTGGCGCTGTTGCAAGGCGAGCAACGCCGGATCCGCATTGGCGGCTGATGTCGCCGGCTCCACCGTTATGCCGCTGATATGAACCCCGGCGGTGGGACTGCTGATCTGCAACGACGCCGCATCAAGCCCGGCGGGCAGGTCACTCAGGATGATGCTCTGCTGTCCCGCTTGCCAGGTCACGGCGGCCTCACGGGTCACACTGGCCATGCCAGGATAGACCGTCACCGCAACAATACGGCTGGCCGCAACCGGCACCTCTTGCGCCATGCTCCAGCTGCTGACCGCCAGCCAGCAGATCATCCACCCTTTACCCTTCATGCCATCGCTCCTGTCCGGTTGAGTCTGGATAAGATAGCGCGTTCTGCCGACTGACGTGCGATGTCAGGCTCGGTTTTTCACTATGTAAGCAGGCAATGCATGGTGGGGGCGCCGCACCCGTGGCATGCAACCACAGCAAACCGGCACCCTCTGGGCAGCCATGCCCTTGGTCGTCTGACACCTGAAAACGTAACCATTTGAACGGTCTTCACAAATCCGCACACCACCGCTCCTGTCGCGCGCGTAGCTCCCTAGAATGGGAGCTCTCGATGTCACCTTGTAAGGAATAGCCCATGTTCACCCCCACCCGTCTGGCGGTGTTAACCCTCTCTGCATTGCTGGCTCACGGCGTGCAGGCCGAGCCGTTGCCGCGCCCCGTCTTCCTGTCGATCAACCAGCAAGCCCCGTCAGCAGCCATGGAGCTTAAAGACAGTGGTAATAACGCCTACAAGGTGACCACCCGCCTGGAAAAAGGGCGTTATCAGATCCGGGTGGCCGACCAGGGTAATACCTGCGGCACCAGCTTCGGTCCCGATGCCGCCGCCCCGCTGCCGTTCGGTAAGGCCAATGCACTGAATGCTTGCAGCAAAGACCAAAGCTGGACGCTGAATGTATTGCTGGCGGGGGATTACGATTTCACGCTGGATAACAGTAACCCGAAGGCGCCGACCCTCAAGGTGCTGCGTGCGACCAAGAGCGGCGCCTTCAAGCGCCAGCCGCCGGCGGTTGACTGCTATAGCTGGGATGGCGGACCGGTCACGGTCGCGGTGGGCAAGAGCTGGCCGAATGGCACTGTGTTGCGCGATGCCTACTCGGGTCAGCAGGCCAAAGTCAAAGCCGGTAAGGTCACGCTGACGCCGGCGGCCGATAGCGAAGGCATCCTGCTGCTCGAACCCGTCAAGACCACCGCCACACCAGCCTTTAGTTGGGACAACGCCACCGTCTACTTTATGCTGACCGACCGTTTCAACAACGGCGATCCGAGTAACGATCACTCATTTGGTCGCAAGAAAGATGGCAAGGACGAGATCGGTACCTGGCACGGTGGTGACTTCAAGGGCATCACCGAGAAGTTGGACTACATCAAGCAACTCGGCGTCAACGCCATCTGGATTACGCCGATGGTCGAGCAGGTCCACGGCTTTATCGGTGGTGGTGAGAACGGCACCTTCCCGTTCTATGCCTATCACGGTTATTGGGCACTCGACTTCACCAAGATTGACCCGAACTACGGCGATGAGCAGTCGCTACAGACCATGATCGACGAGGCGCACAAGCGCGGCATCCGCGTCCTGCTCGACGTGGTGATGAACCATGCCGGCTATGCCACCCTTGCCGACCTGCAGGATCTGGGGTTGAAGGATCTGGTCACCGACCAGGACAAGTTGCCCGCCCGCTGGTCCGATTGGACGCCGGTTGGACTGTATGGCAACTGGCATGGGTATAACCAGCATATCAACTACCAGAGCAATGCATGGAAGGGCTGGTGGGGTACTGACTGGGTACGCGCCACCATGCCGGGCTACCAGCAGCCAGGTAGCGACGACGTGACCGGTGCAGTCGGCGGCCTGCCGGACTTTATCACTGAGTCCACCAAGGCGGTGGATCTGCCGCCGTTCCTTAAGGCCAAGCAAGATACCAACGCCAAGCCACTGCCGAATGCCACCGTGGTCGACTATCTGGTCAAGTGGCATACTGACTGGGTGCGTAAGTTCGGCATCGACGGTTTCCGTGCCGACACGGTCAAACACATCGAGCCGGCAGCCTGGCAGAAGCTGAAAACCCAGGCCACCGCCGCGCTGAAGGAGTGGAAGGCAGCTCATCCCGAGAAGAAGGTCGACGATCTGCCGTTCTTTATGGTCGGTGAAGTCTGGGACCACGGCGTCAGCAAGGATCTGTGGTATCAGAATGGCTTTAACTCGATCATCAACTTCGACTACCAGCGCGATGCCCTGAACAATGCCCAGTGTATGCGTACTGCAGAGCCAATCTATGCTAAGTACGCCAAGGACATTAACAGTGATCCGAACTTCAACGTGCTGAGCTATATCTCGTCACACGATACCAAGCTGTTCTTTGGGGACTACCAGGATGTCGCGCTGCAGCGTCGCGTGGCGAACAGTTTCATGATGTTGCCGGGTGGCGTGCAGATCTATTACGGCGACGAATCCGGCCGCGGCCTGATGAAAGATGACGGCGTGTTCGACCAGGCTATGCGCTCGGATATGAACTGGAGTGAGCTGGCCAGCGGTGAGAAGGCTGAATTGGTCAAACATTGGCAGAAACTGGGCCAATTCCGCCATGACCACCCAGCCATTGCTGCTGGTACCCATAAGCTGATCAGCAACCAGCCGTATGCCTTTGTCCGGCAGAAGGGCGATGACAAGGTGATGGTCGTGTTTGCCGGCCGCAAGTCCTAAGCCCACACCCCATCATGACAACGCCAGCCGCGGGGCTGGCGTTTTTTTTAGCTGCCACAGCGAAGTGATAACATTGCACGTGACGGGTTGATGCCCCCTCACGCGCCTGCTCACCCCATGCTGCACTGACGTCCAACTGACACAGCCCGTACGCAATAACGAGATTCGAGCACCATCGGAAGCAGAACTGGCCTGGCGCTGAGATGATGTTAACACTGCGTCATGACAGGACGGGCTTTGGGGCAGGCGAAAAAAAACCGGGCCCCTAAGGACCCGGTTTCTAACGTCGTTAAACGTCTTATTCTTCTACAGCAACAGCTTCAGCGGCAGCCGGACGGCCAACCAGCTCGATGTATGCCATAGGAGCCTTGTCACCGGCACGCAGGCCGCACTTCAGGATGCGGGTGTAACCACCAGCGCGCTCCAGATAACGCGGACCCAATTCGGTGAACAGTTTGCCTACAACTTCGCTATCGCGAGTGCGGGCAAATGCCAGACGACGGTTGGCAACACTGTCAATCTTGGCGAGTGTAATCAATGGTTCAACTACACGACGCAGCTCTTTTGCCTTCGGCAGAGTCGTCTTGATGATTTCATGACGAACCAGGGAGCTGGCCATGTTACGGAACATAGCCTGACGGTGGCTGCTATTCCGGTTCAGTTGACGACCACTCAAACGATGGCGCATGACCTTATCCTTCTAACTTAATCTGTGAGACCCGTAATCTGGATTACTCATCAGCGAGGCTGGCGGGCGGCCAATTCTCCAGGCGCATGCCCAGAGACAGACCACGTGAAGCCAAGACGTCCTTGATTTCAGTCAGGGACTTCTTACCGAGGTTCGGAGTCTTCAACAACTCGACTTCGGTACGCTGCACCAGATCACCAATGTAATGGATGGCTTCAGCCTTCAGACAGTTCGCAGAACGAACCGTCAGTTCCAGATCGTCGACAGGACGCAGCAGGATCGGATCAAACTCCGGCTTCTCTTCCTTCTTCTCTGGCACGCTGACATCACGCAGGTCCACGAAGGCTTCCAGTTGCTCTGCCAGAATAGTGGCAGCACGACGGATAGCTTCTTCAGGATCCAGAGTGCCGTTGGTCTCCATATCGATAACCAACTTGTCCAGGTCAGTACGCTGCTCAACACGAGCGGCTTCTACATTGTAAGCAATGCGAACCACAGGGCTGAACGCGGCATCCAGCAAAAGACGACCAATTGGACGTTCTTCATCATCGCTGTGTACGCGGGCAGAAGCAGGTACATAACCACGGCCACGCTGCACCTTCAGGCGCATGCTGATTTCAGCATGGGCACCGGTCAGGTGACAAATCACGTGATTCGGGTTGAGAATAACGACATCATCACCATGAACGATGTCGCCTGCAGTAACAGGGCCCGCACCAGACTTGGTCAGAGACAGGGTAACCTCATCCTTGCCTTCCAAGCGTACAGCAATGCCTTTCAGGTTGAGCAGGATCTCAAGGATATCCTCCTGTACTCCTTCCTTGCTGCTGTACTCATGCAGCACGCCGTCGATCTCGACTTCCGTGACTGCACAACCCGGCATGGAAGAAAGGAGAATGCGGCGCAGCGCATTACCCAGGGTGTGACCAAAACCACGTTCCAGCGGCTCAAGCGTCACTTTCGCGTGAGTCTGACTCAGTTGTTCAATATCAACGAGGCGTGGCTTAAGAAAATCTGTTACAGAACCCAGCATTATGTCCTCTCTTAGAAGCTAGCCTTAC
>JAYROM010000076.1:0-18458 GCA_041911695.1 Aeromonadaceae bacterium
AGCCGTGACGACGGTTGCAGCGGGATCTGCGGCTGATAACAGAGGAACAGCTGGTTGGCGGTCGGCAAACTGAGCTGGGCGCGCAGCTCCTCGGCCAGTTGGCGGTGCCGTTGGTACTGGCGCAACAGGTGGTGACTGAACAGCTGGTAAGGCTGGCTGGCATCCTCTCGCGCCTGGAGCAGCGCCAGATCCGCGAACAGCAGCAACTCCTCGCTGTCGCGCGCATGCTGCGGCGCGCGGCTCACCCCCATGCGGATGCCGACGCGATGCGCCGGATCGGCGTCAAACAGCAGCCGCGCCAAGGTCAGCCGCAGCCGCTTGGAGAAGGCAAACCAGTTGGCATCCTGCTTGACGCTCTGAATAATCACCGCGAAACCATCACTGCCGGTTCGGGCAATAAACATCTCCGCTTCGATCATCTGCCGTAGTTCATCGGCCACCATCACCAGCAGCCGATCTCCCGCCGCATGGCCGAGTGAGTCGTTGACCTCGCGAAAGCGGGTCAGCTCCATCAGGCAGAGCACCACCTGTGGCGAGCGTTGGCAACTCTGCTGCAACTGACGGATAAACGCTGCGCGGTTGGGCAGACGGGTCAGCACGTCGTGCCAGACCAGAAAGTGTTGGCGACGCGCCTCGATAAACAGCAGCACCAGCATGGTCAACCCGACCAACAGCAGGGCAGCCAGAATGCTCAGATTCAGGGTTTTGGATTGCGCCAGTTGGGCATTTTCCTGCATCGCCTCCGGGCCGGTGAAATTACGCACCATCAGGTCGCGGATTTTGGGCAGGTTATCGTTGAGGATGGCCAGCAGCGGGTCGACCTGCTCCGGTTGCAGCGTGGGCGAGGTCACCAGCGCCTCGCTGGCTTTGAGCTGGTCAAACAGATGCTGGATCAGCGCCTTGGCACCGAACCGGTTACGCACGGAGGCGGTCTCACTACCACTGAGGAACACATCCAGTCGGTTCCACACCATGTCGTAGGCGTCGTTGAGCTGCTGACGACCAATGCGCCGATCGCGGAAGTCATCTACCGCAGTACCGAACTGGTACAGCTCGAGCTCAAGTTGGGCCAATGACCAGGCGGAGAGCTGGGTATGGCGCACCGCCATATCGTAAGCCCGTTCATAATGCAGACCAGACCACGCCGTCACCCCGACAAAGGTGCACATAATCAGGGCCAAAAACAGCAGCTTGGTCCGCCCCATGCGCGACTACTCGACCTCAAGACGGATGGTCTGCCAGACCATGAAACTGTGGGTTCGCTCCTGATCCAGCTCCGGATAATCACTCAGCGGATAGATGATAAAGATCGGCCCCTTGTTGCGGCGGGTCAGCACCTGACCATCCTGGCGGGTGGCCAACAGCACCGGATACTTGCGCGCATCGTCGACCGGCAGTTTGGCCCAATAGGCATTGAGCGCGGTGGCCTTGATGGTATTGGCCGTGATGCCGAGCTGGTCCAACAGCACGTTCAGGCGCACCCCCTGATAGCTGTGCTTGCCATTGGTCCACGGCGTGATGGTCGTGACCGTGGTCTGCGGCAAGGCATCCAGCTGCGCCAGGGTAAAGGTCTGTTCCCCTTTATTGGCGCAACAGCCGGCCGCCTTGACGGTCAGAATGATCGAATCAGCCGCTTGGGCTGGCAACACCAGCCCGCTCAGCAGGGCAAACAACAAGGGACGGATCCAACGGGACATAGTGGCAACTCCATGATGGTGCGGAAAAACTTCCTGCTCCAAGCATAGTCTGCCAGATTGGCCGCGCCAGCGGGTCAGACCAGGCTAAGCAACTCATCCAGCCGGTCGAGCATGATGTCCGGCAAGGTGCGCAGACTGCGCCAGTCCTGACCGACATCGTTCAGCCAGGCGCTCTGCAGGCCATTGCGCACCGCACCGCTGACATCGGTGTGCGCATTGTCGCCGACATGCAGGATCTCGCCGGGTGGCAGCTGCAGTCGACGCGCCATCTCGGTGAACAGGTCCGGCGCCGGCTTCATGCGCAGGCCATTGCCGGCATGCAGGATGTGGACAAAATGGTGGTCGAGGCCCAGACGGTCAATCTGCACGTTGCCGTTGGAGATCACCACCAGCGGATAACGGGCGCTGAGCGCCTGCAACACCTCGCGGGTGCGCGCCGGTACGTCGATGGCACAGCGCATATCGAGAAAGCGCTCAAACACGGCTTCGGCTTCGGTCGCCGCGCGCGAGGCGGGCATCCCGCCCTGCTCCAGCCCGGTCTGCAACAGGCGCAACCGGCACAGGGTGACATCGTCGCGCAACACCGGATCATCCTGCTGCAGCTGCAGTTTGAGACGCTTCCACCAGGCGGCGTCGTACATGGCGGTCTCCAGATAACTGTCACGCATATGGCTGACCATCCACGCCTCGGCACGCGCCATCACCGGCCGGTTGTCATACAGGGTGTCGTCGAGATCGAAACTGATCGCCCGAAACGGACGCAAGCGACGGAAGCACTGCATAATTACTCCTGCTGACAACGGTTGGGAGAGCCGACATGGCGGATAACGCCTGCATGCTACCCCGTTTACCCGTGCAGGTCACATCCCGCCCGCGCAACGCCGGGTCAATGACTCGACCACCATTGCGTGACGGGCGCGACATCCGTGCAGCAATCGGCTAGGATGAGCCCCGTACACGCCTCTCCCCGACCACCGCGCTGCTGATCGGCGCCAGCAAGAGAAACCCCGTCACTGATGATGTTGTCGCGCTCCCCACTGTTCTGGCTGACCAACCTGCTCTGCGCCCTCGCCCTGCTGCTGTGGCGGGTCTTCGATTATGTCGATGAGGGGGCCCACCACGACTATCACATGACCCGGTTCGGGCTCTCGCTGCACGGCCTGCAGGCCGAAGTCATCCAGGCCGGGCTGATTGCCGGCTGCGCACTGGCGGCGGGGTATTGTCTGTGGCGCTTGGCGCGCTTGCCGGCGGGCGAATGGCTCCCGCAGACCACAACGCGTTAATCCTTGGTCGGATCGTCGGGTTGGGGCGGCCTCTGCGCCGGAGGGCTGGCCTCGGCGTCACGGCCATGCCGTTTGGCACGCGGATGGGCCTGATCATAGACCTCGGCCAAGTGGCCGAAATCGAGGTGGGTATAGATCTGGGTGGTGCCCAGATTGGCGTGGCCGAGTAGCTCCTGCACCGCACGCAGATCGCCCGAACTCTCCAGCATATGGGTGGCAAAGCTGTGACGCAGCTTGTGCGGATGGACATGCGGTGCCAGCGCCTGACGCTGCCCCCATTCGGCTAACCGCAACTGGATGCTGCGGGCCGTCAACCGGCGTTGCTGCTTGCTGACAAACAGCGCCGGCTCCGCGCGCTCGCCGACCAGCAACGGGCGGACCTTGAGCCAGCGGTGCAGCGCCTCGATCGCCAACCGACCGACCGGCACCAGCCGCTCCTTGCTGCCCTTACCGACCACCCGCAGCTGGCGCTCGTTGGCCTGCAAATCCTGCACATCAAGCGCCACCAGCTCCGACAGACGCAGCCCGGAGGAGTAAAACAGCTCCATGATGGCACGATCGCGAACAGTCAATGGATCATTATCGGTCGGCAGGTTGAGCAGCTGATAGACCTGATCCACATCCAGGTTCTTCGGCAACGGCCGCCCCTGCTTGGGGGTCATCACCCCGCGCGCCGGATTGGCGCGCAGCACCTCGCGCTGCACCAGATAATCGAGAAAACTGCGCAGCGCGGAGAGTTTGGTCGCCAAGGTACGCGGCGCCACCTGGCCATTGCGATGCAGGCGCACCACCAGGGTCCGCACCAGCGGCGCGGCCAGCCGCGACCAGTCGTCCAGCCCGAGCTGTTGCAGCAGCAGGCCGAGCTCATGCAGATGACGGCGATAGTTGTCCTGGGTATGGGCGCTCAGCTGGCGCTCAACGCGCAGATAATCGAGAAAGGCATCGACCGGTTGCGCCAGGGCCGCCGAGAGGCTGACGGGCGCGCTCGCCGCTGGTGACGGGCGACCCGGTTTAGTCACGGAAGGTCACCATATTCGGCAGCAGCAGGGTGACAAAGCGCCCGAGCTGCTCGAGCAGCAGGCTGTCCATATCCGCCTGGTAGTGCTCGCCATTGGCATGGCCGAAGGCCAGCACGCCAAGGTCGCCCTGCTCACCGAGACGCAGCAGCACCACCGAATGCACCAGCGCACCCGGCCCGAACAGCAGCTGGCGCTCGGCCTCGCCGATACGCCCCAGATAGACGCGCTGTTGCGGCATCAACTGTTGGCACAGGTAGTCAAAACGCCCGGTCGGCAACACGAACCCTTGGTCACTGCGCTTGGCCTTGATGCGGCCTTCATTCACCCACAGCGCGCTGACCGGAATACGCAGCCGGGCGCGAAACGTGGTATGCAGCCGCTTCCACAACTGGCGCAGCGTAGTGCAGTGAAACAGGGTGGAGTAGACATCGCTGTAGACGCGGAAGATATGCTCGTTGCGGCCGGCCAGCTGGCGGATCGCCGCCAGCTCGCGCTCCAGCCCGGCAATCCGCTCACGCTGGCGGGCCTGTTGCAGGCTGACCAGCGACACCGCCCCCTGTACCTCATGCGGCAGGGTCAGCTCGTCGAGCAGTGCCGGGTGACGGACAAACAGATCCGGATGCTGGCGCAGATAGGCCAACACCGCCTGTTCATCGACATCCACCGACGGGCACTCGATCACAGCTCAATCTCACCATCAAACACCTGCTCGGCCGGGCCGGTCATATACACCGGTTGACCGGCGCCCTTCCAGGCAATTTGCAGACTGCCGCCCGGCAGGTGGACCTTGACCCGATCCCGCAGCAGCCCCTGCTGCATGCCGACCACGGCGGCGGCACAGGCACCGGTACCGCAGGCCAGCGTCTCACCAGCACCACGTTCGAACACGCGCAGACGGATCTCCTGCGGCGAGACCACTTGCATGAAGCCGACGTTAACCCGCTCCGGGAAGCGATCAAACCGTTCCAGCTGGGCCCCCAGCTGCGCCACCGGCGCCTCGTCGACCGACGGCACGTTGAGCACGCAGTGCGGATTGCCCATCGACACCACGCCGCACATCACCGTCTGTTCGGCGACGCGCAGCAGGTAGGTCTTCTCCGCCTTCTGTGCCCGGAACGGCACCTTGGCCGGCTCAAACTCGGGCACGCCCATGTTGACGGTGATCTGGTTGTCCTGCTCGACCTGCAGCACGATACGGCCACTCATGGTGCTGACCGCGATGCGCTCCTTGTTGGTCAGCCCCTTGAGGCGGACAAAGCGGGCAAAGCAGCGCGCACCGTTGCCGCACTGCTGCACTTCCGAGCCATCCGCATTAAAGATGCGGTAGTGAAAGTCCTGCTCCGGATCATACGGTGGCTCCACCAACAGCAACTGGTCGAAACCGATGCCGAAATGGCGATCGGCCAGCCGGCGAATGGTATCGGGGCTGAAGAACACCTTCTGCGTCACCCCGTCGACCACCATAAAGTCGTTACCGAGGCCGTGCATCTTGGAAAACTGGATGGCCATGGATACCTCAGGGCAGCAAATGTTCCAGACGCCACAGATCAGCCAGCGGCTCGCGCTCGCGGATCAGGTGTGCCTGATCGCCGTCCACCAGCACTTCAGCAGCGCGCGGACGGGTATTGTAGTTGGAGGACATCGAGAAGCCGTAGGCACCAGCGGAGCGCACCACCAGCAGATCGCCCTGGGCGATCGACAGCGCGCGATCCTTGCCGAGGAAGTCGCCGGTCTCGCACACCGGGCCGACCACATCATAACGATGCTCGTCGCGCACCAGGCTGCGGTCGGCCGGGATGATGTTCATCCAGGCGCCATACAGCGACGGGCGGATCAGATCGTTCATCGCCGCATCGACGATGGCAAAGTGACGATCCTCGCCCTCCTTCAGGTATTCGACGCGGGTCAGCAGCACGCCCGCATTGGCAACAATCGCCCGCCCCGGCTCGAAAATCAGCTGCAGGTCGCGGCCGGCCAGCTTCTGGCGCAGTGCGGCGGCATACTGTTCCGGATGCGGCGGGTTCTCGCCGCTGTAGGTAACGCCAAGGCCGCCGCCGATATCCAGATGATGGATGGTGATACCAAGGCTGCCCAGCCGGTCAATCAGTGTCAGCAGGCGATCCATGGCTTCGAGGAACGGTTCCAGCTCGGTCAGCTGCGAGCCGATATGGCAGTCGATCCCGACAATGCGCACATGCGGCAGGGTCGCCGCCAGCTGGTACAACGCCACGGCGCGCTCGATCGGCACGCCGAACTTGTTCTCTTTGAGCCCGGTGGAGATGTACGGGTGAGTGCCGGCATCAATGTCCGGATTCACGCGCACCGAGATCGGCGCCACGCGCCCCATCTCACCGGCGACCTGGTTCAAGCGTGCCAGTTCGGCTTCAGATTCCAGGTTGAAACACAGGATGTCATGCTCGAGCGCCAGACGCATCTCGGCGGCGGTCTTGGCCACTCCAGAGAACACGACCTTGCGCGGATCGCCACCCGCGGCGATGACTCGCGACAACTCGCCGCCGGAGACGATATCAAAACCGGACCCCAAGCGTGCCAGCAGGTTAAGCACCGCCAGGTTGCTGTTGGCTTTCACCGCGTAGCACACCAGATGTGGCCGCTCACCGGCCGCATGGTCAAAGGCACGCCAGTGGCGCTCCAGGGTGGCACGGGAGTAGACATACAACGGCGTGCCGTAACGGGCCGCCAGGCTCTCCAGTTCACACGCTTCGGCATGCAGCCGGCCTGAGTCACGGTAGTTGAAGTAATCCATGGGTCCTTGTGTTCCTTGCTCTATCGCTCAATATCCCCTGGCCAACGGCTCAGGGCTGGGTGGTCGACGCATCCTGCGTCGCCGAGGTATTCACCGCCGCGCTGGCGGCAGTGGGTGCCGACTGTTTGGGCAGGACCAGCGGCCCTTTCAGACCGCAGGCGGTCAACTGCGTCAGCGCCAGCAGGCACAGCAAAGTCCGGCGTCGCATCAGTTTGTTCATGGCTGTTTCGAAAAAGCGGAATGGCCCTCTATAATCGCACTCACACCCGTAAATGCAATAGGACCGCTTTATGAGAGACAGTGAGTTTCACGCCCTGGCCGATGCCCAGTTCCACACCATCGAAGAGGCTCTGGATAACTGCGATGCGGACATTGATTACGACACTTCTGGCGGCGTCCTGACCCTCACCTTCGTCAACCAGACCAAGATCATCATCAACAAGCAGGCGCCGCTGGCGCAGATCTGGGTGGCCACCCGTGCCAACGGTTACCACTTTGATTACCTGGATGACCAATGGATTGATAACCGCGAAGGACATGAACTGATGGCGCTGCTGTCCGCCGCCTGCTCGGCCCAGGCTGGCCAGGAAGTGCACCTTGACTGATAGCGTGATCATCGCGCGCAAGCCGCGCATCGACATCTACTACTGCCGGCAGTGCAACTGGCTGCTGCGCTCGGCGTGGATGGCGCAGGAGCTGCTCAGCACCTTCAGCGAAGAGTTGGGCGAAGTCAGCCTGCACCCGGACACTGGCGGCCGGTTCGAGATCCTGGTCGAGGGCGAACGGCTTTGGGAGCGCAAGCAGGATGGCGGTTTCCCGGAGATCAAGGAGCTCAAGCAGCGGGTGCGTGATCGGATCGCCCCGGAGCGCGGCCTCGGCCACACCGATCGCGCCGCACCGGCGAGCGAGACCCCTTAAGCCCAAGGATGATCATGATACGGCCGGTCAAATGTCGGCCGTGCTCGGCCGTCAGGCCTGGCTGCCGTCGCGCACCGTATCGCGACTCGGTGAACGGTAGGGTCGCACCTGCTGTTCATCCCCTTCGCGTACCAGCTCATAGAATTGCGGCAGATTGAAGTTGATAAACTGGTTACCGTAATCGAAGCGGTCATGGGTCACGGTGTAGTAACGGTTCACGCTCTGCACCAGATCGTCCTTGCTGCCCGAGTAGTCGCGGTAGATTTCAATCTGGTTGTGCTCGTCGAGCACATAGACGTTGAAGCCGGCGTCTTGCGGGTTGTCTTCAAAGAAGAACTGGATCAGACCGTCACTGGCATAGGCGTCGACAATCGACGGCACCAGCGGTTGGCCGTCATCGCGCGCCACCGGCTGGCGCTCCAGCTTGTTGCTGGAGACCTGACGATAGAAGTCGATCGCGCTCTCGAGCTTCTTCACCGAGATACCGCGACGTTCGAGGAACAGCGCATAGCGCTCGTGGCCAAGGCTGAGCATCTTCACCAGACGCTGGCGATCGCGCGCCAGACGCAGGTCGATACACTCGCTGACCAATTGCTGGAACTGGTTGCGGATCAAACCGCGGAAATGGCGGCTATAACAGAATACGTCAACCGCTTCCGGGGCAGCGGCATCCTGGTGCATCTTGCCAAGGATGGTCGACAGCGCCTCAACCACCGCCTCCGGCCCGGTAAAGTGCAGGGTGCGGATCTCGTTCCACGAGTTGCGGTACACCAGATCAACGGTGCCCACCAGGCACTCTTGCTGGCGACCAAATGCCAACACATCGGCGTTATCCGCATCAAACTGCAGGTCCTGACCATCCCAGTGCGAGGTCGGATCCAGCTCGAGGTTGAGGAAGATGCCGAGGTGGCGAATCTCGCACGGTCGGCTGAGCGCCAGGTTGCTGGCCGGGGCAAAGCGCACCGGGAAGGTGGCGGCCAAATCTTGGCTGAACTGCTGCACCACCTCGAGATCGATATCCGCCCCCATGGCGCGCAAATGCAGCTGCGACTGGGCGGTGAGCAGCCCGTTGAAGTAGCACCAGGCGACCAGCTTGCTCAGATAGCCGTTATACTCCTGCGGCGCCTGGCCAATGATATCGGCCGGCTGCAGCGAGTGGTTATACAGATACCAGCCGGCACGGTTGATGCGCCCTGGCGGCACCTGGATGAAACTCAGGTGCGGTTCGAACAGATCCGGCGCTATCTTCAGGTTGACGCGCTGCACCTTACCCGGCAGCGCCTCAAACGCGGCGTACAGCTTGCGCGACAAGATGCCGATATCTTCCGGGTTGATCGATTCGCTGATGTTGTTGCGACGGGCAAACTGAATCAGCTGGCTGTAGCTCTGCATCAACGCATTGAGCAGCTCGCTGTAGGCCAGCTTGACGTCGGCCACCTTCCACGCGTTGCGCTCGTCGAGGTGACGCAGCGTGGCCTGATCCCAGCCCCACTCGCGCACCAGCCCGGCAATCACGTCACGCCGCCACTGGCCGTGAATCGCCGGCTCATCGCGGCTCAGGTCATCACACACCTTGAGATAGAAACAGCGACGCGCCAGATCGAGGCGCTGCAGATCGCCCTGCGCCGTCAGATAGGTAGTGACCTTCTCCAGCATCAGGTAGTAGGCGTCGAGCTGCAGACTGTAGTCGTCATGCTGCTGGAACCAGTCGCGCGCCATCACCGACAACAGTCGAGTGTTAGGAAACTCGGCGGAGTAGGCCTCCATCAGCAGGATCTTGAGTACCGCCTTGTAGGGCGAATCCAGCCCCTTGTAAAGCAGCCACAGCGCTGAGCCGAAGTACTCCTCGGCCGGGATGCGCGGCAGCGGACCGAGATCCAGCCACTCGTCGCGCTGCAGGGTGCCGGCGGCAAACAGCGCATCCACCCGCTGCAGATATTCATCTTCCCATTCTGGCGGCACCAGTGGCCACAGCAGGCGCTGACCGGCAAGGCGCAGGGCACTGCGATAAAACTCGTCGAGCAACAACAGGTGCAAGGCACTGCCGCAGTTGTCGCCACCGAGTTGGGCATGGTTATCCTGCTGGAACTTGTTGTCCGGGATCAGGAAGAAGTTGACCTCAACCCCGCGATTTTCCGCCAGCTTGGAGACCAGCAGACATTTTTGCTCCAGCAGCTCCAGCTGCTCGGCCGGCACGGTGTGCGCATGACAGACCCAGATATCCAGATCGGAGCGACAACATTGGCCAATCGAGGCGGTACTGCCCATGCAGTACAGGCCGAGGATGCTGCGCTCCTGGGTGACAAACGGCGCGCAATGGGTGGCAATACAGATATCGTCAATGAAGGCTTGCTGATCGGCGGACAGCACAAAACTGGCGATACCATGCGGTACTTCGCCAGAGACATATCCCGGCAGGAGCGGATGGTTGAAATGAAACAGCACAGGCAGCAACCCGAACAGTTGCCGACCATGCTCATTCATTGCTTCCAGCGCCCGCTCGATGCGATGCTGCGTGATCGCATCGTAGCGGGCTACGAGCGATTGCGGTTCATTGCGCAACGTACTGACCTTGAGGTTGGGAATCGGCCGCTGACCGCCACGTCATCGGCAAAAGTGTGAGCATGGTAACAACAGGTAACAGGCCGGTAAACCTTTTCTCAGTGGCAACCTCTTATGGATTCGGATGAATCGATTCAATGGACACTGTTGCCGCGATCACACCCTGTGCCAAGCGGGTCGCTGGCCGCTTTCCCCCCATTCGCGTTACTATCTGCGGTATCGCTTTCCACCCCCTTGTGCGGCACCGCCGCCGACGAATGAAGGTCCCCATGAGATCGTTGATCCGCATCGCTACCCGCCAGAGTCCGCTTGCCCTGTGGCAGGCCGAATATGTCCAGGCCCGCCTGCAGGCGGCACACCCCGGCCTGCAGGTCGAACTGGTACCGATGACCACCCGTGGCGACCAGATCCTCGACAGCCCGCTGTCCCGGGTCGGCGGCAAGGGGTTGTTCGTCAAGGAGCTGGAAATGGCCATGCTCGACGGCCGCGCCGACATCGCCGTGCACTCGATGAAAGATGTGCCGGTGGCCTTCCCTGACGGGCTGGGCCTGGCGGTGATCTGCGAGCGCGATGACCCGCGCGATGCCTTGGTCAGCAACCACTTCGCCAGCCTCGATGAACTGCCGCCCGGTAGCCGGGTCGGCACCTCCAGCTTGCGCCGCCAATGTCAGTTACGCGCCCGCCGCCCCGACCTGCAGGTGCTGGATCTGCGCGGCAACGTCAACACCCGGCTGGCCAAACTCGATGCCGGCGAGTATGACGCCATCCTGCTCGCCGCCGCCGGTCTGCGTCGACTGGGGTTTCTCGATCGCATCCGCAGCGTGTTGGACCCGGCCGACAGCCTGCCAGCCAATGGTCAGGGGGCGGTGGGTATCGAATGTCGCAGCGATGATGCCGAGGTGTTGGCCCTGCTCGCCCCGCTGGAGCATGCCGATACCCGGGCCTGCGTGCTGGCCGAGCGGGCGATGAACCGCGCGTTGCAGGGCGGGTGTCAGGTGCCTATCGGGGCCTATGCCGAACTGCACGGTGATGAATTGTGGCTGCGCGGTCTGGTCGGCCACCCGGATGGACAGACCATTCTGCGCGATGCGTTGCGTGGCCATCGTGCTGACGCCGAGGCGCTCGGCCTGCAGTTGGCCGAACAGTTACTGGCTGCCGGCGCCGACCGGGTGCTGGCCAGTGTCTACGCCGCCTCATGACGCCGCTGATCCTGCGTCCTGCCCCGCAAGGGGAGGCGCTGGCGGCACAATTGCGCCAGGCGGGCTATACGCCCATCGTCTGCCCGCTGTTTACCCAGGTTGCCGGCACCGATCTGGCCCGGTTGCCAACACAGCTGGCGCGCTCGTCCCTGCTGATCGCGGTCTCGGCGGCGGCGGTGGATCACGCCAGCCACTGGTTGGCGACACACGGTTTGGTCTGGCCCAATACGCCGGTGTTCGCCGTTGGCGCGGCCACTGCGGCACGCTGGCAGGCAGCCGGGTGTTCCCCTGTCTGGCCCGACGATGAGCGCAGCGAGGGGCTGGCCGCCCTGCCGGGGTTACAACCACTGGCCGGCCAGCGGGTCTTGATCCTGCGCGGCGAGCCCGGCCGCGAGTGGCTGGCCGACACCTTGCGTGCACGCGGCGCCGAAGTTGAGTATTGTCAGTGTTACCAACGCCAATGGCTGCCCTACGACGGCGACGCGCTGTTTTTGTCATGGCGTACAGCCGGCGTTGACAGTGTTATCCTCACCAGTGGTGATATATTGCACCACTGGCTGTCGTTGCTGCCCGCGCCCGCGCGCGCCTGGGCACAGCAATTAGATTACGTGGTCCCGAGCCATCGGGTTGCCGAACTGGTTGTGTCCGCCGGACTGCCCGCCCCGCGCGTGGCGAACGGCGCCTCACATGATGCCCTGTGCCAGGCACTGGGCGAGAAGGATTGAACGGATGTCCGAACAAGAAGTCACCCCTGTGGCCGCTACCGCCAGTGCGGCAGCAACGGCCACACCGCCCGAACAAGCCGCCCGTCCCCCGCGTCCGGCCTCGACGCCCAAGGCCCCGCGCCAGTGGCTGGGCGGCCTGGCACTGTTACTGACCCTGGCCGCGATTGGCGGTGGCGGCTATTACCAATGGCAGCGCCAGCAAAGCGACCAGCTGGTGATCGACCATCTGGCCAGCGAGATCAAGCAGCTGCGCGATCAGCAACCGGCGGTGCTGGAAAATGATCGCCAGCGCCAACAACAGGTGCAGAACCTGAGCACCAGCCAGCAACAGTTGGCCGATAAGCAGCAGTCGCTGGAAAAGCAGTTGCTGCGTCTGGATAGCCGCCAGCCGAATGACTGGCTGCTGGCTGAGGCCGACTATCTGGTGCGCATGGCAGGCCGCAAGCTGTGGCTGGAGCATGATGCCAACGCCGCGCAACTGCTGCTTGCCGATGCCGACAATCGCCTGCGTCAGCTGGATGACCCGACGCTGGTGCCGCTGCGCGAGGCACTGGCCAATGACCAGGCCAAACTCAAGGCCCTGCCGCAGATTGACCGCGAAGGGTTGGTGTTGCGCTTGGGCGCGCTGATCGACAATGTCGACCAGCTGACCCTGACCGGCCTGCAAGCCGCCCCGGTGGCCGGTGATGCCAGCGATCAGCCGCCGAGTGGCGAGCTGTCTGAATGGCGCAGCAACCTGCTGCGTACCTGGAATGGTTTTGTCGACCACTTCATCACCATTCGCCGCCGCGATGGTCAGGTCGAGGCGCTGCTGTCACCGCAACAGGACTGGTATCTGAAAGAGAACCTGAAGACCCGTCTGTTGCAGGCGCAGCTGGCGGTGTTCCGCGAACAACCGCCGATCTACGAGGACAATCTGAATAAAGCGGATAAATGGATCGAGCAGTACTTCGATGCCAACGATGCCACCACCCAGTACATGCACAGCGAGATTGCCCGTCTGCTGGAGCAACCGCTAGCGGTCGATCTGCCCAAGCAGTTCCAGAGCCAAGCAACACTGGAATCCCTGGTGCAGCAGCGTCTGCAACGTCTGCTGAAACAATAAGGAGGGAGGCATGTTGCGCTACCTGCTGTTACTGCTGGTGACCGCCGCCGCCCTGATTGCCGGGCCGTTGGTGGCGGGGAATAAAGGGTATGTGCTGATCGCGATCGGTCAGTACACCATTGAGATGACGGTGATCAGTGCCTGCCTGCTGGCGGTAGGCCTGTATGTGCTGCTGCTGATCACCGAAAGCCTGTTGTCACGGCTGTTCGGCCTGCGCGGCGCCACCCGGCGCTGGGTGCATCGCCGGCGCCAGCGCAAGACCGGGCTGCAACTGGGCAATGGCCTGCAAGCGCTGCTCGAGGGCCGTCACGCCCAGGCGGAAAAGCTGCTACTGGCCAGCAGCGCCCACGGCGAGGAGCAGTCAATTCGCCTGCTGGCCGCCGCACTGGCCGCCCACGCCCAAGGGGCGAGTGATCGCCGCGATGATTACCTGCAACAGGTCGAAGAGGGGGCGCCCCAGCTGGCCCGCGGCCTGAGCCTGACCCGTGCCCGCCTGCAGCAGACGCAGGGCGACCATGAAGCGGCCAAGCAACAACTGCAGGCACGGCTGGCGCAGACCCCGGACGACCCACAACTGCTCGCCCAGTTGGCCGCCCACTGTCTGGCCAGCCAGGACTGGCCGCTGCTCGACAGCCTGCTGCCGCGTCTGGCCCAGCGTCGGGTGGCCAGCCAACTCGGTCAGGTCGGGGCACAGCTCTATCCTGCCCTGCTGGAAGCCGAGGCCAAGGATATCGACGAGCTGACCCGCCGTTGGGAACAGCTGCCCAAGGCCAGCCGTCAGCAACCCGAGGTCGTGGCCGGCTACGTCAACCGCCTGCTCGATCTGGAGGCTCGCGAATTGGCCGAGCAGACGCTGGCCCCCTTGCTGCGCAAGCAGCCGGACCATGCGGCCCTGCTCGCGCCGATCCGCCGCTGGGATCACCCGGCACCGCAACTGCTGGCCATTCTGCAGAAGGTGACCACCCCGAACGCGGCCCAGGCGCTGGCGCTTGGCTGGTTGCTGCTGCAGCAACGCGACTTCCCGGCGGCGCGACAGCAACTAGAGCAGGCACTGGCCCTGCAGCCCTCGGCGGCGGTCTATCAGGCCCTTGCTCAGTTGATGGAACAGCAGCGGTTATTTGAGAAAGCCGCGAGTTATTACCGTTTGAGTCTTGGTGTCAAGGCCTGATACGGACTGTTTGCTGACGCTGTGACGGCGCTCCTGCATTGCCGGAGTGCCGTCAATTGACAGCGTTATCACCACACGCCACCATCGCAACCATCCGGTCGCACGGCACCCGCCGTCGCCACCCCTCCTCATCTTGGTGTCTGCAGGGCCTGTGGTATTGAATAGACCTCTTTTCCGCCATCCGGCAGCCCGTCCTGCCACCCGGGTCCAACGAGGCTTGTTGGCCGTTCTCGGCCTGCTGCTGCTGATCACCCTGCTGTTACCGGTGCTGCGTTTCGAGTCTTGGTACTATCCGCACTACCGCTTGTCGTTTGGCCAGCAGGCCCGCCTCGATACCCTCGGCCTGGTGTGGAAAAACGATGAGCATGGCACCTATGCGGTGATCGACAGTAACTGGACCTTTTTTGCCCCGTTGCCGACCGACGGTCTGATCCGTTACACCCTGATGGCCGGCTCGCATCCGGCCAGCCATATCGATCTCACCCCCCAGGCCGAGGAAGGGATGCGCCGCGACTGCCGCCCCGACCGCCCCTGTCAGGTGCATAGTAATGGCAGTATTCGCGTGCTGCAGGCGGCCCTGGCCGACCACTACCAACTGACCGCCACCCTGGCGCTGGCAGAGGGCGCCGCACTGTTTCCGCCCCAACTTGTGCGCGAGCTCGGTCCGTCCGGTTTCGATCTGCAACGCATGGCCATCGGCTTGCTGGCTACCCTGCTGCTGTGCACCGCCCTGCTGCGCCTGCTGCTGCCGGTATTACGTCAGGGCCTGCGCTGGCGACTCGCCGGTAGCCTGTTGCTGGCCAACCTCAGCTTTCTGCTGCTGCATGCCACCGTCTGTTTTGATCTGTCAGCCTTTCTGGTGTGGGCCGAGTACCGGATCGCCTATTACTATCTGGCCCTGCTGCTGCTGACCGTTGGCTGGTTGGCCTGCGCGCTGGTCGGCCGCCATCTGATGATGGGGATCCTGTTCACCGCCCTGTTCGCTTGCGGCCTGTTGGCCAATTTCACCAAAATCCAGATCTACGGCACCGCGCTCGGGGGCGACGACCTGAGCAATCTGGGCAGTCTGCTCACCATCTTGGTGGGGGAGCACCAGATGATCTGGCTGGGCGGGGTGTTTGTCCTGCTGCTGTTGTTATGGCGGGTCGGCTGGTTGGGCGGGCTGCTGCGGTTCTGCGCCGTGCTGGTCACCTTCTTCGGCTTTAGCGTACTGGCCACCCAGACCGGCGATCGGGTGTTGGGGCCGAACATCAACTACTTCACCAGCGAACGCAGTTATCAGCGCGATTTGGTCCGGCGAGGCCCCTCACTGTATGTGTTTGAGCTGATAAATGGCCTGGTGCGCGGGACCTCGATCTACGCCTTCCCGGCCCTGGCGCCGCTGCCCAATCCAAGCGCCGCCATCGTCGAAACCGGCCGCGCAACCCAACCCGCCTGGGATGTGGTGGTGGTGATGCAGTACGAGGCCATGTGGTTGGGCTGGCAGGGCGGGATCTGCCAACCGGCGCCGACCATCCAGCCGCCCGCAGGCAGTCAGGCGCTGATCACCACGCTGCGCTCGCCGACCACCGGCGGCATGACCGTACTGGCTGAATTCGAGATGAACACCGGGCTGCCGGTCGGCCTGCTACGCCAAGGCGTCGTCCCCTACTACTACCTGCGTGAGGGGGCCCCCGGGCTGGCACAGACTGCCCGGCAACTCGGCTATCAGACCCATTTTTTCCATCCGTTCAAACCGACATTCTGGGGACGCAATCTGGCGGTGCCCGCGCTCGGCTATCAGACCCTGCATTTTGAAGAGGCCTTCACCCCGCTGATGCAAAAGGGGCTGTATACCAGTGACCACGCCCTGGTGCAGCAGGTCGCCGAACAGGCCACCGCAGCCACCCGCCCACAATTTATCTACGCGGTGACCATGCAGGGCCACGGCCCGTTCAACCAGGATCGCTATGGCCAGCAAACCCGGCACGCGGCCTGTGCCGGCGAGCCGGCGGCGCAGATCCTGGATACCTACTACACCGGCGTGGTCGACGAGATGAGCTCGTTGCAGGAACTGGTCAACACGCTGCAGGCCAGTGGCAAACGCTATCTGTTACTGGCATTTGGTGACCACCAGCCATTCCTGATGGGGGCCGGGCCCCGCGTATTACCGGCGCATCCCGCCAGCGATCAGATCTTCACTGTCCCGTTTATGGCCTTTACCTCTGACACCCAAATGCCCCTGACGCAGCAGTTTGACGGGGTCCGCCAGCTGTTTCAGGCTGGCCAGGTGACCCGCCAGCTGCTTGGCGATGCCCGGCAACCCGCCCAATTCGGCCATGCTTTACTGCATCCGGTGCTCGGTCAGGAGCAGGGCTTCAATGCCAGCGATTATCAACCCCTGCTAGAGGCGGTGTTCCGCCCCGACACCTTCCGTCACTGACCGGACACTGAGCCGGACGGCGCTCACCTCTCAAGGTGTCAGCGCCGGTTTCACCCCATGATGGGGCATAACACCCCCCACCTTCACAACTGGCACTTTTACTGGGCACCATTTTGGTGCCTTATTTAGCACCAATAGCGCCCAGTCGCACCAGAACGGAATCTATAAAAGTGCTGTTGCATCATATCGTTACCATCACGGTCGGCAAAAACCGCAAATTTGGTACGGTTTGTGTATAGCAGGCGCTGCGTCGCACCAAGGCGACACCCCTGATCGATGCTTTCGCGCCACGACAGTGCTTACGTCGCGGGCTACCCAATGACAACGGAGGTTTTTGTGGTCGATACCAACAGCGCCGTCGCGAGCCTGGTTACCAGCTCGGACACCCTGTTTATCCTGCTCGGCGCCATCATGGTGCTGGCCATGCACGCCGGCTTTGCCTTTCTCGAGCTGGGCACGGTGCGCGGCAAGAATCAGGTCAACGCCCTGGTCAAAATCATCACCGACTTCGGCGTCTCGACGCTGGCCTACTTCTTTATCGGCTACACCCTGGCCTATGGGCAGAGCTTCCTGGTCGGTGCCGACCAGCTGGCCACCGGCCACGGTTTTGAACTCACCCGTTTCTTCTTTCTGCTGACCTTCGCCGCCGCGATCCCGGCCATCGTCAGTGGCGGGATCGCCGAGCGCGCGCGCTTCTATCCGCTTCTCACCTGCTCGTTCCTGATTGTCGGTCTGGTCTACCCGCTGTTTGAAGGCATCGCCTGGAACAACCGCTTCGGCGTGCAAGACTGGCTGACCCAGCAGTTTGGCGCGGCCTTCCATGACTTCGCCGGCTCGGTGGTGGTACATGCGGTCGGCGGCTGGATTGGCCTGGTGGCGCTGATCCTGCTCGGCACCCGTCGCGGCCGCTTGCGCAATGGCCAGCCGATTGGCTTTGCGCCGTCCAACATCCCGATGCTGGCATTGGGCTCCTGGATCCTGATTGTCGGCTGGTTCGGCTTCAACGTGATGTCAGCACAGAAGCTGGGCAGCATCAGTGGTCTGGTGGCGGTCAACTCGCTGATGGCGATGGTCGGCGGCACCTTGGTGGCGCTGTTCCTCGGTCGCAATGACCCAGGCTTTATCCATAACGGCCCGCTGGCCGGTCTGGTTGCGGTGTGTGCCGGCTCCGACATCATGCACCCGGTCGGTGCTTTGGTGGTCGGTGGTGTCGCCAGCGTGATCTTTATCCAGGTGTTCACCTGGCTGCAACGCCGCCCACAGATTGACGACGTGCTCGGTGTCTGGCCGCTGCACGGCCTGTGCGGTGCCTGGGGCGGGATCGCGGCTGGCATTTTCGGGCAGAAAGCGCTGGGTGGCATCGGCGGCATCAGCTTTATGAGTCAGCTGATTGGCACCCTGATGGGCATCGCCATCGCAGTGATCGGCGCGCTGGTGATCTACGGCCTGGTGCGCAAACTGGTGGGCCTGCGCCTGTCGCAGGAGGAAGAGCACATTGGTGCCGATCTCGCGATCCACAAGATCAGCGCGATTGCCCACGACGTGCAGCCGTAAACCGCTCTCCGCTGCCCCCACAACAAGGCGGCCCTGATG
>JAYROM010000077.1:0-1844 GCA_041911695.1 Aeromonadaceae bacterium
CGCCGAATGAGGCGGCCAGTGCGCGCTCAGCACCCTCCACCTCCTGCTCGCTGACCTGAACCGACTCCGCCAGCGGATGGGCCAGTACCAGCCGCTCCAGCTGTAACTTGCGTTGTACCTGTTGCGAGAGTTCCTGCCCTTGCTCAGCAGTGAGCTGCCATGGCAAGCATCCGAAATGGGCACGCGCTAGTTGCAGGCGGGCAAACTGTTCGAGACTCATGCCGGCACCTCCGCAGTCACCGTATCCGGCCAACGGATAGCACTGGCCGGCACCTGTAACATCCGGTCACCAAACAGCACTTCGTAACGGATCGGCACCAGATCGCGGCGTACCGCCATCACCTGTCCTTTGCAGCCAATGGCAGCCACGACCTCGCCTTGGACCGCCAGGCTGGTGGCCGCCACGACCCAGTCGCCAAACTCGAACTCACTGTCAATCCACGGTAGATCGGCGGGTACCAGCTCTTGTGAACGGCAGCCGACGGTGTAACCGCAGTCCAGAAAATGGACTTGATAAATCAGCTGATCTTGCAGGAACACGCCAACATCGCGCACAAAGCCGACGCTCCCCTTACGCACCAGCAGATCGCCACGCTGCTTGCCGGGAAAGCTGCCATCATTGTGAACGGTGCGGGTCAGACGGACGGCATCACCGTAATCGTATTCGGCAATCATCAGGCCACCTCAGTCAGGCTATCCAGCGGGATAAACAGCGGATCCAGGCGGCGATAGACGCGCAGGGTAGAGTGTTCGCGCACCGGCAGACTGGCGAACGCCGCGACCGATTCGGCCAGCAGTCGCGCCGCCAGCGCATAACGGCCGGCGGGCTCGGCCGGCACATCGGTGGCCTGCAGCAGGGCCTGATGAAAGTGATGCATGATATGCAACCGGCTGGCGCGGATCCGTACCGGGTCATAAGCCAGCCCGAAATAATCGAGAAACCCCTCGGTACTCTCCAGTTCGGTGATCCCTTCGAGTGCTTCAAACCACTCCATAGCGCCTCCTGTTATCACGCTTGCAGATACTGTTATTACGCTTGCGGCTTAGGTTCAGGCCGACAGACCGAGGCAGCCCTGATACAGACTGCGCAGTTCGGCCTCGCCGGGATTACGTTTGTATTGTTCGGCGAACTGGCGGATCGCCACCAGCAGCGGGTCGGCCTGGGCTTCGGTCAGGGCGTAACCCAAGCGCGCGAAGATCGCCATCACCCCGTGCCGGCCGGAATGCTTGCCGAGCACCAACTTGTGCTCACGACCGAGCCAAGCCGGGTCGACTCCCTGATAGTTGCGGGTATCCTTGAGCAGGCCATCGACATGCACCCCGGATTCGTGGGTAAACACCAGCTCGCCGACCAGCGGTTTGCGGGTCGGGATCAGGCAACCGGCCGCCCGCGCCACCTGCTGGCACAAGGCAGGCAGTTGCTGGCTGATGATGCCGGTGTCCTCGCCGTAACACTGGCGCAGTGCCAGCACCACCTCTTCAAGCGGAGCATTGCCGGCGCGCTCGCCGAGCCCCATCACAGTGGTGTTGGCATGGGTCGCGCCAGCACGGAACGCCGCCAGCGTATTGGCGGTGGCGAGGCCCAAATCATCGTGGGCATGGATCTCGAGCTGGCCAGCCCAATGCTGGCGCAGCGCGCTGAGACGCTCGAAGGTGGCAAACGGATCAAGGATGCCGAGGGTATCGGCATAGCGCAGCCGCTCGGCACCCAGCTGCCGAGCCAACTCGGCCACCTGACGCAGTTCGTCCGTGGTCGCCCGCGAGGCATCCTCGCAACCGATACACACCCGCAAGCCGAGATCTCGTGCACGGCGTACCATACCGGCCAGCCGATCATGGGCCTC
>JAYROM010000078.1:0-17677 GCA_041911695.1 Aeromonadaceae bacterium
AACGGCCCTCTGGCCGTTCCTGTTCCATTCCGGGGCTCCCGCACGAGGCACCTTCATGTCACAGACCCTGATGCCCAATATCCTCGATTTTCTTACCCGTATCGATCCGTTCGACAAATTGCCGGACAGCCTGCAGCGCTGTATTGCCGACTCGGTACAGATCAGCTATCTGGCCAAGGGCGAGACACTGCCGTTTAACCTGGCCGATACAGAGCGCTTTCTCTATATCATCCGCACCGGCTCGCTGGAGCAGCGCAAGCAGAACGGCGCCCTGCGTGCCCGCCTCGGCCCCGAGGATCTGTTCGGCTTCACCTTCCTTGCCAGCACGCCCGGCAATCCGGCGGACTGCTATAACGTCACCGCGCTCGACAACACCCTGCTCTACCAAGTGCCGCACAGCAAGCTCAAACACCTGCTCGACAGCTGGCCGCAATACGCCACCCTGTTTGCCACCCAGGTGCAGGCCCGCCTGCAATCGGCGCTGGATATCTCGTGGAGTACCCCGGAGAAGGGGCTGTTCCTGCGCAAGGTGTCGGACGTGGCGCAAGGCAAGGTGGCGGTGGTCGACGCCGGAATGAGCATCCGCGATGTGGCGCAGCAGATGCGCCTGGTCGAACGTTCGTCGACCGCCGTGGTCTGCGAGCAGGGGCGGATCCTCGGCATCATCACCGATCGCGACATGACCAAGCGGGTGATCGCCTGTGATATCGCTACCGATCGCCCGGTGCGCGAGGTGATGACCCCGGATCCCTACACCATCGGCCCGGACGATCTGGTGCTGCATGCCGTGGCGCTGATGATGGAGCACAACGTGCGCAGCCTGCCGGTGGTCCATGGCGATCAGGTGATCGGCCTGCTGACCACCAGCCATCTGGTGCAGAACAACCGCGCACAGGCCGTGTTCCTGATTGAACGGATCCAGCACTGCGAGAGTATCGACGCCCTGGCGGCGCTGACCGTCGAGCGCCAGGCGATCTTCGAGGCACTGATGGATGGCAACGTCCAGGGCGATATCATCGGTCTGGTGATGGCGATGATCATGGATGCCTACACCCGCCGCCTGCTGCAACTCGGCGAGCGGCTACTCGGCCCCGCGCCGTGCGACTTTGTCTGGATGGCGGCCGGTTCGCAGGCCCGCAACGAAGTCCATATGCTGTCGGATCAGGACAATGCCCTGATCCTGGCCGATAACGCCAATGACATCGACCGCAGTTACTTCCACCATCTGGCGATGTATGTCTGTAACGGTCTGGCCAGTTGCGGGTATGCACTGTGTTCCGGCCGGTTTATGGCCTCCTCGCCGAAGTGGTGCCAGCCGCTGCAGACCTGGAAGGAGTACTACCACAAGTGGATCACCAATCCGGAGTATGACCGCCTGCTCAATGCCAGCGTCTTTCTTGAGTTGCGTCCGCTGTATGGCCAGGGCGAACTGTGCGCCGCACTGCAGCACTATATGCTGCAGACCATCCAGGCCCATCCGGTGTTTGTCCGCTCGCTGACCCGCGACTCGATCACCGTCCATCCGCCACTGGGCATCTTCAAAAACCTGGTGCTGGAGAAGAGTGGCGATAACACCAAGACGCTGGATATCAAGCGCAATGCACTGACGCTGATTGTCGATCTGGCGCGGATCTACGGCCTGAGCGCCGGCAGTGATGAAACCGGCACCGAGCAGCGCTTCGATGCCGCCCGCCGCGCAGGGCTGCTGTCGGAAGAGAGCTTCAACAACATTCTCGGCGCCTACCGCTTTATCGCCAGCGTGCGCTATCGCCAGCAGCAACTGGCACTGCGCCAGGGGCTGACGCCGAACAACCGTATCGCCCCCGATCAGTTCGGCAGTTTCGAGCGCAAGCATCTGAAGGATGCGTTCCGCATCATTGCCGACCTGCAGGATTTCGCCAAACTGCGCTTTCTCAAGGAGTAACCCATGCTGGATACCCTGTTACGTCGCCGCGAGCCGGTGGCCCACCTGCACGAACAGCGCACCCGCTATCTGGCCCGCGGCGGAATCCCCGCGCCGCTGGCGCGGCTGCTGCAAACCCCGTTGCCACCCACCACCACTCCGCTGCAGGCACTGGACATCCTGGCGCTGGATATCGAGACCACAGGTCTGGATCCCGAACAGGACCATATCCTGAGTGTCGGCCTGGTGCCGGTGCATCAAGGGCGAATTGACCTGCGTGCCGCACGCCGGTTTTTCGTCCACGGCCCCTATGTGGTCAAGGCGTCGACCGCGATCATCAACCAGATCACCCCGGAGATGCTGGAAAACGGCCAACCGCTGGACTGGGTGATGGAGGAGCTGTTCGTTGCCATGCAGGGGCATGTGCTGCTCTGTCATGGGGCCACGGTCGAGCAACGGTTTATCAATGCCTACCTGCAGCAGACCTTCGGCCTGCGCGATCTGCCGCTGCCATGGCTGGATACGCTGGCGCTGGAGCGCAACCGCAGCGCCCATAAAGGCGCCGAGCATAACGATTTTCGCCTGTCGAGCGTTCGCGCCCGCCAGGGGTTGCCACCTTATCCGGCGCATGACGCGCTGACCGATGCCGTGGCCACCGCCGAGTTGCTGTTGTCGCTGGCCAAGACGCTGTTTGCCGATACCACCCCGACCCTAGGCGGACTGTTACGCCAGCAAGGCAGTTTCCGTCCTTTACCTTGAGTTGACCTTGAGCTGGCCTTGAATTGACCTTGCGTTGAATGCCGGATAGCCAGCCGGATGGCGCCCGCGCCGGGCGCCATGTCCGCCCGACACTTATCCCGCGCGCGTCGGCTCGTTGAGGGTCTCTTGCTTGCGATAACGATCCGGCGTGGTGCCAGAGAGCGCCTGGAACATGGTGATAAATGCTGACGGCGCACTATAGCCGAGCTCCAGTGCGATCTCCTTGATGCTGAGCGGCCGCTCGAGCAGTGACAGGGCATGAATAAAGCGCAAGCGCTGGCGCCATTCACTGAACGACATCCCCAGCTCCTGCCGACAGCGCCGTGACAGGGTGCGCTCGGTGCTATGCACCTGTCGCGCCCAGTCGTGCAGGGTGCGGTTATCCGCCGGCTGCTGCTCCAGCGCGCGCAAGATCGGCGCCAGCAGCCGGTCCTCGGTCATCGGCAGGTAACGGAGATGACGCGGGCAGGCCACCAGCAGATCCACCAACACCTGGCACAGGCGATGCTCGGCTGGCGTTTGCGGCGCTTGTATTCCCTGTTGATGAATATGCCCCAGCATGGCCAGAATCAGCGGCGAGAGTACCAGCAGGCAGGGCTCGGCCGGTAACTCGGCACACAGCGGCAATGCCAGATTGATGGTGCCGAAATCCAGCGGCTTATGGTTATAGCTATAGTGCGGCGCCCGCGGCGGGATCCACACGCCAAATCCCGGTGGCGCCAGAAAACTCTGCCCGGTGACCGACAACTCCATCAAGCCGTTCTGGATAAACGCCAGCTGTCCCCACTCATGCCACTCCTCGTCCAGATCGGTCATCGCCGACAGATGGCCCTCACAAAAACGCAGCGTCTCCGGTGCCGAACTGATCGACGGTTCGGAGTGGCGGCGCGGAATCTGAACGGTGGCGCTATCAATCGGCTGCATGGCGGAAAGGGTTAACTGGTTGGCGGGATATCATTATATACATAAAACACGACAGGATAGAATCGCCGCGATCGCTTCCCTTTCCCATGAGTAGTCTCCATGTTGCTGTACCCCCTGCTGGCCGTGTTGATCTGGAGTGGCAATGCCATTGTCTGCAAACTGGCGGCCGGCGCGCTCGAGCCCGCCGTGATTGCCTTCTATCGCTGGTTTCTGGCCTGGCTGGTGATGACCCCATTTCTGGCGGTAACGGCCTGGCGCCAGCGCCAGATGCTGCGCCCCTATCTGGGCAAAATCTTTATCCTCGCCCTGCTCGGCATGGCGCTGAACCAAAGCCTGAGCTATTACGCGGCGCTGACCGTCAGCGCAATCAATATGGGGATCGATAATGCGCTGATCCCGCTAATGACGATTGTGCTCAGTGTCTGGCTGCTGCGCGAACGGCCGACACCCGGCGTGGTGGTTGGCGGCATCCTGTCACTGGCCGGTCTGATCTGGCTGCTGAGTCAGGGACGTCCAGCACAACTGCTGGCACAAGGGATCAGTGCCGGTGACGGCATGATGCTGCTCGCGGTGTTCAGCTATGCGGTCTACGGCGTGCTGCTCAAACGCTGGCAGATGCCGCTGTCACCGTGGATGCTGCTCTATCTGCAAGCCAGTGCCGGTCTGGTCTGGCTGCTGCCGGATTTTGTCCTCGCCGACCACTGGGCACTCGACCAGCACAGCTGGCCGCTGGTGCTGTATGCTGCCTTCCCCGCCTCGCTGTTCGCGACCTTTTGCTGGCTACGCGGCGTACAGGTGCTCGGCGCCAACCGTACCGCCATTTTTATGAACCTGCTGCCGGTGTTCACCGCCGTGATCGCCATCCTCTGGCTCGGCGAAAGCTGGCGCAGTTACCACCTCTGGGGCGGTGGTATGACACTGGCCGGGGTGATGCTCTGCCAGTTCTGGCGCAAACCGCTGCGTCTGCCGGTTGCGCTGACTCCTTGTAGCAGTCAACCTCACGGTTAGACAGGGCGATCCCTTCACGCGTGGCGCGGTTGACGGTGCATTTGATCGGTCAACCGCGCCCTGCCCGCCTGTGTGCAAACACAAATCAATCCAGTGCAGACACAAATAAATCCAGAAATGCGTGCTGGCTTGCAGTTCTCTCCTTTTGTTAACGGAAGTTAAGGCTGACTTAAGTAACGTTGCCCACAATCGGTTCGCTGATACTGTATTGTGGAGTTAGTTGTGCGTTCTGAAGCCCCGTCGCGTTACCGTTATCTTTACTGGCTGTCGGCCTGCTACCTGCTATTGACCCTGATCTCCCGCATCGGACTGCTGACCCTGTCACGCGGCCAGGGGCTCGGCGTGGTCGATCTGCTATATGCCTTCGGTGGCGGGCTGGTCTTCGATATCGCCAGCCTGGGCTATCTGTTGCTGCCAGCTCTGGTCTGGTTGACCCTGTTCCCGCTGCGCTGGCGCAATAACCGCGTCTGGCGCGGGGCGGGCTGGATCATGCGCTGGGTCACTCTGTTTGCTCTGCTGATCATGGTGGCCAGCGAATGGGTGTTCTGGGGCGAATTCACCAGTCGCTTCAACTTCATCGCCGTTGACTATCTGGTCTACACCCAGGAGGTATTGGGCAATATCACCCAGTCCTATCCGCTGGCCAAGTGGCTGAGCCTGTGTGCCCTGCTCGCGACCATCCTGCTGCTGGGTAGCCACTGGCTGGCCCGTCGCCTGCCAGCCCTGCCGAAGTGGAGCCAGCAACGTCTGCCGGTGGTACTCGGTATGGCCGCCCTGTGCACTGTGGTCAGCCTCGGCCTGACCGCAGAAGACCGCAATCAGCGCGCCAATCAATACGCCAATGAGCTGGCCGGCAACGGCCTGTTCAACCTGTTCGGCGCCTTCCGCCACAACGAACTCGACTATCAGCGCTTCTACCCGGTGATGCCACTCGAGCAGGCTGCCAAGATTGTTCGTCAAGGGCTGCAGACCCCGGATGCCCGTTATCTGAACGACCAGACCACCGACCTGCGCCGCGCTATCCGTCATGACGGCCCGGAGCAGAAGATGAACGTGGTCCTGATCACCGTCGAGAGCCTGTCGGCCAGCTATCTCGGTACTTTCGGTAACACGGAGCATCTGACTCCGGAGCTGGATCGTCTGGCCAGTGAAGGCATGCTATTTACCCAGTTATACGCCACCGGCAACCGCACCGTTCGTGGTCTGGAAGCCCTGTCACTGGCCGTACCGCCGACCCCGGGCCAGTCGATTGTGCGTCGTCCGGCCAACAGTGATCTGTTTACCCTGGGCACCGTGTTCCGCGAGAAGGGCTACAGCACCCACTTCCTGTATGGCGGCTACGGCACCTTCGATAACATGAACGCCTACTACGCCGGCAACGGCTATCAAGTGCAGGATCGTGTCAGCCTGAAGAAAGATCAGATCAGTGCCGAAACCGTCTGGGGGGTGGCCGATGAAGATCTGTTCAACATGGCGCTGCGCCGCTTTGACGATGAAGCCAAGACCGGCAAGCCGTTCTTTGCCCAGTTGATGACCACCAGCAACCACCGACCGTACCACTTCCCGGATGGTCGTATCGATATGCCACAGGGTAAGCGCCGCTCGGCCGTCAAATACACCGACTGGGCGATCGGACAGTTCCTGCGCAATGCCCAGCAGCATGCCTGGGCCGATAACACGGTGTTTGTCATCGTCGCTGACCACTGCGCCTCCAGCGCCGGCAAGACCGAGATCCCGATCGACGGCTACCATATTCCGATGATTGTCTGGTCCCCCAAGCACATCAGCCCGCAGAAGGTAGATCGTCTGGCCAGCCAGATGGACGTCGCACCAACCCTGCTGGGTCTGCTCAAGTTCAACTACACCTCGCAGTTCTTCGGCCAGGATATCTTTGCCACGCCGACCGGTCCGCAGCGTGCCTTTATCGCGACCTATCAGGGCTTGGGCTATCTCACCCAAGATTCGCTGACCATCCTCAATCCGCGCAAAGCGCCAAGCACCGAGATTCGTGATGGCCAGCAGAATGTCGATGTGGCCAAACGCCAGCAGGAGGCTATCGCTTGGTATGAATGGGCCAGCCACGCGTTTAGCAGCGGCCTGATGCGCGATCAATCAGCCGCACCGACCGCTACCGCCGGGGCGCCCGCCCCGCAACAGCCGGCCGGTTAGGCGCGCGACCGGATAAACCATGCCAAATGGCCGTCACCGGCGCAGATCCGGTGACGGCCATGTTTCTTGTCACGCCGCATCTCCACGATACGCTCTGCGCATCCCTTCCTTTCCACCCGGTTGCCACATCCGGCCGTTCGCGCCATCATGGCCCCCTTGGCTCCCCGTATCACCCCGTAACAGGTCATCCGATGCCCGCTACCCCAGCGCTGTCTGCTGCCCAGATCCAGTCATATATTGATCGTTGCGAGCAAGCCCTGGATGCCGCACTAGATCGCGCCCGCCAGGCCGGCGCCTGGGATGCCCGCTGGTCTCGTCCGCAACTGCGCTTTAGCCAGCGTGGCCGCGCCGCAGGTACCGCGCATGCCGGTCTGTGGCAGATACGGCTTAATCCGCGGCTGCTGGTCTCGGCCCCCGAATTCTTCTTGCATGAGGTGATCCCGCACGAGCTGGCACATTTGATGGTGTTTGCCCGGCATGGCCGCAAGGCACCACACGGGGTGGAGTGGAAATCGCTGATGAGCGGGGTATTCGGACTGGCGCCCAAGGTGACCCATTCGCTAGATCTGGCGGTCTTGCCGGTGCAGCAGTTCGCCTATCGCTGTGGCTGCCAGTTACACCAACTCACCCTGCGCCGCCACAACAAGGTGTTGCGCGGCCAGCAACGCTATCTCTGCCGCCAATGCGGCCAGACCTTGCAGCGGGCAGCAGAACAGGATGCCGCCGCCCGCTAGGTTTACCGTGGCGCGTGGCCGCCGGTTACACCACCTGCTGGCGCAGGACTGACATGCCCTCCAGCGCCTCAGCCCCGCTCGCCGCCCACGCCTGTACCTGTTCCACGCTGTAACGCGCGCCCGGATAGAGCACCACCAGGCTGGTATCGCCGGGTTGCAGGAAATGGCTCTCGCCAAACGGGGTATAGCGGGTGGCGCCGATGCTGATCAGCGCCTGCGCCGGATAGCCGGAGGCCCGCAACAGCGCCGCGATATCCTCGGCGGGCCCCTCATCGGCCTGGTGGTTCATCTTGTCGACCATCCAGTCGAGGAGTGGCTGGTGAAAATAGCTGTAATCGACGGTCGCACTGTCCTGCCCGTAGGCGTGACATTCGCCGTCCCGCAGCAAGAAACTGGCAATCCGGTAACCATCCAGTACCCCCCCCGCCTGCAAGCCCGCCAGCGGGATCAGCGCTGGTGCAATGCCCTTGCTCGACGGCCCCCAGTTCTTCTTCTCGCTGATCTTGCGCGCCCCTTCGCGACGAATCGAGCAGTCGTTGTAGGCGGCAAATGCCCGCGGCTGCAAGGCCACGACCTGGCCGTCAGCATAAGTGATGTCACACAACAGACCGACTTCCGGCTCGATCTGCAGATGGTCCGCCCCTTGCGGATAGGTGATGGTATCGCGACTCAGCGGATACACCCCCAGACGGTGCGCAGGCTGCGCCGGCAGATAAAACGGAAACAGCGCCTTGGGCGCCTTGGCATCCTTGACCTTGACCGCGACGAAATCCCGCGCCTCGCCCGCCTGCTCCAGATGACCGGCAAAATTACCGGCCACGCCCAACCCGATGACGTGCTGAAACTCCATCTTTGCTCCTTGTCTGCCCAATGGTCACCATGACCCGACGAACCCGTTGCACCGGAGTCTAGCCGTCAGCTTGGCGGCTGACAATTCATCCTCGGCTACGCTTGACCAGTGGCCGCTTTAGCATGGTGCTTTTCTTCGTGCAAGCTGGTGGTATTCTTGTCCGCCGCAGGGCGGCACCTTTCAAGTTTTACTTTCATAAGCAGGTTCTATGCTCAAATTTTTCCTTGGTGGTCTGCTCGCAGCCACATTAATCTCTACCCCCTCCCACGCTGCGGATATGCGCAATGTGCAGACCTTCCGCGATGCCAAGCGCGAACTGACCAAGATTTATGCGCAGAATCCGCAGGCCACCACCCTGTACTGCGGTTGTGATATCCGCTGGCAGGGCAAGAAGATGGTGCCGGACTGGGGACGCTGCGGCTTCCAGCCACGCAAGCAACCGGCGCGCGCCTCGCGCATCGAGTGGGAACACATGATGCCGGCCGCCGATTTCGGTCGTCAGCTTCAGTGCTGGCAGCAGGGTGGCCGCAAGAACTGCGCCGATAACGACCCGGTATATGCGCAGATGGAAGGCGATATGCACAATCTGGCGCCAGCGATTGGCGAAGTGAACGGCGATCGACTGAATTTCCAGTACAATGACTGGAATGGACGTGCCGGCCAGTATGGCCAGTGCGAAATGGTGATCGACACCCAACGCAAGATGGCGCAACCGCCAGAACGCAGCCGGGGTGTGGTCGCCCGCGCCATCCTGTATATGAGCGAAGCGCATAACATCCGTCTATCGGATGCCCAGCGCAAGCTGTACGAGGCATGGAATAATAAATATCCGGTTACCGACTGGGAGTGCCATCG
The DNA here is from genome assembly GCA_041911695.1 of Aeromonadaceae bacterium. Taxonomy (GTDB): domain Bacteria; phylum Pseudomonadota; class Gammaproteobacteria; order Enterobacterales; family Aeromonadaceae; genus Pseudaeromonas. The sequence continues at coordinate 9,203 of JAYROM010000078.1, forward strand.
CGATGACCTGATCGCGGCGGTCCAGGGGAACCATAACCGCTTTATCCAGGAGAAGTGCCACTGATGCGCATACCGCGGATCCATGAACCCCGGCCGTTGCAGGCCAATAGCCGTTTCGAGCTGAGTGAGGATGGCGCCAACCATGTCGGTCGCGTGCTGCGCATGCAGGCCGGCCAGTCGCTGGTGCTGTTTGACGGGCTGGGGGGCGAATACCCCGCCACCATCATCGACACCGGCAAGCGCCATGTTCAGGTCGAAACCGGGGCGCATGATCCGCATGAGGTGGAGTCGCCGCTGGCGATCCACCTCGGCCAGGTGATCAGTCGTGGCGAGCGGATGGAGTTCACCATCCAGAAATCGGTCGAGTTGGGAGTCACCTGTATCACGCCGCTGTTTTCTGATCGCTGCGGCGTGCGTTTGCAGGGCGAACGACTGGACAAAAAGTGCGAGCAGTGGCAAAAAATTGTTATTGCCGCCTGTGAACAGTGCGGGCGCAATCGCATTCCGCTGATTCAGCCGGTGCAGGATCTGGCAGACTGGCTGGCCGAGCCGACCGACGAGTTAAAGATCAACCTGCATCCGCGCGCCCCATATAGCCTGCAGACCCTGCCGGCGCCGACCCACGGTGTGCGCCTGCTGATCGGCCCGGAAGGCGGGTTGAGTAGCGAGGAAATTGAAGTGGCCCGACAGCACGGCTTTGCCGATATGTTGCTCGGACCGCGTGTATTGCGTACCGAAACCGCCGCGATGACCGCGATAACGGCACTGCAGTGCCGTTTTGGTGATCTGTCCTGATCTGGAGAACAACCGACAAATGACGATCAAGCTTGGTATCGTGATGGACCCTATTCAGTCCATCAAAATTCGCAAGGACACCAGTTTTGCCATGCTGCTGGAGGCCCAGCGTCGTGGTTATGAGCTCTATTACATGGAGATGAGTGACCTCTACCTGCTGCAAGGCGAAGCGCGCGCCACCATGCGCACCCTGAGCGTCTCCGACAATGCGGAGTGCTGGTACGAATTTGGCGAACAGCTGGACCAACCGCTGTCGACGCTGGATGTGATCCTGATGCGTAAGGATCCGCCGTTCGACACCGAATTCATCTACGCCACCTACCTGCTGGAGCGGGCCGAAGACGCCGGGGTACTGATCGTCAACAAGCCGCAAAGCCTGCGTGATGCCAACGAGAAGCTATTCACCGCCTGGTTTGCCGAGCATACGCCGACCACACTGGTGACGCGGCAGGCCAGCCAGTTGCGCGCTTTCCATGCCGAACATCAGGACATCATTCTCAAGCCGCTGGACGGCATGGGTGGCGCATCGATCTTCCGCGTCAAGGCGGACGATCCCAATGTCGGCGTGATCATCGAGACCCTGACCGAACATGGCAGCCGCTTCTGTATGGCACAGACCTATCTGCCGGCGATTGTCGATGGCGACAAGCGTGTCCTGGTGATTGATGGCGAGCCGGTGCCGTACTGTCTGGCGCGTATCCCGGCCCAGGGCGAAACTCGCGGCAATCTGGCCGCCGGTGGTCGCGGCGAGCCGCGTCCGCTGACCGAGCAGGATTGGGCTATCGCCCGTGCGGTCGGTCCCAAGCTCAAGGAGAAGGGGCTGATCTTTGTCGGTCTGGATATCATCGGCGACCGGTTGACCGAGATTAACGTCACCAGCCCGACCTGCGTCCGCGAGATTGAAGCGGTCTATCCTGTAAACATCACCGGCCTGCTGATGGACGCTATCGAGCGACGTCTGAAGGCGGCATCTTAACGACAACCGCGGGGCTTAGCGCCCCGCTGGCTGTGGAGAACCCATTACGCATGAGTTACTTGCAAAACCATCTGCTGATCGCCATGCCGACCATGGAAGACAACTTTTTCGCCCGGTCGGTGGTCTATGTCTGCGAGCATAACGACAAGGGCGCCATGGGGCTGACCCTCACCGTGCCGCTGGATATGGATCAGCATGAGCTACTCACCCAGATGAAATACGAGCACATCATGCCCTCGCTGGCTGACCAACCGGTGATGGCCGGCGGACCGGTGAGCACCGATCGCGGGTTTGTCCTGCACACACCGATCAGCGGCTTACAGAGCTCTCTGCGTCTGGCACCGGATCTGATGGTCACCACGTCATTGGATATCCTGACCAAGATCTGTCACGGCGAGACGCCGGAGCAGTATATCGTCTGTCTGGGTTACGCTGGCTGGGAAGCCGGGCAACTGGAGCAGGAGGTGCTGGAGAATAGTTGGCTCACCCTACCCGCCGACAATGATCTGATCTTCGCCTCGCCGTGGGAAACGCGCTGGCTGAGCGCCACACGCGGCCTTGGCATCGATATCTGGCAAGTCGCACCACAAGCAGGGCACGCCTGATGGCCGAACTCAATCCTATCGGCCAGCGTACCTTGCTCGCCTTTGACTTCGGTACCCGCAGCATTGGGGTGGCTATCGGCCAAGAGATCACTGGTACCGCGCAACCGTTGCGCTCACTGCCAGCCCGTGACGGGGTGCCGGACTGGGAGGTGCTCGGCCGCCTGTTGGCCGAGTGGCGCCCGGATCGCGTCGTGGTCGGCCTGCCGCTGAACATGGATGGCACCGAACAACCTCTGACCCAGCGTGCACGCAAGTTTGCTGGCCGCATTCACGGCCGTTTTGGCGTCCAGGTCGATCTGCAGGATGAACGCCTGACCACCACCGATGCCCGCGCCCGGTTGTTTGCCGATGGCGGTTACCGCGCCCTGGACAAGGGCAAGGTGGATGCCGTATCGGCAGTGTTGATCCTGGAAGACTGGATGTCGGCCCAGTACGGAGACGAACGGGACTGACATACCTGGCTAACCGCGTGCTACCATGCAAGCAACAACGCGGAGCCTGGGCTTCGCCAGATGCGCAAGGAGTCGCAGATGTCCCATCCAATGAAAAAAATCAGCTTTGGCCTGCTGGCGGTGATCGCCCTGCTCACCGCCCTGTGGCTGGACTTCTACCTGCCGGAAAAATCGGTCACCACCATCACCGGCGTCGAGGTCAAGCGCGTCGACAAGGATGGTCCGATCAGCAAGACCAACCCCGCCGACGGCCCGACCACTGATGTCTATTACATCTATACCGCGCATGATGACAGCCAGGTGCGGGTGTTCCGTAATGAAGATACCGGCTGGCATTGGCCCTACTATTTCAAGTTCAACTCGGCCGATGTGCAAGCCCGAGCCAAGACGCTGGAGTTTGACAAGAAATTGGCGCGCATCACCTCGTATGGCTGGCGTATCACCATGCTGTCGCACTTCCCGAATGTGGTAAAAGTCGAGCCGGTCGACAGCGCCGATGTCTCGACCTGGAGCCTGGTCCGCTGGATCGGATTCCTGCTGTGGGCTGGCCTGTTCGGCTTCCTCGGCTGGCGCCTGTATAGCTGGTTTGAAAAACGCGAGATTGAAGGGCGCTAGCCCACAACCGCCCGCCACGGCATCCCCTTGCCCTGTCGGTTGATGCTCGGCCCCCGCGCACTGCGGGGGCTGTTTGACCCCGACACCCGCCACACAGTGGCCCGCAGTTAAACCCAGCCACAACAGACCTGCAATGACCTCACCCAGTCAATTGACCCACCTTGGCCACTCTGGCTGAATACGCTCATCCGCGCTGCGATGGTTTGTCCTGGTGAACTCCCTGTCCCCAGCATACTGACCAGATAGCGTCACATTACCGCTGTTTGATAAGGATTTTTACATGAACAAGTCATTTGCTGCTGTGGTCATCGCTGCCACCCTGGCCCTGTCTGCTTCCCCGGTATGGGCTATCAGCTCGCACCACCGCGCCCACCTGTCCCGCAGCACCTGCACCCAGGTTGACGAAGCCGAGGGTCGCTGTGGCGCCACTGCCCAGCCGAAGCCGGTTGCTCAGGCCCACCAGTGCACCCAGGTAGAAGATGCCCAGGGTCTGTGTGACGGTGCCAAGCACTCCCGCACCAAGGCACCGGCGGTGCACTACATCAAGCGTCACGGCGTGCGCCTGCCGCAGTGTGAAGATGTTGGCGGCTCGCAAGCTGACAACGGCAACACCTGCTGGTTCTAAGCGCCTGCGAGTGCCTTGCACAGCGCGACACCCGTCGTGCACCAGCTAAGACAAAGCCCCGGAATTCGGGGCTTTGTTGTTTTTATCGTCCAGCGGTACCGGCAAGGCACCGGCCCGCAACTCAGCGATCCGCGCGCGCCGGCACGGTCCAGATATCCGGCTCGATTTGTCCCTGTAGCTCCGGATAGCGACTGGCGTCAAAACAGGGCACCTTACCCAGTTTGCGCTGCATGTTATAATCCCGCGCCAGTTTCACCGCCGTCCCCGAAAGTAGTAGCAGCGCCACCAGATTGGTCATCGCCATCAGCGCCATCGCCACATCCGCCATCGACCACACCAGCGGCAACTCGCCCACCGCTCCGAACATCACCATCCCCAGCACCGCCGTGCGGAACAGACGCAAACCAGCCGGGTGGTTATGTTCGAGGAACACCAGATTGTTCTCGGCATAGGCGTAATTGGCGACGATCGATGTGAACGCAAAGAAGAACACGGCACAGGCAATAAAGGTATGGCCGAAGTCCCCGATATGCGCGGACAACGCCTGCTGGGTCAGACGGATACCGGTCACCTCGTTGCCTGGCACAAAGGCGTCCGACAGCAGGATAATTGAGGCGGTGCAGGTACAGATCACCACGGTATCCAGAAATACCCCCAGCATCTGGGTATAGCCCTGGGCCGCCGGATGCGGCGGGAACGGTGCGGCGGTGGCCGCCGTATTCGGCGCCGAGCCCATGCCAGCCTCGTTGGAGAACAGCCCGCGTTTGATGCCCTGCATCATGCCCTGAGCCACCGCATAGCCGAGTGCACCGGCCCCCGCCTGCTCCAGCCCAAATGCCGAGTGCAGGATCAAGGTGAACACTGACGGCAGCTTGTCGATGTTCATCACCACCACGACTAACGCAACCAGAATATAGGCCAGTGCCATCACCGGCACCACCAGCTCAGAGAACCGGGCGATGGCACGGATACCGCCAAAAATAATGAGCCCAGTCATCACTGCCAGCACAACGCCGGTGACCCAGGCCGGCACCTCAAACGCGCCTTGCAATGCCGCACTGATTGAATTGGCCTGTACTGCATTAAATACCAGCCCGAACGCCAGGATCAGGAACAACGATAACAACACCCCCATCCAGCGCGCCCCCACCCCCTTTTCCATGTAATAGGCCGGACCACCCCGGTAATTACCTTGATCATCCTTGACCTTGTAGAGCTGCGCCAGCGTGCTTTCGACAAACGCGGTCGACATGCCGAGCAGGGCGGTCACCCACATCCAGAAAATAGCGCCCGGCCCACCGAGATAGATGGCCATGGCGACCCCGGCCAGGTTACCGGTACCGACGCGCGCCGCCAGTCCAGTACACAGCGCCTGAAACGAGGAGATGCCGGATTGATCGGCATGGTGGCCACGGCGTAATACGCTGAACATATGCCGGAAGTGGCGGAACTGAATCCCGCCCAGGCGCACGGTAAACAGCAGACCGACGCCGAGCAGCAGATAGATCAGAATGGAGCCCCATAGGGCATCGTTGAGAAAGTTGATGATGGCTGTCATCGCATTTTCCTTTTCATTTGATTCGGCATTTCCGAGGAAACACAGAGTTAATGTTTGGCCAAGCTCTGAAAAATGAGACTTATAACCACGCAAAACGATAAACACTAGCATACATATCTGTCAAAAACCAATTTGCGCAAATGTTATGACTATCCATACCCGGTGTGCAGAGCATGATCTCCGTCGAATAAAATCGCTTTCCTGCAAGCTTTTCACTCTCCAAGTTGCAGCCGTTTTCATTCACCGGTTTACTGAACTCACCCAGTCAGCGCCTTCTGTCGTACTGACGTTTACCAGGATGGAAAACCCCATGTCGAATCAGTTACAAAGTCTTGCTCGCCTGACCACTGTTGTCGCCGACACTGGCGATATTGATGCTATCGTCCGGTACCAGCCGGAAGACGCCACCACCAATCCGTCGCTGTTGCTCAAGGCCGCTGCACTGCCGCGCTATGCCGCCTTGCTGGAGCAGGCTGTCGCCGCCGCTTGCCAACAGGAGCAGGATGAAGACGCCCGTATCGCGGACGCGGCGGATCGTCTGTCAGTGGCGATCGGTTGCGAGATCCTGGCGCACATTCCGGGCCGCATCTCGACCGAGGTGGACGCCCGCTTGTCGTTTGATACCGCTGCCAGCTTGGCCAAGGCGCGCAAGTTGATTGGCCTGTATGAGGCGGCTGGCATCCGCCGCGAACGTGTACTGATCAAGCTGGCCTCCACCTGGGAAGGGATCCGCGCTGCAGAGCAGTTGGAGCGTGAAGGCATCGCCTGCAACCTGACCCTGCTGTTCAGCTTTGCCCAGGCGCGCGCCTGCGCCGAAGCCGGTGTGACCCTGATTTCACCGTTTGTCGGACGAATTCTGGACTGGTATGTCGCGCATGGCAGCAAGCCCGCCTCGGCGGAGGAAGATCCAGGCGTGGTTTCCGTACGCAGCATCTATCGCTATTACAAGCAACACGGCTACCCGACCATCGTCATGGGCGCCAGCTTCCGTAATACCGACGAGATTCTGGCATTGGCCGGTTGCGATCGCCTGACCATTGGCCCGGCCCTGCTGGAAACCCTGTCGCAGACCGCAGGCGAGGTGCAGCCTGTCCTGCAAGATGATGGCAGCCGCCTGCCACGTCCGGCCGCGATGACCGAACAGACCTTCCGCTGGGAAATGAACGAAGATGCGATGGCCACTGAAAAGCTGGCCGAGGGGATCCGCCTGTTTGCCGTCGACCAGCGCAAGCTGGAAGTCATGCTACGCGACGCGCTGCAACGCCACGCCTGAACAGCCAAAGGATGCGCCAGCGATGTGAGATAGCTCTTGTCGTCATCGCTGGCCTTGACGCCGTGTCATCAACCGGTCACAGAGGGATTCTATTTTTTCCTGGCTTGTGTTATATCGAAATCGATCACCAACGCGGTATAAGGAGTGGCCATGGAAAGGTTCAATCTTGATGTCGATGATCTGGTCGTCGCAGACCACGAAACCCGTACCACCCGCCAGACCGCCAAAAAGCGCAAATGGCGTGAGATCGAGGCAGTAAAAGAAAAATACCGGTTACAAAAAGAGTTGGAAGCGATTGATTTTGCATGGGAAGGAGGCGGTAATCTCGATTTCTGAGTAGAAAACGACGTTCACCTCATTCCATGCAGACAAAAGCGGATACCCCCAGGTATCCGCTTTTTTGTGCTCATCTCTGTCGCAGCCGGTGATCCCTGGTGCGCAGCGTGGCCCTTATCCGTTGATCGCATTCAGCCCTAGTGTTTCTGACAGGTCACGATAACGTTCTGATACCTGACGACCAAACAGTGGGTCATCCGCAGTGCGGAACTGCCAGTTCTGTTCGAGGTGACGCCAGTCATCCTCCGTCAGCCGGACCCGCAGCTCGGGAAAGACATCCGCCTCCTCATAGTCCATATGCCGCTGCTGCAACACGATGAAATTCTCCAGGCGGGCGGTCAGTTGATCCAGCGGGATCACGGCATCCATCAAAATCATGTCCACCAATTCACACAGTTCATGACCGGCGACGATGATCAGTTCATGCTCTTTCTTTAACCGCGCGGTGATGATGTCCTCCTCGCTGCGGTAACGCAGATAGTAGGCATACACCAGATCTTCCAACGGATGGTGACGATGATCGGACACCTCACCCAAATAGCCGAGAATGTCCCGCATCAGACGGTAACGCACCGGCTTTTCACTGCGGATAGCAAATAACTGCTGGCGTAACAGATCCAGCAGACGGGCAATGTTGATGTGTTCTTGATGAAGCGCATGCAGCATATCGGTCACCTTCAGCCTGGCGTGTAAACAGTAAGAGCCCCGCAGCCGCTGCCCCTGAACAGTGGTCCTGCCTGTTGCCGCCTAGACGAGTGGCGGCACTTGCCAATTAATTGCGCATTTTCCCTGCGCCTGCAACAGCACATTGGTCTGCAAAAAGTGATCACAACCAATAAATCCACGATGTGCAGACAGCGGACTCGGGTGCGGTGCCGTCAGAACGTGGTGGCGCTCACGGTCGATAAATTGGCCCTTCTTCTGCGCATGAGCCCCCCAGAGCAGGAATACCAACCCTTCGCGCGCCTGGTTCAACGCAGCAATGACCGCATCAGTAAACCGCTCCCAACCCAACCCCGCGTGGGAGTGCGCCTTGCCGGCCTCTACCGTCAACACAGTATTAAGCAGCAAGACCCCCTGCTCTGCCCAAGAGACCAGGTAGCCATGTTGCGGGATCTGGAATCCCGGCACACTGCGCGCCAACTCCTTGTACATGTTCTGCAACGAAGGCGGCGTAGCAATGCCCGGCCGTACGGAAAAGCATAGTCCATGTGCTTGGCCTGGGCCGTGATACGGATCC
>JAYROM010000079.1:0-8702 GCA_041911695.1 Aeromonadaceae bacterium
CGTCAATGTCCAGCATCTGGAGAGTCTGAACGACATCGTCGGCGGGATCACCGGTATCAAGGTGCGCGAAACCATCCCTGATCGGCTATTTGATGCCGCCGACGAGATCATTCTGGTCGACTTGCCCCCCGATGATTTGCGACAACGCCTCAAGGAGGGCAAGGTCTATCTACCTGGTCAGGCCGAGCGCGCGATTGAACACTTCTTTCGCAAAGGTAACCTGATGGCGCTGCGCGAATTGGCGCTGCGCCGTACCGCCGAGCGGGTGGATGACCAGATGCGCGCCTATCGGCATGGCGCGGATATCGAGCGGGTCTGGCACACCCGAGATGCGCTGCTAGTCTGTCTCGGCCCGCAGGATGGCAGCGACAAGGTGGTGCGTACCGCTGCGCGTCTGGCGGCGCGACTCGGCTGCCCGTGGCATGCGGTGTATGTGGAAACCCCGACCCTGCATCGTCTGCCCGAAATTCGCCGGCGTAACATCCTGCAAACCCTGAAACTGGCGCAGGACCTCGGCGCGACCACCGCCACCCTGGCGGCGCAAGATGAAGCCAGCGCGATCCTCGACTACGCCCGCGCACACAACCTGGGCAAAATCATGATCGGTCGCCGCAACAACGATAGCCTATGGCGTACCGGTCGACGCTTTGCCGACCGCTTGGGTCGCCTGGGGCCGGATCTGGACTTGGTGATTGTGGCGGTCGAGGCGCCATCCAGCAGCAGTGATGCCCCCTCGCCATTGCCGCACGATACCCGACGCTTTGCCGAGCGTTGGCGGGTGCAGATTATCGGCTGTCTGGTCACCCTGCTGCTGGGCACCTTGTTGACCCTGAGCGCCGCACTGATGATGCCGGTGTTCGATCCGGTGAATTTGGTGATGATCTTCCTGCTTGGGGTGGTGATCATCGCCCTGCGCTATGGTCGTGGCCCAGCCTCATTTGCCGCCTTCTGCTACGTTGGCCTGTTTGACTTCTTCTTTATCGAACCCCACTTCTCATTTGCCGTCAGCGACATGCAGTATCTGCTGACCTTCGCCGTCATGCTGAGCGTCGGATTATTGATCGGCCAACTCACCGCCGGCGTGCGTTATCAAGCCCGCATCGCCCAATATCGCGAGCAACGTTCACATCAGTTGTTTGAGTTGGCGCGCGCGTTGAGTGGTGCCGCCAGTCAACCCGCCATCGCCCAGATTGGCAGTACGTTTGTCGGCCGCAGCTTTCAGGCCCGAACCCGTCTGCTGTTACCCAATGAGGAGGGGCAGTTACAACCCGCAGAGGGTGATGGCGACCACTGCATCGTCGATGTGGCGGTTGCCCAATGGTGTGCCGAGCATCGCAGCGTGGCAGGTCTGGGCACCGATACCCTGCCCGCGCTAACGCAACGGTTGTTGCCGCTGATGATTGGCGAGCAGGTGTTTGGGGTGCTGGCGATTGAACCTCGACATCAACGCTTGCTGATGATTCCAGAACAACTGCGGCTCCTTGATCTGTATGCCGTGCTGATCGCCATCGCTCTTGAGCGCCAGCAGTTGGCGCAAGAGCGCGAAAAACATCAACTGCAGATCGAATCCGAACGCTTGCGTAACTCGCTACTGGCGGCGTTGTCGCATGATTTGCGCACCCCACTCACTGTTCTGTTCGGTCAGGCTGAAATGCTGACCCTGGAACTGGGGTTGGCCCATGCCCCGCAGGCGGCTCAAGCGCAGGCCATACGTGAGCAGGTGGTCAACACCACTCGCCTGGTCAACAATCTGCTCGAGATGGCGCAACTGCAATCGGGTGGCTTGGCGCTGCATAAGGATTGGCAATCTCTCGCCGAATTGTTTGGGAGTGCCCTGCGAGAACTGACAGTCCCGCTGCAAGCCTGCACCCTGATTCACCGCATCCCGGCCGATTTTCCGTTGATCTATGCCGATGGCACCCTGCTCGAACGAGTGCTGGTCAATCTGCTGGAAAATGCCGGCAAATATGCGGGCACCCAAGCGGTGATCACCCTGGAAGCGCGGCTAACTGGCGATGACCTGGAGATCGCTATCAGCGATAACGGGCCGGGACTCCCTGTTGGTAAAGAGCAGATAATCTTTGAAAAATTTGCCCGCGGTGACCGCGAATCGGTGATCCCGGGCGTCGGATTAGGGCTGGCAATCTGCCGCGCTATCATCAACGCCCATGATGGTCACATCTCGGCGCATAACCTGCCGACCGGAGGCGCCTGTTTCACCTTTACCCTGCCCTATCTGACCCCGCCGACCCTGGTTGAGGAGGCCGCGCCCTAACCCCAAATCCCTTGGTTCGTGACCTCAGCTCGGTAAATTAATAAAACCCCGGCAACATTAAGTGGTTTTACTACGCTTGAATCAGTCTTGTGACGCATCAACCACTTACAGCACGCGTTGTTCATCTGCACAGGTGTGGAGGTTTTATGGCCTATCAAGCCACAACGCTCATCGATCAGGAAGTGACCTTCGCCGATCATGAACAACTGGTGTCCACCACCGATCTCAAAGGCATCATCACCTATGCCAATGATCACTTTTGCCGCGTCGCCGGGTACAGCCGAGAAGAGCTGATTGGCCACCCACATAACATGGTGCGTCACCCGGATATGCCCAAAGCGGCCTTTGCAGACTTATGACAGCATCTTAAGGCCGGCCAGGCCTGGCGCGGACTGGTCAAGAATCGCTGCAAGAATGGTGGTTACTATTGGGTTGATGCCTATGTCACGCCGATCTACGAGCAAGGCAAAATCAGTGGCTATCAATCCGTTCGCTGCCGTCCGTCCCCCAGCCACAAACAGACCGCAATTGACCTCTATGCCCGGCTGCGCCAACAGGAGTCACTGGCGCATAAAGTGGGAAAATCATTACGCCGGTTGCGGCCCGCACTGGCGGGCTTCTTGCTGCTGTCGACCTTGACCACCTCGTTCTGCCTGCTCGGCCCATGGGCCGCGCTGTGGTTGGTGTTGCCACTGGTCGCCGCGCTGTTGCTGTTATTGCCGGAGTTGATCACCACGCCGCGTTTTTTTCGTCAATTGGCACAGGCATATGACAGCGTCAGCCGTCTGGTGTACTCCGGCAACCACCCGCACAGCAGTGCTGATTTCCACCTGCGCTTGTGGCAAGCGCGTATCCGTACCGTACTCGGACGGGTTGAGGATGCCACGGTATCGCTAAAAGATCTGGCCGACCACCTCACCCATGCCGCCGAGCAGGTTACTGGCGATATAGTGCAGCAGGATGCGCAGTTGCATCAGGTCGCCACCGCTATGACCGAGATGGCCTCCGCCGCCGAGGAGATCAATCGCAGCATTCTGGATACCGGCAAGCAGATCGATGAGGCGCTACACCATTGCCAACAAACCGATGATCAACTGAATGAGGCCAGTTCCGAGATGGTCGCCCTCTCGCGGCAGGCGGAACACGCCTTCACCTCCGCCGTAGAGTTGGCCGACGAATCTGACCGGATTGGTCAGATCATGACCGAAATCCAGGGTATTGCAGAGCAGACCAATCTGTTGGCCCTCAATGCGGCGATTGAGGCCGCGCGCGCCGGTGAGCAGGGCCGCGGTTTTGCCGTGGTTGCTGATGAGGTGCGCAATCTGTCGACACGTACGCACAAGGCCACCGAACAAATCCAGAGCAGCATCGGCCATATGCAAAAGACCTTGGGCGAGTGGAAACAGATGATGCACCAGAATTTGTCTCAGACCCAGGCGTGCCTTACCTCGACGCAATCGGGCACGAATAACCTGCATCAAGTGGTGGTGGAAATTGATGCGATTGCCAATCTGGCCGCCCAAATCGCCTCGGCCACGACGCAACAACAAGCGGTCATCGGGGAAATCAACCATAACATCAATGATCTGTCGCTACTCTCGCAGAGCAATAGTCTGAAAATTAGAGAGGTCGGTCAAAGCAGTGATTGTCTGCTGAACAAAGCCTGTCAGCTTAAAGATCTGGGGCTGACCTTTGGTCACAACGAATAACTATTGATCGTGCCGCTGCGTGATGCTGTCGTTTGACACCAACCATCGCAGCGTTGTGCTAAGACTGTCGACAAAGGGAAACGCTATGTCACTCCGCTATTCTGGTCTGTCGATTCGACATTTCACGATCGCCATCAGTCTGATCATTGTGGTGGTGCTACTGGCAGGCAACCTGTGGCGAAACCACCTCATCGATGAGTTGGCGGCGCAGCCGGATGCGTTGATTGCCCTGTCTAATACGCAAATCCGCCTGCAGGAGTTGCGCTATCACACCACGCAGGTCCAGCAGTACTACACCGATGCCTCACTGACTGGCGATGCTGATTCTGTGGTTCAGGCCAAGCAACATGGTGACGCCGCCCTGGCTGTGTTAGCCGAATTAGGTGATCAGCAGCCCGCAGGGTTGGCAACCTTATTACCCCAACAGGCTAAAAGCGGCGAAATCATGACCCGCGCCTATCTGGATCAAGGGGTTGCGGCCGGCAACGCGGTGATGAAACAACCCGATACAGGCTTCGATGCACTGACTGCCGCCATATCTGACAAAGTTCAACAGGCGCTGGATGAACAAAAAGGTCGGTTACAGCAACTTGAGCAAAACAGCATCGCGCGCCGAAACCAGATCCAAAATGAAGATCATATCTTGCTTGGCGGCTATATCGTCGTGATCATCGCGCTGCTGCTGTGGGTGATGCGACGGGTCACACCCCGCTCAAACAACTGGAAGTCCAGTTGCAAGATCTGGCCAATCACAGTCAAAACCTGGCATTTCGGCTGAAAAGCGATCACCAGGATGAATACGCCTATCTGGCTGACGTATTTAACCAATTTATGCAGCATATCGATCATTTGATTGGGTCGGTGCAGTCCGTGACCATCAAGAGCCATGACAAGATGGAAACCTTGATGGCGTACTCTGGCACCACACTCAACAGCATGGATCGTGTACAAAGCAACACCGATGCGCTGGCCTCGGCGATCACCCAGATGGCCTCGACTATTCAACATATTGCGCAAAATTCCGAGCAGGCCAAAGAGAACACCACCTTTGCTCAAACCCAAGCCGAAGAGGGCGAAAAGATGGTGGAACAGGCCATTCATCTGATTCAGCAAGTCGCACGACACATCGAGCAATCCGCGCAGGAGATCTTGAACCTACAGCAAGAAAGTACTCAGATCGGCGATATTTTGCAGGCGATTCAGAACATATCGGAACAGACCAACCTGCTGGCATTGAATGCTGCGATTGAGGCAGCCCGGGCGGGAGATGCCGGTCGAGGGTTTGCGGTTGTCGCCGACGAAGTCCGTCATCTGGCTCAACGCACACAAGAAGCCACCATTGATATCCGTCATCGTATTGAAACCCTGCAGTCGCGCACCAACCATGCCGTAGAGACCATGCATACCACTCGACAGGTCAGCGATCAGGCCGTTGACCAAGCCTCTAATGCCGGGAAAACCCTGGATGGGATTGTATTGGCCATCTCGCGGATCAATGAGTTGAATGTCCAGATCGCCTCAGCGGCGGAACAGCAGGCCAAAGTCGCCGACGACACCAGCCATAATGTCTCCGCGGTGTCGGAAATAGCCCACCAGACCTATGAATTAGCCGAGCAGAGCAATCGCAACGCGCGAGAAGTCAACCTCGCCAATCAGGAGATTAGTCTGCTCAGTTGCCAGTTTGAGGTGACGCACGATGCAGCAAGCCAAGAACAGTCACAGGAGCTGGTACAATGGAATGACAGTTTTTTGGTGCATGTCGAGTTAATGGATAAGCAACACAAGGGGCTGTTTGACGGGATGAACCGCTTCTATGCCTCGATGCGCAACCAGGCACCAGAAAGTCAGCAACGTCAACGCTTGCAGGAGCTGGTAACCCTCGCCAAGCAGCACTTTGCCGACGAAGAGCAATACATGCAACGCAGCCACTTCCCTGACTTTGCCGCGCACCAGCAACTGCACAACAAGATGCTAGGCGAACTGGATAAGCTGATTCAACGCATTGATGCCCGCGAACAAGACATCAATATCGAGATCGTGATGTTTTTGAAAAAATGGCTGATCGACCATATTTACCGCATGGACAAGCAATATAGTCCGCATCAATCCACTCACTAAGGCGTCCAGCCGCAAGGTGTCGTCTTAGCTTAATCTATCGATGCCAATGCGCAGACAACGCCCCTCATAGCGCAAGGCTAGCCCTCATACGCCAGCAGCCAGCGCCGTAGCAGGTCGGCCAGCTGGCGTTGTTCGTCGGCGCTCAATGGCGCCAGCATCTGCCACTCGTTGGCCACATGCCGGGCCACAGCATTATCGGCGAGTTGGCGACCTTGCGGTGTCAGGCTGACTAACTGGCTGCGCCGATCCGTTGGTGACGGCGTGCGCTGGATCAGTCCCTGTTTTTCCAACTTATCGAGCCGTGCAGTCATCGCCCCCGAGGTCAGCATGGTGGATTGATACAGCGCGGTCGGGGTCAGCGGCTCGCCGGCGCGACGCAGCGTTACCAGCACGTCAAATTCACCACTGGCCAGCCCCTCTTCCTTGATCACCTCTTCAATCTCGCGCGCCGCGATAGCCGCCATCCGTCCAACCCGACCAAACACCGCCATCGGCCAGCAATCGAGATCCGGCCGTTCGCGCTGCCACTTGGCCAGCACCCCGTCGACATGATCCTGTTGTTCCTGCGCTGCCTGCATGTTGACCTCTGTTATCTTGACGTAAAGATACTTGATGATAAATCAATTCGCCGGTATTTTATCTTCATATCAAGATACTTCACACAGAGATAGATAATGCCATTACTGATTGCACTGATCGCGCCACTGGCCTGGGGCAGTACCTATGCCTTGGTCAACCTGTCGCTGGCCGGCCTCTCCCCCTTCTGGGTCGCCTGCTGGCGCGCGCTGCCGGCGGGGATCCTGCTGCTGCTACTGCGGCCGCGCTGGCCGTCATTACCGTGGGGTAAACTTTTTGCTCTGGCGTTTTGCAATATCGCCGCCTTCTTTATCCTGTTATTCCTCGCCGCCTATCACCTGCCCGGTGCGGTCGCCGGCACGCTAGGGGCGACCTTGCCGCTGATGCTGTTACTGTTAGGCTGGGTGCTTGATCGGCAACGCCCGCCACTTGGCTGGTTACTCAACGCCCTGCTCGGACTGGCCGGGGTGATCATGCTGTTGGATCCGAGCAGTCATCTTGATCCAGTCGGCGTGGTCTGCATGCTGGCCGCGACCTTGCTGGTCGGTATCTCGGCGCGCTGGATGCAACGCTGGGAGACCGGCGATCTGCTGGTGATCACCGGCTGGCAACTGTTATTAGGCGGGCTGATGCTGGTGCCGGTGGCGTGGATGGTGGCCGGCCCGATGCCGATGCCCTCGCTGCATGCGTTGCCAGGTCTCGGCTATCTGGTGCTGGTCAATACCGCGCTGGCCTACTGGGCCTGGATGTGGGGCTTACGTCGGCTGGGTACGCGTACCATGGGTATGCTGGCGCTGGTCAATCCGGTCGTAGCGGTCAGCCTGGGCGTCATGCTGGTCAATGAACAGTTGGCGCCGCTGCAATGGTGCGGTATCGCCACCGTCCTCGGCTCGCTGGTCTTGATGAAGTTGCCACTGCATCGCCTGTTTCGCCGCACACCATTGCCGGCCTGAGGTCTCAGTGCGCCGGCGCGACAAAGGTGCGCCGCCACTGCATCGGCGATACGCCAAACGCCCGTTGAAAATGCTGGCGTACATTGACCACCGAGCCCAACCCGGTCTGCTCGGCAATCTGCGCCAGCCCCAGACTGGTATGTTCTAACAAGATCTGACAGCGCTGCAGGCGGGCTTGCAACAACCAAGCGCCGACCGACATGCCGGTCAAGGCATGAAAATGACGGCTGAAACTACGTCGGCTCATCAAGGCTTGTGCCGCCAGCGCATCGAGTGTGTGCTCATCCGCCAAGTGCTGTTGCAACCACTCAAGCAGACCAGACAGGCGCAGGTCGCGCGCCGAATCGGGTACTGGTTGGTCAATAAACTGGGCCTGTCCCCCCTGCCGGTGAGGCGGGATCACCAGTCGACGCGCGATCTGATTGGCCACGGTGCTGCCTGCCCGTTGGCGTACCAGATGCAGACAACAGTCTAGCCCGGCCGATACCCCGGCGGAGGTCACCACCTGCCCGGCATCGCAATAGAGCACGTCAGCATCAAGGCGTACCGTCGGATAGCGCGCCGCAAATGCCTTGGCATAGGCCCAATGCGTCGTCGCCGGATGCCCCTCGAGTAGACCGGCCTCGGCCAACACAAATGCCCCCAGACACAGCCCGACCAATTGCGCTCCACGTTGATGAGCCGCCTGCAGCGCCTGGAGTAATGCGCCGGGCGCTGGTTGCGTGATATCGGGCCAACTGGGAATGATGATCACCTCTGCCTCGGCCAGCACCTGCCAGTCGTGGCTAATCAGCTCATCAAATCCCCCTGTCGTCGGCAGCGGCCCGACCTGCTCGGCACAGACTTGTAGGGTCACTGGCATCACCGCCTGCAATTGGCTATCACCAAACACCAAGGTCGGTACGGAAAGATGAAATGGACTGATGTGGGCAAAAGCCACTACGGCTATCTGTAATGCCATCTTGATGCTCCGGTCGTCACTTGGCCCAATCATAGCGCTTTCTGGCAATCGGGCCACTCACGGCGTCGACGCATGCGCGCTATGCTGTCGGTGTCCTGATAACCCGGAGC
>JAYROM010000080.1:0-2248 GCA_041911695.1 Aeromonadaceae bacterium
AGATAGAAGGATATTGATGATGGGACAGACAACCTCTCCATTGCGGGTCGGCGTGGGCGGACCGGTGGGCTCCGGTAAGACAGCTTTACTGGAAGTATTGTGCAAGGCGATGCGCGACCGGTTCGAGATCGCGGTGGTGACCAATGACATCTATACCAAGGAAGATCAGCGCATCCTGACCGAAGCCGGGGCGTTGGATGCCGAGCGCATTGTCGGGGTAGAGACCGGCGGCTGTCCGCACACCGCCATCCGCGAGGATGCGTCGATGAATCTGGCGGCGGTCGAAGCCCTGAGCGAGAAGTTCGGCAACCTCGATGTGGTGTTTGTTGAGAGCGGTGGCGATAACCTGAGCGCGACGTTCAGCCCCGAGCTGGCCGATATGACCATCTATGTGATAGATGTGGCCGAAGGGGAGAAGATCCCGCGCAAAGGCGGCCCCGGCATCACCAAGTCGGATCTGCTGGTGATCAACAAGATTGATTTGGCCCCCTATGTCGGTGCCCGTCTGGAGGTGATGGAGTCGGACACCAACCGGATGCGTCCGGAAAAGCCGTGGACCTTCGCCAACCTGAAAACCGGCCACGGGGTGGATACCATCATCGACTTTATTGTCACCCGCGGTATGCTGATGCCGAAGGTGCCGGCGTGCGCCTGAAGGGCGAGCCGGTGACACCACTCGCCTGAATATCAACGGGGCGACCAGCAAGCTGGCCGCCCCGTCTGTTTATGGAGAGCAGGGCTGACCGGGTCAGCCTTGCGCCGGAGCTTGCCAGCCGCCACCTAGCGCCTTGAACAGGGCGATGCTGGCATCCAGCTGATCGGTCTGGCTGGTCAGCTGCCTGGCGCGGGCACTGTCCAGCGCCCGTTGCGCACCCAGCAGTTCGCTGTAGCCCGAATAACCGGCGGCATAGCGTTGACGGGTCAGCGCCAGGCTATGCTCTGCCAGCTGTTCGCGCGTCTGCGCCTGCTGGTGTGCGGTGTTGGCCGCTTGCTGATTGGCCAGTGCATCGGCGACATCCTTGAAGGCGCTGAGTGCCGCGCCGCGATAGGCGGCCAGGGCTTCGGCCCAGGTGGCCTTGGCCTGAACAACGGCGGCCGCACGACGTCCGCCATCAAACAGCGGCAGATCCAGCCCGACACCGAGCGACCAGATACGCGACGGATCGTGCAGCAGATCCGACAGGCCGGCGCTCTCGCTGCCCCCTTGTCCGGTCAGGGTCAGGCTGGGCAGGCGGGCTGCCTCGGCGACACCAATCCGCGCATTGGCTGCAATCAGGCTCTGTTCGGCCTGCCGCACATCAGGGCGACGTGCCAGCAGATCGGCCGGCAAGCCCGACGGTGGCGTCGGGATTGGTGCCAGTTGCGTGGCCGGCTGATCAGACCCTGACCGCTCAGACAGCGCCAGGCTAAACCGGCCGCACAACAGGGTTAACTGGTTGACCTGCAGATCGCGCTGGCGCAGTTGCTCTTGCAGCTGTTGCTGCGTGGCGGCCAGCGCGTCTTCGGTCTGCTCCAGATCCAGTTGGCTGATGGTGCCATGCTGCAGACGGCTTTGCTGCAACGGCAGCTCGGCCTGATAGCTCTCCAGGGTGTGGCGGGTGAACGCCACCTGCCGGTTACTGGCCTGCCAGGCGAAGTAGTATTGTGCGGTCTGGCTGGCGACCGTCTGCTGGACCACCTCTTGCGCATAGCGGCTGGCCAGGGTTTGCGCCCGCGTGGCTTCCGAAGCGCGGCGCAGGCGCCCCCAGAAGTCCAGCTCGAACGAGGTGCTGGCCGCCCACTGCAGATCATTGGCCACGCCGTTACCGGGCGAGGCGGTGGTCAGGCTGCTGCGCGACCGAGTGGCGGCGCCGCTGCCATTTACTGACGGCAGTTGTGCGCCACGCGCCTGCTGGTCCAGCGCGGCCGACTGCTCGATGCGGGCGGCGGCTTGCGCGATATCCGTATTGTGCGCCAGCGCCTGCTCAATCAGCTGGTCCAGTTGCGCATCCTGATAGGCGCTCCACCAACGGGCGCTGATCGCCTGCGGAGCGCCGTGCTGTGAAGTGGCCGGTGTGCCGGCCGATGTTGAGGGTTGCACGGCATGCGGATAGCGGGTCGGCAACACCAGATCCGGCCGTTGATAGTCCGGCCCCAGCGCACAGGCACTCAGCCCGAACGTGGCGGCCAGCAGGAACAGTGATTTATGCATTGTCAGTCTCCGCAGTGTGCACAAGCAGCGGGTTATGGTGCGGACGCGGCTTGCGGG
>JAYROM010000081.1:0-4420 GCA_041911695.1 Aeromonadaceae bacterium
CATCGTCATGGATCGCAAGACTGGTCAGCGCTTCAACAGCGTCACCGCCTCCTTTGGCGTCACCGCCTACCAAAGTGGCGATGGTTATGCCGAGATCATGCGCCGCGCCGACGATCAGCTCTATCATGCCAAGGATCTGGGCCGTAACCGGGTCATGCCGATGAGCCTGTGAGTACACAGGCTCCCTCCAACCGGCCACATTCGGCCATGGTGGTGGATAACCAGCTGGCCAGTTGCTCGTAGCGCCCCTTGAGCGGTGAACCTGGCCGATAGATAAGCCCGATACGGCGGCTGGGCAGCGGATCGTGACAGGGGATGTAGCAGACGCCATCGCGGCAACGCACCTCGGGCACCGCCAGCTGAGGCAACAGGGTGATGCCTGCCCCCGCCGCCACCATATTGCGCAACGTCTCCAGACTGGTGGCCCGAAAGTGGCCATCCTCCTTGGCGCCAGCGGCAAAGCAGAAACCCAGCGCCTGATCCCGCAGGCAGTGACCATCGGCCAGCATCAGCAGTCGATGACCATCCAGCTCCCTGAGCGCCACCTGATCCCGGTTGTGCCACTCATGTTCGGCCGGGACCGCCAGCACCATGGGCTCATCGTATAGTGGCAACTCAATAAACGGCTCACTCTCCTTCACCAGCGCCAGAATGGCACAATCGAGCTCACCGCTCTCTAGTTGGGCTATGATCTGATGAGTCTGGGCCTCATGCAGATAACACTCCAGCGCCGGAAACTGCTGCCTGAGCCCGGGGATCACATGGGGTAACAGATAGGGGCCGACCGTGGGAATAAGCCCAAGATGCAGCGGCCCGCCCAGCTCGCTGCCGTGACTGTCGGCCAGTTCACGGAAACGTTTGGCTTCAGCCAGCACCTTGCGCGCCTGAGCCACCAGCTGTAATCCCGAATCGGTAAAGAGCAGCTTGCGACTGGTGCGCTCCAAAAAGATCACCCCCAGCTCCTCTTCGAGCTTGCGGATCTGGTTGCTTAAGGTGGGCTGGCTGACAAAACAGCGCTCCGCCGCCCGCCGGAAATGGCCCTCTTCGGCCAGCGCCACCAGATATTCCAGATCCTTGAAGTTCATGACTCACCTCGAACTAATAGCTTAATACTATTGAAACGATAGCAATAAATGATTGGAGCTATCAATCAATCCAGTTCATTATCACTCCATCGACCGGGCAAACCGCCCGGTCAACCTGAAAACTGTTATCCAACAAGGAGATTTACCATGTCCCAATCCTACGAAGGCAAGAAGGTTCCCAGCGTCACTTTCCGTACCCGTCAGGCTGACAAGTGGGTGGATGTCACCACCGATGAGCTGTTTGCCGGCAAGACGGTGATCGTCTTCTCTCTGCCAGGTGCCTTTACCCCCACCTGCTCCTCCAGCCACCTGCCGCGTTACAACGAGCTGCAGCCGCAATTCAAGAAGCTGGGCGTGGATGAGATCCTGTGTGTCTCCGTCAACGACACCTTCGTCATGAATGCCTGGAAGGACGATCAGAAGGCCGACAAGATCACCTTTATCCCGGATGGCAACGGTGAATTCACCGCCGGCATGGGCCAACTGGTAGAAAAAGAGGATCTGGGTTTTGGCAAGCGCTCCTGGCGTTACTCCATGCTGGTCAAGGATGGCGTGGTGGAGAAGATGTTTATCGAGCCCAACGAGCCAGGTGATCCTTTCAAGGTCTCCGATGCCGACACCATGCTCAAATACCTGGATCCCGCTGCCAAGGCGCAAGAGTCCGTGGCCCTGTTCACCAAGCCGGGCTGCCCTTACTGCGCCAAGGCCAAGCAACTGCTGATCGACCGTGGCATCCAGTATGAAGAGATCATTCTGGGTAAGGATGCCACCACCGTCTCCCTGCGTGCCGTCTCCGGCCGCACCAGCGTGCCGCAGGTCTATATCGGCGGTAAGCACATCGGCGGTAGCGACGATCTGGAAGCCTACTTCGCCGACAAATAAGTACGCTGACCGGGGCGGCCCAGCCGCCCCTGTTCAGACCCAGTTTCAGACCAGCACTAAAGATTTGTTTTTAACTGCCCGCGCAACAGATTTTTACTGCTTGCCCGAATTGCGAGGAGTCACGATGAGAGAATTACAGGTTGATGTTGCCGTTATCGGTGGCGGTACCGCAGGACTCGGCGCCTATCGCGCCGCCAAGGCCCATACCCCCAAGGTGGTATTGATCGAAGGCGGCCCCTTCGGTACCACCTGTGCCCGGGTCGGCTGCATGCCCTCCAAGCTGCTGATCGCCGCCGCCGAAGCGGTACACCAGATTGAACGCGCTCCCGGTTTTGGTGTGCATCCCAACGGCAAGCCGCGCATCGATGGCCACGAGGTGATGGGCCGGGTCAAGCGCGAGCGGGATCGCTTCGTCGGCTTTGTACTCGAAGGGGTGGAGAGCATACCGGCGGAAGAGAAGATCAGCGGTTACGCCCGCTTTATCGATGCCCATACGCTGCAGGTGGATGAACACACTCTGATACGCGCCCAGCGCATCGTCATCGCCACCGGCTCCCGTCCCAGCTGGCCTGCCGCCTGGAACGAGCTGGGCGATCGCCTCATCATCAACGATGACGTGTTTAACTGGGACACCCTGCCAGAGCGCGTCGCCGTATTTGGTCCCGGCGTCATCGGCCTGGAGCTGGGTCAGGCCCTGCACCGCCTCGGTGTTCAGGTCACCATGTTCGGCATGGGCAATCAGGTCGGCCCGCTCACCGATGAGAAGGTGCGCGACTACGCGGCCAAAGCCATCAACGAGGAGTTCTACCTCGATGCCGATGCCAAGGTGAACCAGATGGTGCGCGAAGGGGATCAGGTGCGTATCCGCTATCTGGACAAGTCTGGAGCCGATGCCGAAATCCTGGTGGATTATGTGTTGGCGGCCACCGGTCGCCGTCCGAATGTCGATAAACTCGATATCGAGAAGACAGGCGTCGAACTCGATGCTCGGGGGGTACCGGTGGCCGACCGCTTCACGTTGCAGACCAGCCTGCCGCACCTGTTTATCGCTGGCGATGCCAGTAACCAGTTGCCACTGCTGCATGAAGCGGCCGATCAGGGGCGCATTGCCGGAGACAACGCTGGCCGCTTCCCGGATATCCGCGCCGGTCTGCGCCGCAGCCCGCTCTCCGTGGTGTTCAGCGATCCGCAGATCGCCATGGTTGGCAGCTCCCTGCGCGAGCTGAACCAGAAGTACAGCAGTTGTGGCTGCTTCGAGATTGGCGAGGTCTCCTTCGAAGATCAGGGCCGCTCCCGGGTCATGCTGCGCAACAAGGGGATATTGCGGGTCTATGGCGAACACGGCACCGGCCGCTTCCTCGGCGCAGAGATGATGGGCCCCGATGCCGAGCACATCGCCCACCTGCTCTCCTGGGCACACCAGATGCAACTAACCGTCAGCCAGATGCTGGATATGCCCTTCTACCATCCGGTGGTGGAAGAGGGATTGCGCACCGCCTTGCGCGATCTCAACGCCAAACTGCACCTGGGCCCGGAGCAGATCAAACGCTGCCTCGACTGCCCCGGCGTCTAACCACCAGCACTTGCCCAACAGCCCTGCTCCGCAGGGCTGTTGCTTGTCTAACCCCCGCTCTAGCCATCAGATGAGAATAAAATATTCAATAAAATCAATAGGATATATCTATATGATTTTATTGAATATTTTATATATATCTGATTTTATTATATTTTTAATAAGAAAGGTCCGCAAAGTGGGTGTGCACGGCTATCCCCTGCTGGTTACGGCACAGGCCAAGCCGCTATGGCATGCTCGATAAGAAAATCGATCAGCACCCGGATCCGTTTTGCTTTCTGGCTATGTTGTGGATAGAACAGGTGCAAGCCGGGTATGGTTCGCCAGGCAGGTCGCAAGATAGGTAACAGGGTGCCGGCGTGGATTGCCGGCGCCACCACGGGCCAGACCATACGCCCTATGCCCAGCCCGCGGATCGCGGCATCAATCATCAATCCCGTATCATTGACCACCAGGGCGGTGGGCATATCTACCCGCACCTCTTCACCATCACGCAACAGCGTCATCGGAGCCAGCTGGTTGGCACTGATAAAACGGTATTGGATCCGTTTATGCCGCGTCAGATCGGCGATTTCGACGGGAGTGCCAAATTCGGCCAGATAGGCAGGCGATGCAAATAACGCCTCGGGCATGGGAGGCGTCAACGGCCGCGCCACCATCCCCTCCTCGATGCGATCACCAAAGCGGATCCCGGCATCAAATCCCTCAGCCAGCAGGTTAACCACCGTATCGGACAGGGAGATCTCCAGCTCAATCTGCGGATATCGACGGCAAAAGTCGGCATAAATCGGTTGCAGGAAAAAATCGGCGACAAAATGCGGCAAGGTCAGCCTGACCTTGCCTGCAGGCACATCGCCCAGATCTCGCACGCTCTCCACCG
>JAYROM010000082.1:0-11714 GCA_041911695.1 Aeromonadaceae bacterium
GATCCTGTTTCGCCATCAGGCCAGTCTGGGCGGTTTTAATATTCTGGCGTTGTGGTGGCAACAGCATCTGGGCTGGCGTGCCGGCAAGGTGCAGATGGGGCTGGACAGCCTGGTGGTCGCGGGTTCGGCGCTGCTGGTGCCGTGGCAGACGCTACTGCTCTCGGTGGTTGCTGCGGTCTGGTTGAATACGATTCTGGCGCAGAACCACAAACCGGGGCGCTATCTGCCGACCGATGCCGGCAAGCGCCCTGCCGTGGAGGCCAAGGCAACGCCGGCCTCAGTGCTCTGACGGATACCAGGGTTGCTGGGCTGCCGCGCGCTGCGGGTCCGGATCCGGCATCGTCGGCAGGGTTTCGAGCTGCTGCCGATAGCTCGCCGGCAAGCCGTGCTCGCGAGCGCCCTCGACCAGGAGCGTCTTGTACCAGTCATAGATCTGCAGGCTGTCATCGGTGTGCAGCGAATAGTAGGTGAACGCGTCGCGGACATGGCCATCCGCGCAGGTGACCTGCACGGCGCGAATGCCATCCAGTGAGCCGAGCCCCTGGTCATCATCCAGCAGGTGACGTTCACTGGCATCGACATCGTACAGGACGCCATACACGCTGGCGGTCGGGTCGTCACTGACCACGATATGGCATTTGGCCGAGCCATCGGCGCCGGGTTTGTTACACACCAGGCAGTAGCCATGCAGCTCGGCGGTGGTGACCAGATGGGCACTGGGCACCCGATCCTGGATGCGGGCGGTGGCCATGTTGGCGCCATAGGCAAAATAGAGAATACGCATCGGGCACACTCCGGGGGCGATCAGCCGAACAGAGAGGCCCAGTTTACCTGTCGTCGTGCCACGGGAATGTGCGCCAACAGCTGTTCCGGCTCCTGACGCTGGCGGAAATCCTCGTCAATATGGGCATAAATGATCTCGCCCTCTTCATTGACCACATAGTTGGCCGGCATCGGCAGGACGGCTTGCCCATGCTGAGTCGGCAGGTCAACCCCCAGCTGTTCCATCGCTTCGATCAAGGCCTCCGGGAGTGTCATCAGCAACCCACAGGCGGCAGCTGCCTCCAGTTCCGGGTCGGCAAACAGCGGGAACGGCAATCGATTACAGCGTTGGGTCGAGTGATTGAGTGCCACCGACTGGGCGACGATCGGCAGGAAACGTGCGCCACGCGCTTCAATCGCCGGCACGATGGCCGCAAAGGCTCGCAATTCCATATTGCAGTAGATTGACCAATGGCCGAAGAAGAAGGACAGCACCAGAGGCTGACGGCCGAGCACGGAGGAGAGTGAAAACCGGGCGCCATGCTGGTCAAATAGTGGCAACTCCGGCAGTGGGGCGCCAATATTCAAGGCACGTTGTGCCCAGTTATCCTGTTTGAGTTGCTGCAGCGCCTTATCGAGTTCAGCGCGCAGATCGGGAGGGAAATGGGATTCTCGCCAACGATGCTGGGCGGCCAACGCCTGTTGTAGGGCCATAGTCATCTCCGTCTGGGTGATATTAATAACCGCTATTTTTTGAGTATTGTATCGATAAATCCGTGCGGCAAGTCAGGTATCCCCGTTTTGATGACAGAAACAGGTAAAGATAGGTAAGCGTTTACTTGTGATCGTCCTCAAGAAACAGGGTTAGCAGACGATTCAGATAGCGATGGCCTTGTGCGGTCACCACCCAATGAGTGGGCTGAACTTCCAGTAACCCCAGTTGCTGCGCCTCAGCCAGCGGGCGGGCGAGAACCGATTCGTCCAGTCCGGTTAAACGCGCAAAGTCAGCACGGGGCACCGGCTCAAACAGTCGCAAGCGGTTCATAAAGAACTCGAATGGCCGCTCTGCGGCTTCGACCGTCCAGCATTCGTCGAGGAAGTCGCGCGCCGGATCCAGATATCCCTTGGGATGACGCAATTTGCGGGTGCGTACGATCTGGCCGTCTGCCGCCGTAATTTTGCCATGGGCACCACAACCGATCCCCAGATAGTCACCAAAGCGCCAGTAGTTGAGATTATGGCGACACTCGAAGCCCGGACGGGCATAGGCGGAGATTTCATACTGCCGGTAGCCGGCCGCTTCCAGCAGCGCATGGCCTTGCTCCTGGATATCCCACAGAATGTCATCTTCGGGCAAGACCGGTGGCCGTGCGCCAAATGCGGTGTTGGGTTCAATCGTCAGCTGGTACCAGGAGAGGTGGGGCGGCGCGAGATCAATCGCCTGGCGCAGATCGTCGAGCGCCTGGTCGACGGTCTGGTCGGGGAGGCCGTGCATCAGATCCAGGTTAAAGCGGATGCCGGTGTCTGCCGCCTGCCGGGCGGCGGCGATCGCTTGTACCGGATCATGAATTCGCCCCAGCCGTTGCAGGTGTGCGGCATCAAAGCTCTGGATGCCGAGGCTCAAGCGGTTGACCCCGGCGGCGACAAAGCCGGCAAATCGCCCGGCTTCGATGGTGCCGGGATTGGCCTCCATGGTCACTTCCAGATCGTCCGCACAGGGGATGCGCTGGCGGATGCCGGACAGCAGGCGGCCGATGGCGTGCGCAGAGAACAGGCTTGGGGTGCCGCCGCCGATAAAAATCGTCTGCAATGTCCGACCTGGTACGCGTGACAGGTCAACCTCCAGATCCGCCAACAGGGCCTCCACATAGGCCACTTCCGGTACGGGTTGCTTGAGTGCATGCGAATTGAAGTCGCAATACGGACATTTTTGTACACACCAGGGAATGTGTACGTACAACGATAATGGCGGCAGGACAGACATCAGTAGATCTCTTGCAAACGGTCAACCAGTTGGCGCAATGCCTTGCCGCGATGGCTCAGGCGGTTTTTCTCGTCAGCCGGCAGTTCTGCGGCGGTGCAGGCCGCTTCCGGCACAAAAAATACGGGATCGTAGCCAAATCCGTTCTGGCCGCGTTGCTCGGTCACAATGTGACCTTCCCAGCTGGCCTGACAGATGATCGGGGTTGGGTCATCAGCGTGGCGCATATACACCAACACACACCAGAAGCGGGCAGTGCGCAGCACCGGCGGCAAGAACGACAGTTCATCCAGCAGCTTGCTGACATTCTGCTCATCGGTCGCCAACTCGCCGGCGTAGCGGGCGGAGTAGACGCCAGGGGCACCACGCAGGGCATCGACCTCCAGGCCGGAGTCATCGGCGATGGCGGGCAGACCGGTGACCCGGGCGGCGTGTCGCGCCTTGATGATGGCATTTTCGACAAAGGTGGTGCCGGTTTCCGGGACACTATCGACCAAAAAATCGCTTTGGGGCATCACCTTGAAGTCCATCCCCTCCAGCATGGCATTGAGTTCTGCTACCTTTTTCTTGTTGCCTGTGGCCAACACCAGTCGGTTCATTTCGATACTCCCTGTTTTTAGTGGCGACATAATACTGGCATCCGTTTGGCAACGCCAAACAAACCAGGCAGCAACGCGGCATGACAAATGGGTGGCAGGTCAGTAGGATCTGCGGGTGCAGATTGTCAGCATCTGGCATCAGCGGAACTCAAACAAGGAGTCAGGAATACCATGTCAGCGGTCAAGGGGTTGCAACGGGGGCTGTGTGCAGTATGGCTGATCGGGGGAGTTACCGCCTGTCAGCAAGCGGCACAGCAGACAGAGGCACCTGCAGCGGTGACCCCATCCACGCCGGCGCTTACTATGGCGCAGAATGGGGGGCGGGTCGAGTTGCAGGTTGGGCAACCCTTGACGGTTGCGCTGCCCGGCGCACCGGATACTGGTTATGTCTGGCAGGTTGTGCATGCGCCCAAAGGGGTCAAAGCCAACGCCAAGGGGTTCCAGCGCTTGCCGGTCAAGGATGGTTGCGCCTTGCAGCAGTGGCAGTTTGTACCCACCGGGGCGACCGACGGCCTGTTAACCCTGGCCTATCGACATCAGGAAGGTCGCAGTGATGATATTGCCAACTATTACACCTTGCGCCTGCATATTCGCTGAGTGGGGCGTTGACTACAGGTTCATCGGCATTACCCGGTTACGGCCCAGCGACTTGGCGCGATACAACTGCTCGTCAGTGCGCGCCATCAGACTCTCGTACTGATCGCCGGTGGCATATTCCGCCACCCCGAACGAGGCCGTTACCTGGTTCATCCGTCTTCCGCTACGTTTCTCCAGTACCGAGACCTTCTCGACGGCACGGCGTAACGCCTCGGCAAACTGGCGGGCCAGATTGAGCGGTCGACTGGGCAGCAGCAACGCCATCTCCTCTCCGCCAATCCGGTAGGCTTTCTCTCCGTAGCGGCAGGCGTCGCGCAAGCGGCGCGCCACGGCTTTAAGCACCTGATCGCCAAACACATGACCGTATTCATCGTTGATCGATTTGAAGCGGTCGATATCCAGAATGATCAGGCAGAACGGGGAGCCCTGACGTAATAGATGCTGCAGTTCGCCATCAAAAGCGCGGCGGTTCAATAAACCGGTCAGCGCATCTTCATAGGCTTCCGCCCGGCTTTGGGCCAGCTGTTCGCGCAGATCTCGGATCTCTTTTTCGGCTTCGCACAGACGAGTCCCAAACACTTGGGTACTGCTGTGCATCTGCCGTGAGCCTTGGACCAGATCGCGCACCAGATTGATGGTCTCGTCAATCGACAGACCGGCATCCTCTTCGTTCAGCAAGCGGTCGAAACAGCGATCCAGTTGTGTCTGAAAGGTGCTGGTGTCGTTCAGTGTGTCCTGCATGCTGGCGGATAACTCCAGTGCCAGCGCCTCCAGACTCTGTTTCATGCTGGCCAGATTGCGCTCGGTTTTGGAGGCCAGGTGCGTTTGGTAGAGCTGTTCGCTGCAGACCGGTGAGCAGGTACCACCTTGCTGGAGGGTGGCATCAATGGCGGCATTCAGTTGGCTATCGGTTTGGGCGACATAGGTGTACCACAACGCATAATGGGTAGGCGTCGTCGGGATCTGGTACTTGATCATTAAGGGCACCGCCTGTTTCAGATAGGTGGTGGCCTGCACAAAGCTGTCCTGGTAACTCTCTGTCGACATATTAGGCTCGATACAAACGCCAGGCGGATTGTTTCATATTAGTTGCCCGCGCCGGTGGATGAAAGAGTCGCTGCTATTTACGAGCTGCTTTCGTTATACTCAGCACAGCACCCCTCTGAAATCCTTGATAAAGGCCCGCCCTATGTCCATTACGGATCCCTTCCTCGAACGCGAGGCGCAGAAATACGATAACCCGATTGCCAGCCGTGAAGCCATTCTGGCGTTGATCGAGAAGCAGAATAAACCGGTCTCTCGCGAGGCACTCCAGAGCTTGCTCGGCCTGCAAGGCGAAGAGCAAGAAGAGGCTTTGCGCCGTCGCCTGCGCGCGATGGAGCGGGATGGCCAGTTGGTATTCACTCGTGCCCGTTGCTACGCCCTGCCGGATAAACTCAATCTGGTCAAGGGCCGAGTGGTCGGGCATAAGGACGGGTTCGGTTTCCTGCGCCCGGATGAGGGCGGTGATGATCTGTTCCTTGCGCCGCGCGAGATGGATCGGCTGATGCACGGTGACTATGTGCTGGTGCAACCGCAGGGTCTGGATGCCCGCGGCCGGCGCGAAGCGCGCCTGGTGCGCCTGCTTGAGTCGCGCGAGCTGGACATCGTCGGTCGTTACTTTGTTGAGAACGATGTCGCTTTTGTGGTGCCGGATGATACCCGTATCGGCCAGGATATCCTGATCCCGCCGGGGCTGAATGCCGGCGCACGCCAGAGCCAGATGGTGGTGGTGCGAATCACCCAGCGCCCGAGTGGCCGCATGAATGCCCTCGGTGAAATCATTGAAGTGCTGGGCGACCACATGGACCCGGGCATGGAGATCGAGGTCGCCATCCGTACCCACGGGATTCCGCATGTCTGGCCGCAAGAGGTGCTGTCCGAGATCGCCAAGCTGACCGAAGAGGTGCCGGAAAAGGCCAAGCAAGGGCGTTTTGACCTGCGTGCGCTGCCGCTGATGACCATCGACGGCGAGGATGCGCGGGACTTCGATGATGCCGTGTTCTGTGAGCGCAAGCGCTCCGGCGGTTGGCGTCTGTGGGTGGCCATCGCCGATGTCTCCTATTATGTCCGCCACGGCAAACCGCTGGATCTGGAAGCGCATAACCGTGGCAACTCGGTCTACTTCCCGGAAAACGTCATTCCGATGTTGCCGGAGGTGCTCTCCAACGGGCTGTGCTCGCTCAATCCACAGGTCGATCGCCTGTGTATGGTCTGCGAGATGACCATCAGCGAAAAGGGGCGCATGTCCGGTTACAAGTTCTATGAAGCGGTGATGAACTCGCATGCGCGCATGACCTATACCAAGGTCGCGGCGATCCTGGATGGTGATCCCAAGTTGCGCCAGCAGTACGCGCCGCTGGTCGGCCATATCGAAGAGCTGCACCATCTCTATCAGGCACTGAAGGCTGCGCGACATGTACGCGGCGCGGTTGAGTTCGAGAGCGATGAAACCCGCTTTATCTTCAATGCCCAGCGCAAGATTGAACGTATCGTGCCGCTGGTGCGTAACGACGCGCACAAGCTGATCGAAGAGTGCATGATTCTGGCCAACGTCGCCGCCGCGCGCTTTATCGAGAAGTGCGAGGCCGAGACCCTGTTCCGTATCCACGAACGGCCGGGTGATATGAAGCTGGATACCTTCCGCCAGTTCCTTGCCGAGCTGGGGTTGGAGCTCAAGGGCGGCGATGAACCTGAGCCCAAGCACTTTGCCGAGCTGGCCGAACTGGTGCGCGAGCGCCCGGATGTCGAGCTGATCAACACCATGCTGCTGCGCTCGATGTCGCAGGCCCAGTACAGTGCCGACAATGTTGGCCACTTCGGGCTAGCGCTCGAGTCCTATGCACACTTTACCTCGCCGATCCGCCGCTATCCGGACCTGCTGCTGCATCGCGCCATCAAGTACGAGCTGGCGAAGATGAGCGATACCCCGCCGAAGAGCAAGTCGACCTCCAGCGGTGGCTATCACTACCAGTACGACGAGATCCAGCCGATGGGCGAGCAGTGCTCGATGACCGAGCGCCGTGCCGACGATGCCACCCGCGATGTGGCCGACTGGCTGAAGTGCGAGTTTATGCTCGATCATGTCGGTGACGAGTTTGGTGGCGTGATCTCCGGGGTGACCGGGTTCGGTATGTTTGTCCGCCTGAGCGAATTCCATATCGACGGCCTGGTGCACATCAGCACCCTGGGCAACGACTACTATCAGTTTGATCCGGCCCGCCAGACGTTGATTGGTGAAAACTTCCGCCGCGTCTATCGTCTCGGCGACAAGGTGCAGGTCAAGGTCATGGGCGTCAATCTGGATGATCGCAAGATTGACTTCCAGTTGCTGGAGGCGCCGCTCGATCTCAAGGGCAAGGACGCCAAAAAGCAATTAAAGAAGCTGAACGAAATCAAAGGCCAGAAGGAGAAGGCGGCGCGTCGTCGTGCGCGGACGTCGGACAAGTCCGGCAAGGCACCGGTGGATGGCAAGTCACGCAGCAAATCGACGGAACGATCTGCCAGCAAGGGAAGCAAGGGAAGCAAGGGACGTAAAAAACGCTGACCGGCACAGGGCCCCGCCAGGGGCCCGATAGAGCAGATGTATGAGTGAACTGGATCTCTCGCCGGCGGTACGCTGGCAGTTACGTATTGTCGCGGTGGCCTTCTTCATGGAGATGCTGGATGCCACCATCATCAATACCGCCTTGCCTTCCATGGCGCTCAGTCTGGGCGTCAACCCTTTGCAAATGCACAGCGTGGTGGTCGCCTATATCCTGACGGTGGCGATCATGCTGCCGGCCAGTGGCTGGGTGGCGGATCGCTTCGGCCTGCGCAACACCCTGTTATGGGCTGTCGGGCTGTTTGCCACCGGCTCACTCTGCTGTGCCCTGTCGCGTGAGTTGCATGAGCTGGTGGCGGCGCGCGTCCTGCAGGGGATAGGCGGCGCCATGATGCTGCCGGTGGCCCGGTTGGCCGTCTTGCGGCTGGTGCCGCGCAGTCAGCTGATGGCGGCGATGAATCTGGTGACCATTCCTGGTCTGGTCGGCCCTTTGCTCGGTCCGCCGTTGGGGGGCGTGCTGGTGGAGTACGCCAGTTGGCACTGGATCTTCCTGATCAACCTGCCGGTGGCGCTGATTGGTTTCATTGCTATCTGGCGGCTGATGATTGATGGCCGCCAGCCGCCCGGACGGTTTGACTGGCGCGGTTTCGGTTTGCTGGCCATGCTGATGGCGTGTCTGACGCTGGCACTGGAAGGCGCCAGCCACGAAAGTGAAACGCAAAGCTCGCACCTGTTGCTGTGGGGCGTGGCGGTCGCCAGTGGCCTGGTCTATCTGTGGCACGCCCGGCGCTATGCCACGCCGCTGTTTAGCTTACGCCTGCTGGAACATCGCAGTTTTCGTCTCGGACTGGTGGGTAATCTGCTGGCGCGGATCGGCAGTGGTGCCTTGCCGTTTATCACGCCGTTGTTTATGCAGGTTGGGCTGGGGGTGTCACCGATCTGGGCGGGGCTGACCATGATTCCGATTGTGCTTGGCAGCATGGGAATGAAAACCATGGTGGTCACGCTGGTCAAGCAACTGGGCTATCGCGCTGTGCTGGTTGGCGCATCGTTGGCGCTGTCGGTCAATATGTTGCTGTTTGCCTGGGCGGGCTTGCAGGCGTTGTACTGGTTATTACCTATCCTGCTGCTGTTGCTCGGCATGATAAACTCACTGCGTTTCTCGACGATGAACAACCTGACCCTCAAGGATCTGCCGGATGAACTGGCCAGTGCCGGGAATAGCCTGCTGTCGATGGTCATGCAGTTGTCGATGAGTCTGGGGGTCACGTTGGTGGGCTATCTGCTTAGTCTGCATGTGCGGACGGCGATGGCCTCGGGCGATGCCCTGCATGATGCTTTTATGCAAACCTATCTCTGGCTGGGCTTGGTGCTGGCGGCACCGGCGCTGGTCTTTATGCGTTTGCCGCGACGTAGCTGACGTCCGGCCACTGACTACTGGAATTGAAGATGAGCTCAGAACTGATTTATGGCATTCATGCCGTCAGCGCCCTGCTGGAACGCCAACCGGAACGTTTCCTTGATGCGTGGGTCCTGAAAGGACGTGAGGACGACCGTCTGCTGCCGCTGCTGGACCAGTTGCAGGCCTGCGGTGTCAGTATCCAGCTGGTCGGGCGCAAGACCCTGGATGACAAGGTGGAAGGGGCCATCCATCAGGGGATCGTGGCCCGCGTGCGTGAAGGCAAGCGCTATGAGGAGCCGGACCTCTGGGATCTGCTGGACGGCATCGACGCACCGCTGCTGCTGGTGCTCGACGGCGTCACCGACCCGCATAACCTTGGTGCCTGTCTGCGTAACGCCGATGCAGCCGGAGTGCACGCGCTGATCGTGCCGCGTGACAAGTCCGTCACCCTGAATGCCACGGCGCGCAAAGTGGCTTGTGGTGCCGCCGAGACCGTGCCCTTTATTCAGGTCACCAACCTAGCGCGTACCCTGCGCGGCTTGCAAGAGCGTGGCATCTGGGTGGTGGGGACTGCGGGCGAGGCGGACCATGACCTCTACCAGAGCAAACTGACCGGCCCGCTGGCGATGGTCATGGGTGCCGAGGGTAGCGGTATGCGTCGGTTGACCCGTGAGCAGTGTGATGAGTTGATCAGCATCCCGATGGCCGGTGCAGTGTCCAGCTTGAATGTCTCGGTGGCGGCAGGGGTGTGCCTGTTCGAAGTGGTACGTCAGCGTCTGCAGGGACTGCGCGGCTAGTCGGCGGTCAGGGCGGAGAAAAAAATGCCGGCCTGATAACCGGCCGGCGGGGTTGAACGGGGTAACGGAGGCAGTTGTTACCCTCGAATAGGGAACCCAATGATTGAGAGTCTGATGTAGCGTCTGCTTGACACAGGAACCGCTGCAACCCGTTCATCACCCATCAAATGATAATTATTATCAAGTGCAATATCGCGATGCTACCGGCATATCACTGCTCAAAAAATGATTGCGTTTCATCGCGCCCCTCCGTAATATGACGCGCCTCAAAAGTCAGTCATTCCAACACAAACGTTCCTTGCCTCCAGGGTCCGACTGCGCCAATAGGAGGCTACCAAACCGTAAGGAGCATTCAATGCGTCACTACGAAATCGTCTTCATGGTCCATCCGGATCAGAGCGAGCAGGTTGCCGGCATGATCGAGCGCTACACTGGCGCGATCGAAAAGTCTGGTGGCAAGATTCACCGCCTGGAAGATTGGGGTCGCCGTCAACTGGCTTACCCGATCGACAAGCTGCACAAGGCTCACTATGTTCTGCTGAACGTAGAAGCTGAACAGGCAGTCATCGACGAGCTGGAATCCAACTTCCGCTACAACGATGCTGTTATCCGCAATCTGATCATGCGCACCAAGCACGCTGTAACCGAAGCCTCTCCGATGGCCAAGGCCCGCGAAGAACGTCAAGGCCGTCGTGATGACCGTGCTGAAGACGTTGCTGAAGCCGCTGAGTAATTCCAGAGACTATCAAGAGGATAACCGCAAATGGCACGTTATTTCCGTCGTCGCAAGTTCTGCCGCTTCACCGCTGAAGGTGTTACCGAGATCGATTACAAGGATACCGGTATCCTGAAGAACTACATCACTGAATCTGGCAAGATCGTACCGAGCCGTATCACCGGTACCCGCGCCAAGTATCAGCGCCAACTGGCACGCGCTATCAAGCGTGCTCGTTACCTGGCCCTGCTGCCGTACACTGATCTGCACAACAAGTGATTCGGCGTTTGGCCTAACTCAACGAAAACCGAGGAAAGGTAATGCAAGTAATTCTGCTCGACAAAATCGCTCGTCTGGGCGGTCTGGGTGACAAGGTAGACGTTAAGAGCGGTTTCGCTCGTAACTACCTGATCCCGCAGGGTAAGGCTGTTATGGCCACCAAGGCTAACATCGAAGTATTCGAAGCCCGTCGCGCTGAACTGGAAGCCAAGCTGGCTGACGTTCTGGCTGCTGCCCAGGCTCGTGCTGCTCAGCTGGAAGCCCTGGAAGCTGTTGTCATCGAATCCAAGTCTGGTGACGAAGGCAAGCTGTTCGGCTCCATCGGTACCCGTGACGTGGCTGATGCCATCACCGCTGCCGGTGTTGCTGTGGCCAAGAGCGAAGTTCGTATGCCGGAAGGCGCTCTGCGCTACACTGGCGAATACGAAATCGCTGTTCAGCTGCACGCTGACGTCAAGACTGCTGTCAAGATCCAGGTTGTTGCTGCCAAGTAATCGCCGTTCTGACATCAGATCTGGAAAACCCGCGCCTGGCGCGGGTTTTTTCTTTTTATCGTCCCGCCAAATAATGGCTCTATCTCTACCCTTTCTTCTTTAATGTCCGCCTTGCCATCTCAACGACAGGGGGGCGCTTCTACCGTCTGCCCAGCCAGAGCAGGGAGGCGCAGAGATGGTGTACGCCGCAGGCCTACCAGATGTGTGGTGGTGAACATGGCGAGACGCCGCATCAAAGCAATATAGATAACCAGAATAGTGACCGTTTGGTGGTGAACAATCTTGGTCAATCTGCGCATTAGCAGGGTAATTCGCTTACAAACTGCCCATTTAAAGAGGTGGTTGCTGCATTAATAGCCGAACGCACCTGAAAGTGTGATTTTGTTGGCAAAAGCGCTTGCCAGAAATTCGAAGCGCCCTATAATGCCGCCTCACTGACACGGCAAGCCAGCACGGCGAGCTGTGTTGAGTAAGGGCCCAAAGCCCCGAAGCGACGCGATGAAAA
>JAYROM010000083.1:0-3561 GCA_041911695.1 Aeromonadaceae bacterium
GACAAATTACTGTCGACCTACCTGGCCGCTTGCGCCCGGATCGCCCGGGTCTACGGCATCCCGCGCACCCTGCAAGAGACACCGCAACAGTACCTGCAACGCCTGCAACGCCTGCAAGCACTGCCGGTACCGGTGTTGCAGACCATGCAGGCACTGAGCGCGCAGTTTGTCGCCGCCCGTTATGGCCAGCAAGCGGCCAGACCGGCCTTAAGACAGATGCGACGCCTGCTGCGCCAGTTGCCGCGCAGCCGTTCCAGGCATTCACCATCCAGCTAAGTGTCTACTAAGCGAACCGGGTTGTGATAGGGCTCCCATACCAAGGAGTTGCTATGCGTAAAACCCTGTTGTTAGTCCTTTCCGGCCTGCTGGCCTTGCAGGCTGCCGATGCGGCCACCCCGTCAAACTGTCCCGATAAGCATGTCTTTGGCTTGCTGGAGAATATGGCCATCTGGCCGGAGAACATCCAGTTCGAGGCCAAGCTGGATACCGGGGCGCTCACCTCGTCGCTCGATGCCAAGAATATCGAGCTCTTCCAGCGGGATGGCGCCAAGTGGGTCAAATTTGATGTCGAGGGCAACCGTGCCGGTGACACCGTCAGCAGCCATTTCGAACGTAAGGTCGAGCGGACTATCCGTGTCCGCGGCGCGGGTGGTGATGATGTGCGGCCGGCGGTCCTCATGCAAATCTGCCTGGGTGACAAGGTCTACAGCGAACAGTTTACGCTGCGCGACCGCGGCAATATGAAGTATCCGGTACTGATTGGCGAGCGCACGCTCGGCCATCTCGGCCTGGTAGACGTGACGCAGGAACATACGCTCGAGTTGGCGTGTAAAGGTAAGTAACCAAAAGATTTTATTGGCAACGGCTATGATCAATACATGAAGGTCATGGCCGTATCTTCCTGGCTGTCTCCTCCTGGCAGGGTGCCGGAGCAGAGGTGTACATATGGATATCATCCTGGATATCTGCGTATTGATAGGGCTGGCGCTGTTGATGCCGCTGGTCTACGTCGTAATGGATGTGCTGGAGTTCGCCGTAGCGCAATTATTCGGTTACCTCCGCTTTAAACTGTATACGCACCCGCACGGTAAATAACCGGCGGGCGTCGCCGGCATGGCATGGCGTGGTGATGCCCGGTCTTAATTTGTTTCTAAGTTATCTGCGTTAGGCTCCTGCCGCTGTATTGCGAGAGGTCAGGAGCGAGAACGTCGTGAGTTGGTTTGAAGAAATAAATCGTCAATTTTTCATCTATTTGAATGCCCCTGCGGCAGTGAGCCCTGTCATGCGAGCCTGCGGGGTGCTGGTGGCCGACTGGGTGATCATCATCATCCCGCTGGTATTGATCTATCTCTACTTTTTGGGGCAACGCCCGCAACGTGTCGCGGCGGTCAGCAGTGTGCTGATCACCCTGGTGGCCCTGGCCTGTGGCGCGCTGATTGGCTGGCTCTACCCGCATCCCCGTCCTTTTGCCATCGGACTGGGGCACCAGCTGGTGGCCCATACCGCGGATGCCTCCTTCCCCAGCGATCATGGTCTGGTATTTTTTAGCATTGGTCTGTCGTTGTATGCGTTCTCTGTGCGCAGCCGGGGGCTGGCCATTACACTATTAGGTGTGCTGGTTGGCTGGTCGCGTATCTTTGTCGGCGTGCATTATCCGTTCGATATCCTGGGTGCCCTGCTGGTGAGCGGCGCGGTGGTCTATGTCATGCAGAAAGGGATGGCGGTGACCCGGTTGGCGGCCTGGATCATTGATACGGCCGATCAGTGTCAGCGACGGCTATTGGCCAGACGGGCCGGCAGATAGTACGGCCGCTGGTCGTGTCGGAGTGCAGAATGAGAGTGTTGTTAGTCGAAGATGATCCGATGATCGGCGAGGCGGTCGAGTACGCCTTGAAAAATGAAAACTATGCCGTGGATTGGGTGCAGGATGGCCTGCATGCAGTACATGCTGCCCAGGATCATCCCTACGATGTGGTGCTGCTGGACTTGGGTTTGCCGCGGCTGGATGGGCTACAGGTGCTGAAGTCGCTGCGTGAAAAGCAGTTGTCGATGGCGCTGATTATCCTCACCGCACGCGACAGTGCCGGTGACCGGATCCGCGGGCTGGATCTGGGGGCGGATGACTATCTGGCCAAGCCGTTCGACCTGGGCGAGTTACTGGCCAGAATCCGTGCCGTGATTCGCCGCAAGGGGGGTGTCAGCGGACCGCTGTTGAGCAATGGCCTGATATCGCTGGATCCGGTTAGCCATGAAGTGCTGGTCGAAGGTAAGGCGGTGGTGCTGACCGGACGCGAGTTCGCCTTGCTGCATGCACTGTTGTTGCGGCCGGGCGCCATTCTTTCTCGTGGGGAGCTGGAGTCGCGCATGTATGGCTGGAACGAGGAAGTCGAGAGTAATGTCGTCGAGTTCATGATCAGCTCGCTGAGAAAGAAACTGGGTGATCGGACCTTGATCAGGAATGTACGGGGGGTGGGATGGATGGTCGCCAAGCAGTAGGCATCAAGGCTTTATTGCGTATGCACTCCCTGCAACGGAGGCTGACCATCTGGATGGTGGTCAGCATCACAGTGGTGGCGTTACTGGCTGGCGTGGTCTCGTTTCTCTCGGCTTTTCGCGAGGCCCACGAACTGCAGGATGATCAGCTGCGCCAACTGGCCGTGCTGCTCAACCATCACCAGATTTTGTCACCCGCTACCCTGCAGACCGGCACCGATAACCCGTTACCTATCGACGCCGAAGCGCGGATTTTTATCCAGGATCTGAATCTGGCATCCATTCCGGCCGTGGCGACGCCGGGTAAGGCGCCTGCCGCTCCGGCGCTGCATCTGGCCGGTCCGTTGCAGCCCGGTTTGCAGACTGTTCTGGTGGATGGCACCTACTGGCGGGTGTTTGTGGTGCAACTGGCTGATGGCCATCGCCTGGCACTGGCACAAGATACCGAGCTCAGGAACGAGATCGCGCTCGGCGGGGCGATGCGTACCCTGCTGCCGTTTGTCGTGCTGATCCCGCTGCTGGTCTATATTCTCCGGTTCGTGATTGGCCGGGTGTTCAGCCAGGTGCACGGCCTGGCGCATTGTCTGGATAGCCGCGACGAGACAGATCTGGAACCGATTGATACGGATAACGTGCCGGACGAGATCCGGCCGTTCGTCGACGCCATTAACCGGCTACTGGACCGGGTTGCCCGTGCGCTGGCGGCCCGGCGACGCTTTGTTGCCGATGCAGCGCACGAGTTACGCACCCCGCTGACCGCCTTATCACTGCAAGTGGAAAGTATCGACATGCCGACCCTGACCGCGCCGGCACGATTGCGTGTCGAGCGCCTGCGTGCCGGCTTGCTGCGTACCCGTTCGCTGGTCGAGCAGTTGCTGTCACTGGCCAGGGCGCAAAACCAGGGGGCGGAAGCCGGTGCTGACAGTGCTCCGGCGGCCGGGCCGGTCGATATCAATAACGTGTTTCGCGATATTCTCGAAGTGCTGATGCCGCTGGCCGATGCCAAGGGGATCGATATCGGCGTGATCGAACCGGGGAGTGTGCCGTGCCGGCAAAATGCCACCGATA
>JAYROM010000084.1:0-11347 GCA_041911695.1 Aeromonadaceae bacterium
CACATCGCCGATCACCGGGGTGGCTTCATTGATACGGATCAGGCTCAAATCCTCAAGCGTGATCCCGGCGTTGTCGACCAGCAGATTGAGGGCCTTGTAGATCCCGAACAGATTACGTTTGGTCCCCTTGATACCGGTAGTCTCGGTCAGCGCGCTGGCGAGAAAGCGAAATTCGCCATCGGCAGTGCGACGTCCGAGCGCCACTTCCGTCGACGAGTTGCCGATATCAACCCCTACAATGTATTCCATCATACTGCTCCGCATTGAAGGTAACGGCCGGTTAACGGCGGTACCTTACTGGCTTACTGGACCTTCGCCTTATCAGGCACCGCCAACCGGACGGCCGAATCATTTGGCTCAACGCCCCATCCTTGGGGATCGCGTGCAACATCGCTGCTGCACGCGGTTGGCGGGTGATTAGTCATCACCCTTGAGCTTTTTACGCGACTGATACAGGCCGGCAGCTTCCCGTACGAACGCGGCGCAGATCTTGGCGTTGTACTTCTGTTCGAGCTCGGCAGAGATGGCCAGCAACTCCTCCTTCGAGGAGCGGTACGGACGCAGTGCGTTGTAAATTTCCAGCACACGTTCATCCGGCACACCGGTCAGCTCGGCCGCCCGTTCAAAGTTCAACGCCAGGCGATCACGGCCGGCACTGCGGGCGATATCCGCCTGGATACGCAGGATTTCCGGGGTGATACGCATGTCTTGCGCGGTGATCTTGCCGGCCAGCACGCTCTCCAGCGTGATGTCCTCCAGCGTCTTGTTGGTGGCGGTTTTCACCCAGTCCGGGTGCTTGTTGGCGAGCGGGTAATCCGACACCGAGGCGCCACTTTTTCCTGCTGCAGAGGCGCTGTTCGCCGAGGCTGAGACCACGGTGGACGGCCCTTGCAGGCTGTTCATCTTGCCCAGTACATCGCGGACCATGGCTTCGATAGCATCTGAATTCATCGTCTTGTCCTTTGTTAATGCGCTATCAGATTTACAGCGCTACCTGAAGTTCCTGGGCGTTCTTACCCACCACCACATGCTTGGTTTCCTTGATATGCAGGACCGCGGATTTGGCCTGATATTTCGGACGCGCCATCTGATCGTTCAGTGTCGGCACCGGCTGCGGGGACTCGCCCTTGGCATACTTGGCCGCGTTCTTGCCGATCTGGCGGTAGGTCTCCAGCGTGATCAGCGGGGCCTGCGGGAACAGCTCCAGATTGGAGAGTGGCGGCAAGCCACGCTGGTGGATAACGGTGGTGCCCTTGGACTGGATGCCGATGGCAATGCCCGAGCCGCTCAGGCGGTCGCCTTCGACGGCGACGAACGCCACGTCGGACGACTTGAAGCAGCGAATGACACGCGCCTTCAGCCCCTCTTCCTCAATTCCGGCGATCACCTCGCGCAGGATGTTCTTGTGCGGCACGCCAACGATGTTGGTGGTCTGCGACAGGCCAAAAGCCGGGCCGACGGCCACCACCACTTCATCACGGCTGGCACCCGGACGGGCTTCGCCGATCTCAGTCAGAAAACCCCCGGCAACCGGTGCGGAAGCGCCAGCATGGAAGGAGACCGGCTTGTCCTGGCCCTGCATGCCTTGCAGCACTTCTTCGATAATCTGACGCAACAGTTTTTCATTAATCTCGACCATGACTCGTCTTCCTTATCCCAGCTCGTTAGGATCCAGTGCATTGGGAATGTTCTTGATCTCTTCCCAACGTTCGCCTTCCAGACGGTAGCCAGTACCCGGACCGGCGTAGTCGTTGACATCGTTGATGGCGGACAACACCTGGTTGTCGCCGACGATGATGGCGGAGGTGTGCAGGTAGTCGCCGGAGATCTTGGCCTTCTGGATGTTGAGCATGTCCTGGGCGACATCGGTGAAGCCGCCTTGTGCCAGGGCACGGACCACTTCCAGACCGGTGCGGTTGTGCTCGATGATCTCTTGCGCCGCTTTCAGGTCTTCGACGATGTTACGTTCCGGCATGTCGCGCGAGCCGTGGGCATAGGTGGCGGCGGTGACCTCTTCATCGGTAATCGCCGGCAGCCCCATCCCGGCAAACACGGCCTGCAGGGCGCGTGCTGCCTTGTTACGCACGGCGACCACATCCTCTTCGCGTACCGGACGCAGCCCGCCGTCAACCTTCAGGTCACGCTGGATGACGTTGTAGTCATCGAAGTCCTCTGCGTCTTCATTTGAGCCGGCGAACATGTTGTCGTAGTTCGGGGTGGCCGAATAACCGGAGGAGATAAAGTCGGTACCCGGCAGGAACTGCATCAGCATGCGCGCGGTACGACGCATATCGGAGTGGGTGAAGGTCTGGTCATTACTGGAGGCGCATTCGAGGTCAATCGAGGCGCAGATCAGGTTCTCGGCCAGCACGGCGCGGATGCCTGACGGCACGGCGGACGGCACACCGATACAGCTCACCGAGCCGTTTTGCAGACCCTGTACCCCGGCAGCCTTGGTGATGTAGATGCAGCGCGCTTCCAGATAGAGCATCGACTTGCCTTCGGCATAGCCCATCTGCACTTCCGAGCCGGAGCCGGAGGTGAAACGCATCTTCAGACCGCGCGAGGCGTAGGAGGAGGCGAGGAACGCCTTCGACCACGGGGTATCATCGCCATCGGTGAACACCGGTTCGGTGCCGTAGACGGAGATGGTTTCGGCATAGCAGGTGTGGCCGAGCATACCGAGTTTGAGTTCGGTGGCCTCTTCCAGCGAGCACTGGGTCAGCACCCCCGGACGACCGACTTGCGAGCCGACCAGCAGGGCGATGGCGTTGAACGGCGCATAGCGACCGACGGCGACCGTGGTTTCCTGTTCATCGAAGCCGCGGAAGGCCCCTTCGGCGGCATCGGCAGCAATCTGCACCGGATTGTCACGCACGTTGGTGACATGCGCCTGTTGGGACGGGGTACGACGGGCGCGCATCTTCTGCATCGCCATCATCATTTCCACCACATTCATGTGCGACATGACTTCGACAATCTTGGCCGGGGTCATGGCGGTGGTCAGCGGGATGATGTCCTTACGCGAGAAATTCGGGTCGCACAGCATGTTGGCCAGCTTCTTCGAATCCATGGCGATCACCTCTTCGGCACGCTTCAGGTTGATCCCGTAGGTGGCGATGAAATGGTCGATCAGGTCGAACTGAGCCTTGGGTTTGCTGTCCAGCTCGACGACCTCGCCGTTGACGATCTTGATCGACGGCTTGGGGTCGTTCGGACTGTCCATGGCGATAAAGCCTTCTTCAATCCACTCTTTGACAAACCCGTCCTGGTTGACCGGACGCTTTGCCAGTGCTTCAAATCTTTTGGATCTCATGTCAGCACCTCACTGCGTACTCAGATGTAGGACGGACGGGTATTGGTCGGCTCGTCACCCAGGGCGCCAAGCAGGGTCTTGCCGATTTCGCGGGCGGAGATCACCGCCTGGCGTACAGCACCGGAGTCACCTGAGATGATCAGGATGGCTTCGTTGCTGAAGCTGGTGCCGTGGGCCGGGCTGCTGTAGGCGATCACATCCACATTGGCTGACTTGACGGCGGTATCGGCCATCAGCACGCCGATCGAGGCCGGGGCACCGACGATCACGCCGCACGACTTGCCAATCGGGGCGCCGAACGCCTTTTCCAGCGCGAACGAGGCGCGGGCGGTGTATTGCAGCTCGATATGGCCGGCATCATTGGCGTAGACATCGCCGAAGGTGCGATCCAGCTCCTTGAGGGCGACTTCCACTGCGCGCTTGACGTCGGAGACATCCTCACCACCAAACACAATCAGTGAACCATGACCGGCGCCACCCTTGGTGTCGCGTGGCAACTCGATAGAGACCACTTCGGTATTGGTGCCCTTGACCGCTTCGTCGGCCGCCATGATGTGCGGGCCGGCGCCGGTGCGGGCGCCGAGAATGCCGATAGAGCGGTAACGCTTCTCCAGCTTCATGGCGTCGAGCAACTGTTGATCGACGTTGGCAATCACAAGCCCGATGGTGTCACCGATAGCGGTGCCAACGAACTCAGTTAAACAGCAGGATTTTTCAGCCATGGTTGTGCCTCGTTCTGTGTTTTGCGGGGATGGGGCCGCGGTTTGATTGCTGACTTTCGCCATCACCTGGGCCATGATCTGTTCGACCAGGTTGTCGCTACTCATTGGTTAATTCCTTTTGGCAGAATTTTTTCGACGTCGGTGTGGGGGCGAGGAATCACATGCGTAGCCACCACTTCACCGACATTGGCCGCAGCTTGGGCACCTGCATCGGCCGCGGCTTTTACTGCCGCGACATCACCACGAACGATGACAGTCACCAGGCCAGAACCAATTTTTTCGTACCCGACCAAGACCACGTTGGCGGATTTCACCATGGTGTCGGCCGCTTCAATGGCTGCAGTCAGCCCGCGGGTTTCAACCATTCCTAACGCTTCTTGTTGCATGTGAACCTCGACTTGGGTTTTGTAGAAATCTGCAGGCTGACTATACGAACAGGGCGCGTAAAAGAATGGCTGTCCTTGAATTTTTGCGCGGGAAATATTTGATGCTCTGATATGAAAAAATTGCGCTTTGAGTTGGCAACCAACTGATTTAAAAGGTGTGTTTGCGTAGCGCTGCATATAAA
The DNA here is from genome assembly GCA_041911695.1 of Aeromonadaceae bacterium. Lineage (GTDB taxonomy): Bacteria > Pseudomonadota > Gammaproteobacteria > Enterobacterales > Aeromonadaceae > Pseudaeromonas. The sequence goes on from JAYROM010000084.1 coordinate 4,607, forward strand.
ATTCGAGACAACGACCTCTGCAAAATACAAAAATTTAAGTTGACAAGCCGTTTGTGTTGGTTAAATGCGCGCGGTGTGCGCGTATTAAAGCCAGCACTTAAAAAGACGTGCGGAGGGGAGAAGGGAGGGAGGTTTTAATGTCTGGTAAATAATTGTAAGTGTGAGTGGTGTTTTTTCTTTAGATACATGCCGGGCTCTAAATGAACCCCGGTAAATGCCATGGAATGGTTAAATTGAGAGCGCTATAACAATATTGACATCTAAAAATCGCAATAAAGTGTTATTCCATCCGTTGCGATAAATCGCTGTTTCACTACATGAAAAACCATCACCTTGCCTATTAATAACAATATTCTGTTATGCCTGTGCGATTTTTTGCCAAACGTAGACCTTAAATGGCCAAAAAATTCAGTACCCCGCTGGATATAGTATCCCTGACAACATCGCCAGGGAGGGGAGCGGTACCGAGCCCTCGATTCGGGCAAGCATGTCAACACCATCACGTTACCTGCGAATAACCTGCATAAAGGTACTCTGTATGAACCAAACACTGAAAGCACAATGCATGGCCGAGTTTATGGGAACCGGCCTGTTCTTGTTCCTGGGCGCCGCCTGTCTTTGTGCGGTGAAAGTCGCCGGCGCCACCTTTGGCCTGTGGGAGATCTGTATCGTGTGGGGGCTGGCGATTGCCCTGGCCGTCTATCTTACTGCGGCCATCTCGGGTGCCCACCTTAACCCTGCGGTGACCATCGCTTTATGGATCTTCGCCAATTTCGACGGGAAAAAGGTCATCCCTTACATCGTGTCACAAGTCGCCGGCGCGTTTTGCGGTGCCTTGGTCTGTTACGTCCTGTACTACAACCTGTTCGATGCCTATGAACAGGCACACCAGATGGTGCGTGGCAGCCCAGACAGTCTGTTTTTAGCCAGTATTTTCAGTACCTTCCCGAACCCGGCCATCTCGGTGTGGCAGGCTGCGCTGGTTGAAGTGGTGATCACGTCGATCCTGATGTGCCTGATCATGGCATTGACCGATGATGGCAACGGGGTGCCGCGTGGCGCGTTGGCCCCGCTGCTGATCGGCCTGCTGGTAGCCGTTATCGGTGCCTCGACCGCACCGCTCACCGGGTTTGCGATGAACCCGGCGCGTGACTTCGGGCCGAAACTGTTCACCTTTGTCGCTGGCTGGGGCACGGTGGCGATGACCGGTGCACGTGATATTCCGTACTTTATCATCCCGATTGTCGCGCCGATCCTGGGGGCCTGCCTGGGGGCTGGCGTGTATAAGGGGCTGTTTGGCGCCAACTTGCCGGCCAAGGTCGAGGGATAACCGGCAAGCGGTATCATCCATGTTGAGATCGTGAGGCTTCTGCTGAGAGCTGGACGTGCGCTGCCGCGCCGTCTATTTTCCGAACTTCTGTGCCGGATATCCTCCTGTCCGGTTACAGAAGTTTTTTTATTTATTTAGGCGTGGGATGCATCAAGGGTGCGACCGATAGGCGAAGCCCTCAGGCTTCTGCCTGTTTGACGGTCTTGGTGAGTGTCCCGTTGGTCTCTGCACCGCGTTGTACCCGGTTACGCCCCTGCTCCTTAGCGCGGTACATGGCTTGATCGGCACTGCGTGTCAGGGCGTCCTCATCGCTGCCATCTTCGGGGTACACCGCGATGCCCAGACTACAGGAGATGGTGACCTCGTGGCCGTTCAGGTTAAAGGATGTGCCAATCGCGGTGCGGATTTTCTCTGCCAAGGCCACAGCGAGGTCGGGTGAGGCCAGATTGCCCATCAGTACCACAAATTCATCGCCGCCTAAGCGACCGACGGTGTCAGAGGCGCGGATGGTGTCACGTAGACGTTGGGCAACTTGTTGCAGTAATTGATCGCCGACTGCGTGGCCATAGCGATCGTTGACCGGTTTGAACTGGTCAAGGTCAATAAAGATCAGCGCGATATGGTGGCGGTTGCGTTGTGCGGCCAATAGCATTTGTTGCACCCGATCACTGAATAGTGCCCGGTTAGGCAGACCGGTCAGGGTATCGTGCTGTGCCATATGGCGCAGCTCCAGCGTCATCGCTTGCGCCAGTCGCAACGCCCGGGCTCGACCAAGCACCATATAGTAGACCAATAGAGAGAGCGTCAGACTGGTTCCAATACCAAATATGGCGATCAGGTTGTCGAGGTGGCGTTCATATTTTTGCTCGAACTCGGGCAGGGTACTCAAGGCCAGGGTCCAGGTATGGCCTGCGACCACCATATACTCTTTGGCACTGTAGGTCGGTTGATGAGTCGCTCGGCTGTGAGAGGCGGTGCCGGCGCGATACATCAGGTTGGCATCGTTGGGCATGACCCCATCATAGATAGCCAACGAGAGGCCAGAGGTCTGCTTGCCATACAGGCTGGCCATAAAGTCCTCCATATGGAAGGCGGCATAGACCCAACCGAGCACATGGGCCCGGCGTTGCGCCAAGGTATTTTGTGGCAAGCCGCTGGCATAAATAGGCAAGTACATGACAAATCCCGGTGGTGCCGCCCCCTGTTTATCCACCGCCAAGCGTAATTTGGCGGTAATGGCCGGCATGCCAGCGTCGCGCGCTTGCTCCAAGGCTGCCCTGCGCAGTGGATCTTGCCAGGTATCGATGCCCAATATGTCAACATGTTGGCCGATATCGGGAATGTTCTGCACGATGGGGGCATACAGGTCGCGATCGCCAGTGGGTGTCAGCTGATAGTGCGGCGCGACGCGGCGTTGCATATCGGCAATGTGGCGGGATCTCTGCGCCGCGCTGACTTGGGCGACGACGCCCAATGCCTGGATGCCATAGTAATTGGCATCCAGCTGCAATGTTCTGACGTAATGTGTGGCTGCCTCGACATCGAGCAGATCCGTGGTGGTAAACAGACCCTGCATGCCGCGTAACATCTGTTCATAGGCGGCTTCACGCTGCTCAACCTGACTGACCACATCATGCAGGGCAAACTCAAATTGGGCGCGCAAGGCGACCTGGCTGAGTTGGCGCTCATGATCCCACTGCCAATAGGTCACTGACAGCATGGTAATCAGCACCAGCCAGGGTAACAGGCGCGTGGTGGTCGATAACGGTTTATCCGACACAGATCCCTCTAGAAGTTCACCAGTGCGGCAGCCAGTTCAGGTTTGAAATATTTCTTGAAGATGCGCAGCATGGTGCCGTCCTTACGCATGTCATCCATCACGCCACGCCATGCGGCCTGCTCGGCAGGCGTCAGGGCTTTCTTGGACATGATCAGACCATGCGGGACCGGTGGATCGTTAAACTCAATGATCGAGGTGATCTGACGAATCGCCTTATCATCAAGGGCTGGATAGTCAAACGGTTCAATGATCATCCCCTGGATCTGATTCTGCATCAGTAATTGATACAAGGGGTCAAGACCACCGGCCTGACTGAGACGCCCTGCCTCCTGCATCTTGTCGACCAACTGATTAGCGGAAGGGCTATAGCGAAACGAGCGGATCACGCCCAACTGCAGCGTGTTATGGCTTTCAAAGTCAGCCTGGCTTTTTACGCCGGCATCATTGCGAGCCAACAGGTAATACTTGTTGCTGAAATACCAGGCGAAGGCCGCGAATTTGTCCCGGGCAGGATTGGTAATGCCAGACATACTAAAATCAAGTGCACCGGATTCAATCAGTTGCCAGATGCGATCGCGTGACATCAAGGTAATCGTGACCTTGCAACCGCTACGCCGCGTCAACTCTTCGGCCACATCCTTGTCGATCCCCTCATCTGTTTTGGCGGAGTAGAGCAGGCCATGATCATGGAGCGCCAGCGTGTAGGGGCGGGCGCATTGTAGCGGTGCCGCCTGGGCCAAGCCCAAGGGGCTGCACAGGATAAACAGTAAGCTAATCCAGTATTTGGTCATGAGCGCTGTACCGATAAGGGTTTTCATTTCAGTCTAGCGATAATTAACAGTGACGCCATTCAAATTTTGGTGCCAATGGCATTCGGTCATGCGGTTGGAACAAGCGCCAAGCCGATAATCGCTTAGTGTGCTGGTGACAGGGTGGTGGGGGCGGAGATTTGGTCTGCAGGGTATTGGTGCATGATGCGCGCGTAGGTGCCATCCTGAATCACGGAAATCAGTGTTTGATCAAAGCGGTGTGCCAATCGGGTAAAGTCCCGTTGGCGGGTAAACACGATATAACTTCCTTCCTGGCTCACCTTTGGGCCACTGATTATGATCTGGTCTTTTGCATGAAGTTGGTGAATCAGTGCCAGCCCGACCTGTTTGCTGCAGATCACGGCATCAAGCCGGTGACCGAGCAACTTTTTGAAAGACTGCATGTGGCTGTTGGCATAATCCAAGCGGGTGAGCGTATGGGACTTCACGGCGTCATCAAAAAGACGACCATAAGAGGCTTTGTTTAACAGCCCAATCGAATATGGCGCTACAGCCTGCAGATTGCCATCAAAAGAAAATTCCGAGTTTTTCAGCGTGAAGAAATGATAATCCTGACGTAACAGCATACTTAAGGGGTAAGTCAGCAGTTGTTCACGGGTAGCGGTCTTTTTGAGGGTAAACAAACCATCTACTTGACCATATTGCACATCATTGATCGCCCGGGCCAACGGCAGAAACTCGTACTCTACCTTCACCGCCATGCGGGAAAAGACTTCGTTGAGGAGATCAATCATCAAACCTTCAGCATAGCCATTCTGGTTGGTCATGTAGGGGGGATACTCGAAGGTGGCAAGACGGAGCGGTTCCGTCCATCCGGGACCGCTGAGTAGTCCACCGCAGAGAAGCAGCAGCGTGAGAATTCTGCGCATGGTGGTCCCGTGCTGGCGGTTTTATACCAAGTATTGTGGCTTTTCTGGCCGGATCAAGGTTTGCCATGGCGCAGCCATCGCTAATGCAGGGAAAGATGCTAGGCTGTGGCCACCTGATTGAAGCAAGGATGCCGTGGCATGTACCACCTTGATGACTACGATTTGAAACTGCTAACCCTGTTACAGGCCAATGGTCGACTGACCAACCAGGAGTTAAGTGATCTGATTGGCTTGTCGGCCTCCCAGTGTTCACGACGGCGCATCGCGCTTGAACAGGCGCAACTGGTGCTGGGCTATCACGCCAGATTGGCCCCCGATGTGCTGGGGGCGGAGATCTTGGGGCTGATTGAGATCCGCCTGCTGAATCATACTGAAGAGTGCGTTATCAATTTCCACCAGATGCTGGGGGAGGTGGATGCCATTCTGGACGCCTACAAGACGACCGGCGATGCCGATTATCTACTCAAGGTTGTCGTCCCGGATCTGCCGGGGCTAAACCGCTTGATCAGCAGCATACTGTCGCGCAACAAAAGTGTGGCGCACCTTAAAACCTCTGTAGTGCTACATCGTCTTAAAGAGAGTGGGCAGATGCTACCTGCGGAGGTGGATGTTCAAAATGGTGCATAATGCCCCGCCGTGGTGCGCCACATGTTTATTTCGTGCGTGAAAGTGAATCCTGTTGCGCGCTTTGTGCGTGCGTGGCTCTTTTGATGCGCATTTTGCGCACCTCGGTGAGACTAAATAGATTCAATAGCTTAACACCGATAACTGGGTTTTTACCGCCGTGCAATTCGCCGCCAGCCTACATCGGCAGGTATTTTGGTGCACTTTTTGCTGTAAAGAGGCGTGTTTCACTGACCTGTTAAGTAACGTTTTATGAACAACGCCATTGCCCCTGCTGCTGAGCCATCCGTATCTACCTCCGCTATCCATACCTCCACTATCCATACCGCCGACGCATCGTCGCCCGTTGCCAAGGCGCCCAGTGCATCACGACTGACCCATACCTGGATCGAGGATTCGTTGGCCCTGCTATTTGGTACCTTGCTGGTGTCGTTTGGTGTCGTGCTGCTGCGCCAGGTCGGTGCCCTGACTGGCGGGACCGCCGGGATGGCCTTTCTGGTGCACTACATCACCCATATCCCCTTCGGTATCGCATTTTTTCTGTTAAATTTGCCGTTTTATTATCTGTCGATCAAACGCATGGGGCGCCCGTTTACGTTGAAGACATTCTGCGCGGTTGGCCTGGTCTCACTGTTCTCCAGCCTGCATGGGCAGTTTATCCAGATCAGTAGCCTCAACCCTTACTATGCCACCCTGTTTGGCAACATCATGATGGGGGTGGGGTTTATCGTGCTGTTTCGCCACAAGGCCAGCCTGGGCGGCATCAATATTCTGGCGCTCTACCTGCAGGATAAGAGCGGGATTCGTGCCGGGAAATTGATGATGGCGGTAGATGCCTGTGTCGTCACGGCTTCCCTTTTTGTGGTGAGTTTGCCTATGCTGTTGGCCTCCATTGCCGGGGCAGTCATCCTTAACCTGATTATTGCCATGAATCACCGCCCAGGACGTTATGCGGTGTAATGGATTGCCACCTAGATTGAACACCCAGGAGTAAACTGTGTTCCAGAACGTTGAAGCCTATGCAGGCGACCCTATCCTGTCGCTGATGGAAAAGTTCCATCAGGATACCCGTACCAACAAGGTGAACCTGAGTATCGGCCTGTATTACAACGAACAGTCGATCATTCCGCAGCTGGATGCTGTCAAGCAGGCCAAGTTGCAACTGCAAGGCCAGCCGGAGCAGGCCAGCCTCTACCTGCCAATGGAAGGGCTGGCGCCGTATCGCAGTGCCATCCAGACCCTGTTGTTCGGCCAGGATCATCCGGCCTTGCAGGCCGGTCGCATCGCCACCATCCAGACCTTGGGCGG